>JAPUEM010000162.1 GCA_027492575.1 Propionicimonas sp.
CTGCTGCTCAACCCGGCGATCTACATCGTGCTGGCGATCGGCGTCTCCTTCGTCATCATCTCCCGCTCGGTCGATCTCTCGGTCGGCTCGACGATGGGGCTGACCGCCTTCGCCATCGGCTCGCTCTACATCGCCTGGCCGGGCATGCCGACCTTCCTGGCGTTCCTGATCGGAACGGTCTTCGGCGGGCTGCTCGGGCTGGTGAACGGCGGCCTGGTGGCGATCGCGAAGGTGCCCGGCATGGTCATCACCCTCGGCACCATGTACATCTTCCGCGGCGTCAACATCCTGTGGGCCGGCACCACCCGGATCAACTCCTCGCAGATGGGGCCCGACTTCCTGGCCTTCGGCAACGCCCAGCTGGCGGGCATCCCGGCGCTGACCATCCTCGCGGTGATCGTGGCGGTCGTCGCCGGCTGGTACCTCTACACCACCCGCTCGGGACGCGAGCTGTACGCGATCGGCTCGGCCCCGGCCGCCGCGGAACTCTACGGGCTGGCGGTCAGCCGCCGGGCGCTGATGTCCTTCGTCGTCTCCGGGGCGATGGCCGGCCTGGCCGGGGTGATGTTCGCGGCCCGCTACGGCACCATCGCCTCCAACGCCGGCACCGGCTACGAACTGCAGGCGATCGGCGCCGCGGTGATCGGCGGCGTCGCCATCACCGGCGGGGTCGGGACGGTCGCCGGCGCGGCCTTCGGCGCCTTCCTGCTGGCCACCATCAACTCGGCGCTGCCGGTGCTGGGGATCGACTCGCTGTGGCAGCGGGCCGTGGTCGGCGGGCTGATCCTGGCCGCCATCATCCTCGACCGGGTGCTCTCCGTCCGCCAGAAACGGCGGCTGATCGCAGAAAGGATGGAGCCGTGAGCGCGACCACCGTGGGCTACCGCGAATACGGACGGCCGCTGTGGTGGCGAACCCTCGTCACCCGTGAGATGGCGATCGTCGTCCTGCTGCTGGCCACCCTGCTGATCGCGGCGCTGACCATCCCGTACTTCGCCGACCGGCTGACCCTCTACAACCTGCTGCGCGACATGTTCGCCACCCTGCTAATCGCGCTGCCGATGACCCTGGTGATGATCACCGGCGACATCGACATCTCGGTGGGCTCGATGGTGGGCCTCTCCTGCTCGATGCTGGGCCTGCTGTACGCCTCGGGCGTCCCCTTCGAACTGGCGATGGTGATCGTCCTCGTGGTGGGGGCGGCCGGCGGGCTGCTGAACGGCACCCTGGTGGCCAAGATCGGGTTGCCCTCACTCGCGGTGACGATCGGCACCATGGCCCTCTTCCGCGGCATCGCGGTGGGGCTGCTGGGCACCTCGTCGGTCACCGACTTCCCGCAGGCCTGGACCGACCTGACCAAGTACGAGATCGGGTACACCGGCATCCCCTTCCTGATGGTGCTCTTCCTCGTCCTGCTCGCCCTGTTCGTCTACCTGCTCAACTTCACCCCCTTCGGACGCGGCATCTACGCCCTCGGGCTGAACTCCGAGGCCGCCGTCTTCTCCGGGGTGAACCGGGATCGCACCCGGATCGTCCTCTTCGTGCTGGCCGGGACGATGTCCGCCCTCGGCGGCATCTACTGGACGCTGCTGCGCGGCACCGCCCGCGGTGACATCGGGGACGGCCTGGAACTCCAGGTGATCGCCGCGGTCGTGCTCGGCGGCGTCTCGGTCTTCGGCGGGGTCGGCGCGCTCTACGGAGTGGTGGCCGGCGTCCTGCTGATCGGCACCCTCTCCAGCGCACTGCGGCTGGTCGGGGTGACCGCGGAAGTCATCAAGATCATCACCGGCGTCCTGCTGATCGGCTCCGTGGTCGCCGGCTCGATGATCGCCTCGTTCCAGAACCGTCGAAAGAAAGTGACAGCGGCACCGGGTGGTGCCGCCGGAGCGACCCCGGCCGGGTGACCTCCTCCCGACTCTCCGGCGGGCGAGGCCCGGCCGGCGACAAACCGAAAGGAATCCGATGAAGTACTCCAAGACCGCAACCGCCTTCGCGGCTGCCGCGCTGCTGCTGGTGAGCGCCTGTACCACCCCGGGCGGAACCACGCCTGCCTCGCCGGCGGCGTCGCCGGAGAGCACGGGGGAGACCTCGCAGGCTCCTGCCGGCCTGCGCATGACGATCCTGCCCAAGAACCTGGGCAACCCGTACTTCGAGACCTCGACCAAGGGCGCCGAGGCGGCGGCCGCCGAGATCGGCGCCACCACCGAACTGGTCGGCCCGACCGAGGGCGCCGCCGACGCCCAGGTGCCGTACATCGAGACCGCCACCCAGCAGAAGGTGGACGCGATCCAGATCTCGGCCAACGACCAGACCGCGCTGTGCGACGCGATCAAGGGTGCGCAGGCGGCCGGCATCAAGATCGTCACCTTCGACTCCGACGCCCCCGGCTGCCGTGACCTGTTCATCAACCAGGCCACCTCCGAAGGCATCGCCAAGGTGCTGGTGCAGATGGCCGTCGATCAGGCCGGTGGCTCCGGTGAGATCGCCGTCCTGTCGGCGACCGCCAACGCCACCAACCAGAACGCCTGGATCGAGGCCATGAAGGCCGATCTGGCCGCGAACCACCCCGACATCAAGCTGGTCGACGTGGTCTTCGGTGACGATCAGGATCAGAAGTCCTTCGACGAGACCCAGGCCCTGCTGCAGAAGTACCCGAACCTGAAGGTGATCGTGGCCCCGACCACCGTCGGCATCGCCGCGGCCGCCCGCTACATCTCGACCTCGGACGCCAAGGGCAAGGTGCTGGTCACCGGACTCGGCACCCCGAACGACATGCGCGCCTTCGTCAAGGACGGCACCGTCAAGGAGTTCGCGCTGTGGAACCCGGAGGATCTGGGCTACCTGACCACCTTCGCCGCGGCGGCTCTGGTCAAGGGTGAGATCACCGGCGCCGAGGGTGACAAGTTCACCGCCGGCAAGCTGGGCGAGTACACCGTCGGCGCGGATTCCACCGTGCTGCTCGGCGACCCGTTCAAGTTCAACGCCGAGAACATCGACAACTTCAACTTCTGATCCGCCACGGGTGGAGCCCGGGAACGATCCCCGAGCTCGTGGGACGGTCCCTGAGCTTGCGGAACGATCCCTGAGCTTGGGACGGTCCCTGAGCTTGTCGAAGGGTCCCTGGCTCCACCCCGGCTGGCCGGGCAACCGTCCCTGGCCCGACCGGCCAGACCTGCTTTCTCACCGCTAGCGCACTCGAAAGAACGAACTGATGACCACCTTCGCTGAGATCACCGATCTGCTCGCCCTCCAGGCGATCGAACTGCCCTCCTGGGCGTTCGGGAACTCGGGCACCCGGTTCAGAGTGTTCGGCACCCCGGGCACCCCCCGGACCATCCAGGAGAAGCTCGCCGACGCCGCCCAGGTGAACCGGTACACGGCCCTGGCGCCGAAGGTCGCGCTGCACATCCCCTGGGACAAGGTGGACGACTACGCCGCCCTACGCTCCTACGCCGAGGATCTCGGCCTGGAACTGGGGACGATCAACTCCAACACCTTCCAGGACGACGCCTACAAGTTCGGGTCGCTCACCCATTCCGACCCGGCGGTGCGGCGCAAGGCGATCGATCACCACCTGGAGTGCATCGACATCATGGACGCCACCGGCAGCCGGGATCTGAAGATCTGGCTGGCCGACGGCTCCAACTACCCCGGCCAGGCCGATCTGCGCGGACGGCAGGACCGGCTGGCCGAATCCTTGGCGGTCATCTACGACCGGCTCGGGCCCGACCAGCGGCTGGTGCTGGAGTACAAGTTCTTCGAGCCGGCGTTCTACCACACCGACGTCCCGGACTGGGGCACCTCGTATGCCCAGTGCGCGGCGCTGGGGGAGAAGGCGATGGTCTGCCTCGACACCGGCCATCACGCCCCCGGCACCAACATCGAGTTCATCGTGATGCAGTTGCTGCGGCTGGGGAAGCTGGGCTCCTTCGACTTCAACTCCCGGTTCTACGCCGACGACGACCTGATCGTCGGGGCCGCCGACCCGTTCCAGCTCTTCCGCATCCTCTACGAGGTGGTGCGCGGCGGCGGGTACGGGCCGGATTCGCCGGTGGCCTTCATGCTCGACCAGTGCCACAACGTCGAGGACAAGATCCCCGGCCAGATCCGGTCGGTGCTCAACGTCCAGGAGATGACGGCCAAGGCGCTGCTGGTCGATGCCGAGGCGCTGCGCGCCGCGCAGGCCGCCGGTGACGTCCTGGGCGCCAACCAGGTGCTGATGGACGCCTTCTACACCGACGTGCGGGCCGATCTGGCCGCCTGGCGGGAGGGCCGGGGGCTGCCGGCCGACCCGATGGCCGCCTTCGCCGCGTCCGGCTACCTGGCGCGGATCGCGGCCGACCGGGTCGGGGGCACGCAGGCCGGCTGGGGCGCCTGATGCGGGTCTGCTTCCAGCTGCAGGTGAAGCCCGAGCTGATCGACGAGTACGTCGAGCGGCACCGGGCGGTGTGGCCGTCCATGCTGCGCGCGATCGAAGCCTCCGGACGCCGCAACTACTCGCTCTTCCTGCGTGCGGACGGGCTGCTGATCGGCTACTACGAGGTGGACGACGACGAGGCCGCCCAGCGGTCGCTGGCGCAGAACCCCGACACCGCCGCCTGGGAGGCAGAGGCCGCGACGTACTTCGTGACCCTGGCCGGGGACCGTCCCGACCAGGCCGCGCCCCGGCTGCGCGAGGTCTTCAACCTGGAAGCCCAGCTGGCGGCGTTGTAGGGAGCCGAACGCTCGCCGGTTCCTCCTCCGGCCGAAGCGGGGCATACCAACGGAAATCGATTTCTGTATGATGAGCGAACGAGTCACGAGCAAGGACGCGCCGATGCCAGTCGAGTTCTTCAAGCCAGCGGAGTGGCGGTCGTGAACCCGCCCGCCGCCTTCGCCGCCGCCGACCTGGGGGCCTCCAGCGGCCGGGTGATCCTGGGCACCCTCGCCGACGGCCGGTTCCACCTCGAGGAGATGAACCGGTTCGTGAACGGGCCGACCCCGGCCGGGTCGAGCATTCGCTGGGACGCCCCGGCGCTCTTCGGTCACATCACGGACGGGTTGCGGCTGGCCCAGCAGCGGGCCGGCCGGCTGGGCGCCGTCGGGGTGGACACCTGGGGGGTCGACTACGGCCGGCTGAACGCCGCCGGCGAGCTGCTCGGGCTGCCCTTCCACTACCGCGACGACCGGACGGCCGGCGTCCCGGAACGTCTCTTCGAGACCCTGCCGGCCGGCGACCTGTACCGCCGGGCCGGCCTGCAGGTGATGCCCTTCAACACGATCTTCCAGCTGGTCGCCGACACCGGCGACTGGGCGGAGGTGGCCCACGTCCTGCTGATGCCCGATCTGTTCGCCTACTGGCTGAGCGGGCGGCAGGCGGCCGAGGTGACGATCGCGTCCACCACCGGGCTGCTGGACGTCGCCCGGCGGCAGTGGTCGCCCGAGATCACCGCGCACCTGGCCGAGGTCTACGGTCTGCCGGCCGCCCGGGTGCTGCCCGAACTCGTCGAGCCGGGCACGATCCTGGGCGAGACGCTGCCGGGGGTGCTGGCCGAGCCGGTGCCGGTGGTGGCGGTGGGCGGCCACGACACCGCCTCGGCGGTGGCGTCCATCCCGGCCACGACCGCCGATTTCGCCTTCATCTCCTCGGGCACCTGGTCGCTGGTGGGGCTGGAGTTGCCCGAGCCGGTGCTCAGCGAGGAGAGCCGGCGGGAGAACTTCACCAACGAGCTCGGCGTCGACGGCACCGTCCGCTACCTGAAGAACGTGATGGGGCTGTGGGTGCTCAGCGAGTCGGTGCGTACCTGGGAGGCGCAGGGGCTGACGGTCGACCTACTCGACCTGCTGGCCGCCGCAGAGCGCCGACCCGGGCTGGCCTGCGTCCTGGACATGAACGACGAGCGGCTGCTGCCGCCGGGGGACATGCCCGGCCGGCTGCGCGCGATGGCGGCCGAGGCCGGCCAGTCGCTGGGCGAGGATCCGGCCTCCGTCACCCGCTGCATCCTGGATTCGCTGGCGTTGGCCTATCGGCGCGCGATCCGCACCGCCTGCCGCCTGGCCGGGCGCGAGATCCGTACCGTGCACGTGGTCGGCGGAGGCTCGCAGAACCGCTTCCTGTGCCAGTTGACCGCGGACGCCTCGGGGCTGCCGGTGGTCGCCGGCCCGGTGGAAGGGACGGCCATGGGCAGCCTGCTGGTGCAGGCCCGCGCCCGCGGCGCGCTGAGCGGCGACCTGACCGCCCTGCGCCAGGTGGCGATCGCCTCCTCCGAGCTCACCCACTACGCCCCCGGCGCCCTCGACCTCACCCCCGCCCAATGGGACGCCGCCGAGCGCATCCTCGCCCAAGGAGCCTGAGCCCGATGCCCGCGATCACCGACACGCACACGGCAATCCCCACCCTCTTTGGTGTCATCGCGGCCCTCTTCTGCGTCGTCCCGGACCTCCCCTCCGTTCCGGCCCCTCACCTCCGTCGTCCCCGCCCCTACCTCCGTCCTCCCCGTCCCTACTTTCGTCATCCCGGCGCAGGCCGGGATCTCACCCGAGGAGCGCCATGAGTGACCCCGCCGCCCTCCCGGTGGTCAACACCCACGTCCACTTCCCGCCGAACTTCTCGGCTTTCCACACGGTGACCGACGCGATAGACACGGCCCTCGCCGAGGGCGTTGCCGCGATCGGGATCTCGAACTTCTTCGACCAGCAGGTCTACGCCCGGTTCGCCGAACAGGCCGAGGCGGCCGGCATCGTGGCGCTCTTCGGCCTGGAGTTCATCACCCTCGATCCCGACCTCGAGGCGGCCGGCACCCTGGTCAACGACCCCGCGAACCCGGGCCGGGTGTACTTCTGCGGCAAGGGGATCAGCCCGTTCCGTCCTCGACCGGACGCGGCTTCCGCCACCGCCGCCGCGATCCGGGCCGACAACGACGCCCGGGCCGAGGCGATGGTCGCCCAGCTGGCCGCCCACTTCGCCGCCCACGGGCTCGACACCGGCCTGACCGCCGCCTCGGTGGCGGCGGAGGTCGCCGCCCGCGCCGACGTCCCGGTCGAATGGGTCTCGTTGCAGGAGCGGCACATCGCCAGCGCCTTCGAGGCTGCGCTGAGCGCCCTGCCGCCGGACGAACGGGCGGCGGTTCTGGCGGCGGCGTACGGGTCGCCCTCCGCTGTCGACCTGGACGACCCGGTGGCGCTGCAGGGGGAACTGCGCTCCCGGCTGCTGAAGTCGGGCACCCCCGGCTACGTGCCCGAGGTGCCGCTGAGCTTCGCGGACGCCTACGCCTACGTGCTGGCGATGGGGGGCATCCCGACCTATCCGATCCTCGCCGACGGCGCGAAGGAGCTCAGCCCCTTCGAGTACCCGGCCGCGGCGCTGGCCGACCGGCTGCGGGAGCGCGGCGTCTTCGCCGCCGAACTGATTCCGGGCCGCAACCGCTCGGCCCTGGTGTCCGAGTACGTCCGCGACCTGACCGCCGCCGGCATCATCGTGATGGGCGGCACCGAGCACAACACCGCCGACCGCATCCCCTACCTGCCCGCCTGCGCCGACGGTCCGCTGCCGGACGCCGCCCGCACCGCCTTCTGGGCGGCCACCTGCGTGGTCGCCGCCCACCAGCACCTGGTCGCCCACGGCGAACCGGGCTACGTGGACGCCACCGGCGCCCTCACCGGCGACGCCACCCGCACTGCGGAACTCGTGGCCCTGGGCGCCGAACTGATCAGCCCCACCAGCCCCACCACCGTCATCCCGGGCTACGACCCGGGATCTCTGAACTGAACCAGGAGCGAACGTGGATCTCACGCAGCAGCTGATCGAGGTCGCCAACCACTACGGCGGCGACGAGGAGTACTGCCGGGCCGGCGGCGGCAATGCCAGCGTCAAGCTGGACGGGGTGCTGCACATCAAGCCCAGCGGCGTGCCGCTGGCAACCCTGGGCGCCGACGATCTGGTGCCACTGCGGATCGACGTCCTGCTCGACGCCCTCGCCTCCGACGAGCCGGTCGAGGGTGATCCGGTGCGGGCCGCCGCGGCCCGGGCGCTGGTACGCGACACTGGACGGCGTCCGAGCGTCGAGATTCTCTTCCACGCCTTGATACCGGACGCCCTGGTGCTGCACCTCCACCCGGTGGTCGCCAACGTGTTGACCTGCAATGCCGAGGCCGAGCGTCTGGCCGCCGAGTTGCTCGGTGACGAGGCGGTGCTGGTGCCCTACATCGATCCCGGGGTGCCGCTGGCCCGTGGCGTCGCGGCCGCGCGGGAGGCGTACACCGCGCGGACCGGCCGTCCCGCTCCGGGGATCACCCTGCTGCGTAACCACGGCATCATCGTCTCGGGCAACTCGGCCGCCGAGATCCGCGAGCGCGCCGATTGGCTCACCGGCGTGATCCGGACCGCGATCGATGGGGCAACGACCCTTCGACAGGCTCAGGGATCGTCGGAGGGCGCTCCGGAATCGCCGGCTGACCCCAGGACGATCTCGAACCTCAGGACGGTCGCTGAGCCCAGGACGGTTGCTGAGTCCAGTGCGGCCGCTGACCCCAGGACGATCCCTGAGCTTGTCGAAGGGTCGTCCGATACCGAGCTCACCCGCGTCCGCAATGCCATCGCGCCGACGCTGCGTGGCCTGCTGGGCGGGGAAGGGCCGGCCGTGGTCACCTCGGACGCCGGCGACCTCGTCCGCTCGGTCACCAGCAGCCTGGCGGGGCAGGCGATCCTGACCGGCGGGCCGCTCATCCCCGATCAAATCGTCTACGCCGGTTCGCTCCCGGCCGTGGTCGACCTCAGCGAGGGGGGCGACCCGGCGGCGGCCGCCACCGCGGCGGTCGAGGCCTTCCGCACTGCCCACGGCAAGGACCCGGTGATCGTGGTGGTTCCCGGGCTGGTCGCCTTCGGCGCCGGCCGGGATCTGGCCGCCGCGCGGAACGCGCTGGCCACCTTCACCGACGCGCTGCGGGTGGCCCGCGACGCCGATCGGATCGGCGCGGTGCAGGTGATGGACGCCGCCGAGCGCGGCTTCATCGAGAACTGGGAGGCCGAGGCGTACCGCCAGTCGGTGGCCGCCCAGGCGTCCGCCGGCCGGCTGGCCGGCAAAGTGGTGATGATCACCGGCGCGGCCCAGGGCTTCGGCCTCGGCATCGCGCAGGAGCTGATCACCCAGGGCGCCTCGCTGGTGCTGGCCGACCTGAACGTCGACGGCGCCGCCCACCACGCCGCGGTCATGTGTGAGCAGTATGGGCCGGGCCGGGCGGTCGCCGTCCGGATCGACGTCTCCGACGAGCAGTCCTGCCTGGCCGCGGTCGCCGAGGTGGTGGAGATCTTCGGTGGGCTGGACGTCTTCATCTCCAACGCCGGGGTGCTGCGTGCCGAGTCGGTCTTCACCCAGCCGGTGGCCGACTTCGACCTGGTCACCGCGGTGAACTACCGCGGCTACTTCCTCGGGGTGCGGGCGGTGGCGCCGGTGCTGGCGGCCCAGCACGCCGCCCGTCCACAGGCCTGGTTCGACATCATCGAGATCAACTCCAAGTCGGGGCTGGTCGGCTCGAAGGCCAACTTCGCCTACGCCGGCTCGAAGTTCGGCGGCATCGGGCTCACCCAGTCGTTCGCGCTGGAGCTGGTGAGCTCCGGGGTGAAGGTGAACGCGATCTGCCCGGGCAACTACCTGGACGGCCCGCTGTGGTCCGATCCGGAGCGGGGGCTCTTCGTCCAGTACCTGCGGGCCGGCAAGGTGCCGGGTGCCACCACCCTCGACGAAGTGCGCGCCCACTACGAGAAACAGGTTCCGATGGGACGCGGCTGCTTCCCCGCCGACCTCGCCAAGGCGATCTACTACATCGTCGACCAGGCCTACGAGACCGGCCAGGCCGTCCCCGTCACCGGTGGTCAGAACATGTTGAACTAACCATCGGAGATCCCCGCCTTCGCGGGGATGACGGAAAGGGCTGGGCGCCCAGCCACCGCTCTCTCCGTCCCACCACCGTCATTCCGCTCTCGCTTTCCGTCGTTCCGCTCATTTTCCGTCATCCCCGCGAAGGCGGGGATCTCACCGCAAGACCGCAACCGAAGGATGAAGATGTCCGATCTCCCCGCGACCCAGTACGCGATCCAGTTCACCGGCAAGGACGAGGTCTTCCTCAACACCGCCAAGCCGGTGGACGCCATCGGCCCGACCCAGATCCTGCTGCAGGTGGAGGCCTGTGGCATCTGCTTCTCCGACACCAAGCTGCTGCACGCCTTCGCCGACCATCCGCGCAAGTCGGCGGTGGTCTCCGGGCTGTCGGCGGACGAACTCGCGCAGGTGCCGAGCTACCACCCGAGCACCGAGCCGACGGTGCCGGGGCACGAGCCGGTGGCACGGGTGATCGCGGTCGGCGACCAGGTCACCCACTACCAGGTGGGGGAGCGGGTGCTGGTGCAGGCCGACTGGCGGCACCTGCCGACCGCCGCCTCCAACGGCGCCTTCGGCTACAACTTCGAGGGCGCCCTGCAGGAGTACGTGGTGGTGGACGAGCGGATCGTCGTCCACGAGGGCGAGGAGTTCATGCTGCGGGTCTCCGACGCCCCCACCGCCGCCCAGGTCGCTCTGGTCGAGCCGTGGTCCACGGTCGAGGCCTCCTACTCCCGCGCCGAGCGCAACACCCTGGCCGCCGGGGGCCGGCTACTGGTGGTCGCCGATGCCGGCGTGACCCCGTCCGGGCTGGAGCCGCTGCTGGCTGCCGCCCGTCCTGGCTCGATCGAGGTGGTGGGCGCCGATCCCGTGGCGGTCGATCCGCAGGCGGTCGTGCTCGACCTCGACCAGGTGGCCCCCGGCCTGGACGACATCCTCTACTTCGGCTCGGACGCCGCCACCGTCGAGCGGCTGAGCGCCCTGCTGGGCGCGCGCAGCCTGCTGTGCGTGGTGCTGGGCGGCGCCGGCATCGACCGCCGGGTCAACCTGGACGTGGGCCGCGTCCACTACGACTTCGTCCGCTACATCGGGACGATCGGCAGCGATCCCGCCGAGGCCTACGCCCACATCCCGGCCAAGGGCGAGATCCGCGCGGGGGACAGCGTGGCGATCATCGGCGCTGCCGGCCCGATGGGCTTGATGCACACCGTCCGCACGGTCTCGCTGGGCCTGCCCGGGGTCGTGGTGGACGCCGCCGACGTCAATGACGAGCGGCTGGCCCACCTGGCCGCCGTGGTCGAGCCGACCGCCGCCGAGCGTGGCGTGCCGTTCCGGGTGGTCAACTCCACCGTGACCCCGCTCGAACCGGGCTACGGCTACGTGACTTGCCTGGTGCCCGTCCCGGCCCTGCTGTCGCAGGCGGTCGATCTGGCCGGTGCGGGTGCGATCGTGAATGCCTTCGCCGGCTTCGCGGCCGGCACCCTGGCCGAACTGGATCTGCAGGGCATCATCGAGCGCCACGTCTTCCTGATCGGCACCTCCGGCTCGGAGATGTCCGACATGCGCACCCTGCTGAACAAGCTGGAGACCAGCGCCCTGGACACCTCGATCTCGCTGGACGCGGTCTGCGGCATGGCCGGCTTCTCCGACGCCATCGACGCCGTCAACAACCGCACCTCCGGCGGCAAGATCATGGTCTACCCGGGCCTGCACGAGCTGGGCCTCGTCCGCCTCTCCGA
Organism: Propionicimonas sp.; assembly: GCA_027492575.1. Taxonomy (GTDB): domain Bacteria; phylum Actinomycetota; class Actinomycetes; order Propionibacteriales; family Propionibacteriaceae; genus Propionicimonas. Next base: position 11,594 of record JAPUEM010000162.1, read on the forward strand.
GCTGGCCGAGAAGCTCCCCGAGGTCGCCGCCGCCCTGGACGACGGCCGCTGGACGGAGGCCGCCGAGGCCGCCCTGCTCGCCACCGCCAGCTGACCCGTCGACCCGCAAGGTGTGGCCGAATCCCCGATGTCGGCGATTCCGGCACACCTTGTGGGGGGCGGGGATCGGAGGCCCGATTGCCCTCGTCAAGGTGTGGCCGATCCCCCGATGACGGCGATTCCGCTACACCTTGAGGGAGCGGGGACTGGAGGGGGAGCCGGGATGGGAGGCCCTCATCTCCTCCGCAGGGTGTGGCCGAATCCCCGATGACGGTCAATCCCCCACAGCTTGTGGGTCCTTGTGGCGGGAGCGGCGAGGTAGCCGCCGAATAGGCATTGCGAGTACTTACGAATTGCTCTAGGATCGAAATATCTTGAAAGGTGTTCAGCGATGACGGTCGAGCGGGGCGAGCGCGAGGGGTACATCCTCGAGCTGCTGGCCAAGGACGGCTCGCTGTCGGTCGCGGCGTTGTCGAAGGATCTCGGGGTTTCCGAGGTCACCATCCGCGCCAGCCTGAAATCCATGGAGGAGCGCGGCCTGCTGGCCCGCACCTGGGGCGGGGCCAAGGCGAGCACCCTCACCGACGTGCTGGAGCGGGTGCGCGACCACACCGACGAGAAGGAGCGCATCGCGCAGGCGGCGGCCGAGCTGGTCCGCGACGGCGACCGGATCATGATCGAGGCCGGAACCACCACCGCGATGATCGTCCGCCATCTCACCGGGCGCAGCGGCGTCCAGATCGTCACGAACTCGACCCTGGTCTTCAACTACGCCCGGCTGAACCCCGCGCTCGAAGTCATCCTGACCGGCGGGCAGTACCACCGCGAGAGCGAGTCGCTGGTCGGCCCGGTCGCGCTCGCCGCGATCCGCCGGTTCAACGCCCGGGTCGCCTTCGTCGGCACCGACGGCTTCACCTCCGACCGCGGCATGACGACGCAGTTCGCCGAGGGCGCCGAGGTGATCGAGGCCATGAACGCCCGCTCCGAGGAGACCTGGCTGGTGGCCGACTCCAGCAAGTACGGCCGGGCCGGCTTCGTCAGCGTCCTGGAACTGGAGCAGTTGAACGGAATCATCACCGACACCGGCCTCGCCTCCGGGTCGGCAGACGTCTTGAAACAGATCGCGCCCACGGTGCGCATCGTCTAGTGAAGGAGTGAAATGGCTCAGGTTGTGGTGATGCCGCAGTTGGGCAACACGGTCGAGTCCTGCCTGATCACGTCGTGGCTGGTGGCCGTCGGCGATGTGGTGGACGCGAACACGTTGCTCTGCGAGATCGAGACCGACAAGTCGGCCATGGAGGTGCCCTCCGGAGTCTCTGGGACGGTGCTCGCCCTGCTCGCCGCCGAAGGCGACGAGGTGCCCGTGAAGCAGGCCATCGCCGTGGTCGGCGAGCCGGGCGAGGCGCTGCCGGAGGGTGTGGCAGGTCCGGCAGGAAGGATCCCTGAGTCTGACGAAGGGTCGTCCCTCGCGGCTCCGGAGGCTTCGATAGGCTCAACCAACGACGAGGAGTCTGGCCCCGCGGCCCAACCCAACCACGTCATCCCGGACTCCGATCCGGGATCTCCCGTGTCGCCACGCGCTCGCGGCCTCGCCGTCGACCAGGGCATCGCCGCCGACCGGCTCGCCGGCACCGGCCCGGGCGGACGGGTGATCGCCCGCGACGTGGAGGCGGCCATCGCAGCCGGCCCAGCGCTCACCGCCGGCGCTCGCGCGGAGGCGTCCGGTTTCGTCCCAGGTGCGATCGGCACCGGCATCGGCGGACGGGTGACCCGCGCCGACCTGCAAACCCCGACGATCCCTGAGCCTGTCGAAGGGTCGTCCATCTCCGCGAGTGCCCCAGCTGCCGACCCTTCGACAAGCTCAGGGATCATCCCGTTCCCCGGCGAGGTCACCGACACACCGCTCAAGGGGATCCGAAAGGTGATCGCCGAGCGCATGATGAACTCGCTGGCCACCTCGGCTCAGCTCACCTACACCGCGACGGCCCCCGCGGCTGGGCTGCTGGCGCTGCGCAAGCGGCTGAAGAACGCGGCCGACCCCGAGCTCGCCGGCGTCACGATCGGCGACCTGGTGGGCTACGCCACGGTCAAGTCTCTGGCCAAGCACCCGGTGCTCAACGCCCACCTCTCCGGCGGCGTGCTGCGGACCTTCGCCCACGTCCACCTGGGGATGGCGGTGGACACCCCGCGCGGCCTGCTGGTGCCGACCCTGCGGTTCGCCGACACCCTCACCCTGCGGCAGTTCTCGGTGTTCTCCAAGCAGCTGGCCAACGATGCGATCGGCGGCTCGATCAACCCCGATCTGCTCAGCGGCGCCAGCTTCACGGTGTCGAACCTGGGCTCCTTCGGGATCGAGTCGTTCACCCCGCTGCTGAATGTGCCGCAGGTGGCCATCCTCGGCGTGGACGCGATCTTCCCGCGGGCCGTGATCAACCCCGACGGCTCGGTGGGAGCCGAGCAGCGGATCGGGTTCTCGCTGACCGCCGACCACCAGGTGATCGACGGTGCGGACGCGGCGCGCTACCTGCGCGACCTGTGCGCCGCGATCGCGGACATCGACCTGACCGTGCTGGGCTAGTCCGACCGAGGCGAGAGAGAAGGAACGTGTTCGCTCACCCGAGCCGATTGAGGATCGTCCGAGGAAAGCAAGGACAGAGAAGGAAGCGGAATGGCTGACTACGACGTGATCGTGCTGGGCGGCGGCCCCGGCGGCTACCTGGCCGCCGAACGGCTGGGACACGCGAAGAAGAAGGTGTTGCTGGTCGAGCAGCAGTACCTCGGCGGCACCTGCCTGAACGTGGGCTGCATCCCGACCAAGAGCCTGCTGAACTCCGCCAAGCTCTACCTGCACGCCAAGCACTCCGCGCAGTTCGGGGTCACCGCCGAGAACGTCAGCTTCGACTGGGCGAAGGTGCAGGCCTGGAAGGACGAGGTCGTCACCACCCTGGTCGGGGGAGTGGCGATGGCCGAGAGGCGGGGCGGCGTCGAGGTCGCGGACGCCCACGGCACCCTGATCGGCCCCGGCAAGGTCGAAGTGAACGGCGAGATCAAGACCGCCGACCATGTCATCCTGGCCACCGGCTCCGTCCCGGTCATGCCGCCCATCCCGGGCGCGAAGGACAACCCGGCGGTGGTCGACTCCACCGGCCTGCTGGCCCTGGAGCGGTTCCCGTCCAAGCTCGTGGTGATCGGTGGCGGCGTCATCGGCGTCGAGTTCGCGTCCCTGTTCGCCGCCTTCGGCGCGCAGGTGGAGGTGATCGAACTGCTCACCGAGATCGTCCCGTTCGCGGACGCCGACCTGGCCGCCAAGCTGCGCAAGGGCATCGAGGGGGTCGACTTCCACCTCGGCTGCAAGGTCACCGGCATCGAGGGCTCGACCGTCGTCTATGCCGATGACAAGGGCAATCAGGTTCGCACCGAGGCCGACGTGATCCTGATGGCAGTCGGACGCAAGCCGCTCGTCGAAGGCTGGGGCGCCGAGGAGGCCGGCCTGGAGCACACCCCCAAGGGCGTCACGGTGGACGACGCCCTGCGCACCAACCTGCCGAACGTCTGGGCGGTCGGCGACGTCACCGGACGCTCTCTGCTCGCCCACGCCGCCTACCGGATGGCCGAGATCGTGGTCGCCCACATCCTCGACCCCGAGCAAGCCCGCCGCACCGGCCAGACCCTGCGGGTCGACACCATCCCGTGGGCGGTCTACTCGATCCCCGAAGCCGCCGGCGTCGGTCTCACCGAGACCCAGGCGAAGGCCCGCGGCATCGAGGTGGTCACCGCCACCGTCCCGCTCGTCCTCTCCGGCCGCTTCGTCGCCGAGAACGGCCTGAAGGCCCCCGGCGCCGTGAAGATCGTCGTCGAGAAGGCCAGCCGGGTCGTCCGCGGCATCCACCTGGTCGGCCCCTACTCCCCGGAGACCATCTGGGGTGCGGCCGCCGTCCTGGAATCCGAGTACACCCTGGACGACCTGCGCCAGGTCGTCTTCCCGCACCCCACCGTCTCCGAAGGCATCCGCGAGGCCGCCTGGGCGGTGAAGGGCTAGTGGGATACGGGGACGGTTCCGCTGTCCCACCTAGCCAGCGGGCAGGTGGGACGCAGGAACCGTCCCCCTGTCCCAACACTCCACTGACTAGGTGGGACACGGGAACCGTCCCCCTGTCCCACACGGGAACCGTCCCCCTGTCCCACACCTATCGCTCCACTCATCAGACCAGCTGAACCAGAAGAAGGAAGAAATGCCCAAGTCACTCACCGTCGATCCGGTCGAGGTGCGCAAGCCGCGGACGATCACCGTTCCGCCGATCCCGGTCAACGCCTACGTCCGCGACTTCGAGGCCGAGAAGGCCCGCCACGGGGTGGACGGTCTCACCGCGATGCTGCACGACATGATCGCGATCCGCGAGTTCGAGAACATGCTGAACTCGATCAAGACCACCGGCGGCTGGAACGGCATCGAGTACAACCACAAGGGCCCGGCCCACCTCTCCGCCGGCCAGGAGGCCGCCGCGGTCGGCCAGGCCGCCGAACTGGACGCCGACGACTACATCTTCGGCTCCCACCGCAGCCACGGCGAGATCCTCGCCAAGAGCTTCTCCGCCGCCCGCAAGCTCGACCCGGCCGCGCTGCAGCGGATCATGGGCGGCTTCCTGGACGGCGACACCCTGCGTCACGCCGAGAAGATCGGCTACGACTCCGAGGGCGACCTGGTCGAGAACTTCATCCTCTTCGGCACGCTGGCCGAGATCTTCGCCCGCAAGGCCGGCTTCAACCGGGGCATGGGCGGCTCGATGCACGCCTTCTTCACCCCGTTCGGCTCGATGCCCAACAACGCCATCGTGGGCGGCTCGGCGCCGATCGCCACCGGCTCGGCGCTCTTCAAGCGGGTCAACCGCAAGCCCGGCATCGTGATCGCCAACATCGGCGACGCGTCGATGGGCTGCGGCCCGGTCTGGGAGGCGATGATGTTCGCCGCCATGGACCAGTACCGCACCCTGTGGCGCGAGGAGGACGGCGGCTCCCCGCCGATCATGTTCAACTTCTTCAACAACTTCTACGGCATGGGCGGCCAGACCGCAGGCGAGACCATGGGCTACGACATCCTCGCCCGGGTCGGCGCCGGCGTGAACCCCGAGGCCATGCACTCCGAGCGGGTGGACGGCTACGACCCGCTGGCCGTGGCGGACGCGGTCCGCCGCAAGAAGGAGATCCTGCTGGCCGGCCGCGGCCCCGTCCTGATGGACACCATCACCTACCGGATCTCCGGGCACAGCCCGTCCGACGCCTCCAGCTACCGCACCCGCGAAGAGGTGGAGGCCTGGGAGGCCGCCGACTCGATCAACGGCTTCTCCAGCCTGCTGATCGGCGAAGGCGTCCTGACCTCGACAGATGTAGAGGCGATCCGCGGCGGCATCACCGAGCGGCTCACCAAGGTGCTCGCGCTGGCGACCGACGAGCAGGAGTGCCCGCGGGTCGACGTCGCCTACATCGAGGGCGCGATGCTCTCCAACGGCCACGTCGAGGCGATGGGGGAGGGCGAGCCGGAACTGCTGCACCCGCTGGCCGAGAACCCGCGCGTCCAGGCGATCGCCAAGAAGACCCGCTCGGTCACCGACGCCGAGGGCAAGCCGGTCTCCAAGGTGCGGATGTACCAGTTCCGCGACGGCCTCTTCGAGGCGATGGCCCACCGCTACGCGATCGACCCGACCATGGCCGCCTGGGGCGAGGAGAACCGCGACTGGGGCGGCGCCTTCGCCGTCTACCGCGGGCTGACCGAGCTGCTGCCCTACCGGCGGCTGTTCAACTCTCCGATCTCCGAGGCCGCGATCGTCGGAGCGGGCGTCGGTTATGCGCTGAGTGGCGGACGCGCGGTGGTCGAGCTGATGTACTGCGACTTCCTGGGCCGCTCCGGCGACGAGGTCTTCAACCAGATGGCCAAGTGGCAGTCCATGTCGGCGGGCCTGCTGACCATGCCGCTGACGCTGCGGGTGTCGGTAGGCAACAAGTACGGCGCCCAGCACTCCCAGGACTGGTCGGCGCTGGTCGCCCACATCCCCGGCCTGAAGGTCTACTTCCCGGCCACCCCGACCGACGCCAAGGGGATGCTGAACCTGGCCCTGGCCGGCACCGACCCGGTGGTCTTCCTGGAATCCCAGCTGCTCTACGACATCGGCGAGCAGTTCGAAGCAGGCGGCGTCCCCGAGGGCTACTACGAGACCCCCGAAGGCGAGCCGGCCATCCGCCGCGAGGGCAGCGACCTCACCATCGCCACCCTGGGCGCCACCCTCTACCGGGCGCTGGAGGCGGCCGACATCCTGCAGACCCAGTACGGCCTGAGCGCCGAGGTGATCGACCTACGGTTCGTGGCCCCGCTGAACTACGACACCCTGCTGGCCTCGGTGAAGAAGACCGGACGCCTGGTGCTCGCCTCGGACGCGGTCGCCCGCGGGAACTTCCTGCAGACCGTGGCCGCGGACGTCCAGAACCTGGCCTTCGACGCCCTGGACGCGCCGGTGGTCGTGGTCGGCGCCCGCAACCACATCACCCCGGCCCCCGAGTTGGAGGATCTCTTCTTCCCGCAGCCGGAGTGGATCGTGGATGCCGTCCACGAGCGCATCGTGCCGCTGCCGGGCCACGTCCCCACGTCCAACTACACCGACGGCGAACTGATCCGCCGCTCCCGCCTGGGCGTCTAGCTTCGCGCGCACACATCGAGGGCCTGCCTTACCACCCGAGAGCCAGCCTTCAGTGCAGGCCCTCGGTGCGGAAGGCAGGCCCTCGATGGGTTGGGCGGAGTTGGAGCCGTCTCCACTCGTCCAGGTCCGCCCTCGGCGCGTCGCGGGCCGCTCCCGGCGGGTGGGGGAGAGCATGGACGGTGTGATGAGCGAGCGTGGGCCGAAGCGGGCCGGAAGCGGACGGACGGCGTGGGCGGCTGCCGGGGCGGCGCTGGCCCTCGCGTTGACGGGCTGCGGCGTCGTCCAGCCCGGAACCCCGGCGACCACCTCTCCGACGGTGGCGTCGCCGACGCCCACGCTGACCGAGGGGAGTCCGTCTCCGGCGCCCAGCCAGCCGACCGAGTCGGCCACCCCCACCAACAGCCCGACTCCGACCGGCACCTCGACCGCGACGCCGACCGGCAGCCCCACCGGGACGCCGGCGGTGAAGGCGACCGGCACGCTGCTCACCTTCTCGAACCTGGTCTCCGACCAGCTGACCGGCACCTGCCAGGTCAAGAAGGACGTGCCGACGCTCACCTTGGCGGACAAGAAGAACGACTTCTACGAGACCGTCGAGATCGTGGTGACCCTGAAGGCCGGACGCGACGCGGTGGCCTCCGTCCGCGCCGCCTTCGGCGAGGACTTCGAGGGCACCACCCGCAAGCTGGTGCACCCCGACACCGGCACCAGCGCGAAGGTCTCGGTGAAGGGCTCGACCTACACGGTGACCGGCAAGGTGCTGATGTACGAGGGTTCGTCGAAGAAGGGAAGCCTGGTGCCGATCACCCTCACCGCGACCTGCGCCGGCGAGTGGTGACGGTACGCTCCTTGGTCATCCCGGACTCCGATCCGGGATCTCAAGAAGGCGAACGGGTCCTCAGCCCTTGACCTTGGCGGTGCCCTTCGAGGTCTTGGTCACGGTGGTGTAGCCGGCCTTCCTGCCGGTCACCTTCACCGTGATCACCGCGTTCTTGTCCTTCTTCGCCAGCGTGTAGCTGGACGCGGTCGCCTTCGAGATCGCCTTGCCGTTGCGGTACCACTGGTAGGTCAGCTTCACGCCCTCCGGGGCCCAGCTGCCCGCCTTCGCCTTGAGCTTGCTCCCCACCTTCGCGCTGCCGCTGACGGTCGGGGTGGGGGTCTTGCCCAGTTTGCGCGGTGGCGCCACCTTGGCTGTGGCCTTGGAGGTCTTGGTAGCCGCGGTGTAGCCGGGCTTCGTCCCGGTCACCTTGACCGTGATGACGGCTCCGGCGTCCTTCGAGGTCAGCGTGTAGCTCGACTTGGTGGCCTCGGCGATCGCCTTCCCGTTGCGGTACCAGCGGTAGCCGAAAGCAGCGCCGGAGGGCTTCCAGGCGCCCGGGTCGGCCTTCAGGGTGAGCCCCACCCGCGCGGTGCCGGTGATCTTGGGGGTGGCCGTGGTGCCGAACGGCACGGTCGGGACGGTCTTGGTCGGCGACGAGGTGGCGGTGGCGGGGTTGTAGCCCTCCTTGGTGCCGGTGACGGCCACGGTCAGGGTGCTGCCGCCGTCGACGTCCTGGATCTTGTAGGTGGCCTTGGTGGCGCCGTCGATCGGGGTGTCGCCGCGGTACCACTGGTAGGCGAGGGTCACCGGTTCGGGTTTCCAACTGCCGGGCTTGGCGGTGAGCGTCTTGCCGACGGCCGCGGTGCCGGAGACGGTGGGCTTCGGCACCGCGGTCAGGTCGGCTGCCGGGACGGGCGTGGTGGCGTCCGAGGTGGTGGTCGCCGGGGCGTGGCCGTCCTTGGTGCCGGTGACGGCCACGGCGAGGGTATTGCCGCCGTCGACGTCCTGGATCTTGTAGGTGGCCTTGGTGGCGCCGTCGATGGGATCGTCGCCGCGGTACCACTGGTAGCTGAGCGCGACGGGGTCGGGCTTCCAGGTGCCGGGCTTGGCGGTGAGCGTCTTGCCCACGGCCACCGTGCCGGAGACGGCCGGCTTGGGAGTGGTGGCGAGGGAGGGCAGCGGGGACGCCGTGACCGCGGCGGAGGTACGCGTCACGCCGACATAGGGCAGCCGGGTGCCGGTGACCGTGACGGTGAGCGAGGTGTTCGCGTCCGCCTCGGTCACCGTGTAGCTGGACGAGGTGGCCTTGCCGATGGGCTGGCCGTCGCGGTACCACTGGTAGTTGAGCTCGACCGTGCCCGGCCCCCAGCTGCCGGCCTTGGCGGTCAGCTTGCCGCCGACGAGCGGGTCTCCGCCGATGGTGGGCACGGGGGTCGGGCCGAGCAGCATGAACAGCTTCACCCAGGTGGTCGCGTCGACCGTCCCGTCGCCGGACAGGCCGGCGTCGGTCTGGAACTGCTTGACCGAGGCCACGGTGGTCTTGCCCAGCGACGAACCCGAATCGGTGGCATAGCCGGCTCCGGAGAGCAGGGCGTTCAGCGCGGCCACCGCGTTGCCGGTGGCGCCCGACTTCAGGGTGAGACCGCCGAACAGGGCGGTGAGGGTGAGCGGGCCGGCCTCGCCGTCCGCGCCCAGGCCGTTGGCCTTTTGGTAGGCGGTCACGGCCTTCTTGGTGGCGGCGTCGTAGCTTCCGTTGACGGTGACCTTCTGCCCCGCCAGGTTCAGCAGCGACTGCAGGGCGCTCACCTTCGAGCCGCTGTTGTTGCTGGCCGTCGTCATCACCAGGGTGAACGAGGTGGCCGTCACGTCGTAGGCGCTCAGCCCCCAGGCCTTGATCAGGTCCTTCAGCTGGGCCGCGTAGTCGGCCGGCTTGGCGGAATCGGCGGCGGCGAGCGCGTCCACGAAGGCCGAGAGGTTGCCGGTGGCGGCGCGGGCCGCCTTGTAGTCGGCCTCGGCCATGATCAGCGCCGCGCGGTCCTTGAAGGCGTTCGTCAGCGACGAGTAGGTGCGGTACTTGACCGCCTTCGCCCCGGAACCGATCACCGTGCAGCCGTTGGAGTAGCTGGTGGTCTGGGCGGCGTAGCCGACCCCGCTGACGCCGACGAAGTTGAGCGTCGACATCCGGCGGACGCCGGTGTAGTACTTGCGCGTCTTCCAGTAGCTCAGCGTGGTGTTGACCACCCCGGCGGCCCGGCCCCGTGCCTCGACGATCCGCCAGTCGCCGTTCGCGAGCTTGGCCGTGATCACGGCGACGTGCCCGATGCCGTTGGAGCGGGCGGGGTTGTTCTTGAGGAAGACGAGGTCGCCGACCTGCGGGTCGCCGCTGACCGCCTTGGTGCGGTTGTACAGCCCGGCCGCGGTGTCGTCGCCCATCACGAAGGCGCGGGTCTGGTTGTTCAGCCAGATGACGAGCCCGGAGCAGTCGAAGGATTTCGGGTTGGCGGCGTTGTGCGGCACCGGCGTGCCCAGGATGTAGGGCTTGCCGACCTGCTTGCCGGCGAGGCTGGCGTATTCGGCGGTGGTGGCGCCCGCCGTGCAGCGGGTGTTGAACAGGTTCTTCGACGAACTCGGGCCGGAGGTGCCCCAGTCGGATTCGACGATCGCCTGGGCGATCAACGCCGAGGCGGGGATGCCGGTCGCCTTCTGTGCCGCCTGGGCCGGGGCGATCAGGGAGTTGACGAAGGTCTTCTTGCTGGAGTCGCTCAGGTTCGGCGCGGCGGCCGCGATATCGGGGACGGCGGTGCCCTGAAGCAGGCCGAAGATCATGGCGACGGCCATGGCGGCAAACAGCATTCGGGGAAGTCTCACGGTCCGTTCCTAGCGACTTCCCTTGTCGGGCCGCAATCGCCAGGTTGAGACCCGAGTTCTGAAGAACGGCTGAGAAACCGCCTCTGACAAGGGGTTATCGACGATCCTGGAAAGATCTCAACCTGAACATCAGAGTTGAGACTTCAGCAGGTCAGCCGCGTGACCGGGTTCGCCGGTCGTCATGAGAGATCAGCCGCGGGAGCGGGTGATCTCGTAGAGCGCGATCGCCGCCGCCACAGAGGCGTTCAGCGATTCGACGGCCGACCCGATCGGGATGGACGCCAGGACGTCGCAGTTCTCGCGCACCAGGCGGGCCAGCCCTTCGCCCTCGGAGCCGACCACCAGCAGCACCGGGCCGTCGATGCCCGGGAAACCCGAGATGTCGGTCTCGCCCTCGCCGGCCAGCCCGACCACGGTGAAGCCGGCGTCGGCGTACTGCTTGAGGGTGCGGTTCAGGTTGGTCACCTGGGCGACCGGGACGCGGGCTGCCGCGCCCGCGGAGGTCTTCCAGGCGGCGGCCGTCATGTGCGCGGAGCGACGTTCGGGGATGATCACGCCCTGCGCCCCGAAGGCGGCCGCGGAGCGGATGATCGCGCCGAGGTTGCGGGGGTCGGTGATCGAGTCGAGGGCGACCACCAGCCCGGCCGGCTCGGCGTGGATGGCGTCGGCGAGCACGTCGGAGGCATCCGCGTACTCGAACTCGGGCAGTTGCAGGGCCACGCCCTGGTGCACCCCGCCGCCGGTGAGCCGGTCGAGTTCGGTACGGGTGGCGGCCAGCAGCGGGATGCCGTGGTCGGCCGCGAAGGCGAAGATGTCGCGCAACCGCGCGTCCCGTTCGGAACCCTCGGCGACGTAGGCGCGGCGCACCGGCAGCCCGGCGTGCAGGGCTTCGAGGACGGCGTTGCGTCCGATCACCCAGTCGGCGCCGGCGGTGGCGGTGCCGCTCTTGCGCGGGGCGCCCGAGGAACCCTGCCGCGAGCCCTTGGGACGATCCGGCGACTTGCCCGGCTCGGTCGCACGCCGCTTGCGATAGGCCTTGTGGTAGGGCCGATCCTCCGCCTTCGGGGTGGGGCCCTTGCCCTCCAGGCCGCGCCGGACCCGTCCGCCGGAACCGGCCGGGGTCGACTGCTTCTTGGTAGCGCCGCGGCGCTGGCTGTTGCCGGCCATCAATCCTCCAGGGCCCACTCGGGGCCGTTCGGGGTGTCGGTGATCTTCAGGCCGATCTCGCTCAGCTGGTCGCGGATGGCATCCGCCGCGGCCCAGTCCTTGCGAGCCCGCGCCTCCTGGCGTTGGGTGAGGATGGCCGCGACCAGCCCGTCCACCACCGGACGCAGGCTGGCCTGCTCGCCGGCGTCGGCGGAGTCGGATTCGCGCAGCAGGCCGAGCACGTCGAGCATCGAGGAGACCGCCGCGAGGGCCGCGGTGGCCGCTTCGGTGTCGCCGGCGTCGATCGCGACGTTGCCCTGCTTGATGGTGTTGAAGAGCACCGCCATCGCGCCCGGCGTGCCCAGATCGTCGTCCATCGCCTGAGCGAACTCCTCGGGCATCGACTGCCGCTGGGCGAAGGCGAACCAGCCTGCCTGGCCGACCAGCTTCACGGCCCGCTGCAGGAAGCCGTCGATGCGGGCCAGCTGGGCGGTCGCCTCGGCCAGCGAGGTGTCGGAGAACTCCACCGACGAGCGATAGTGCGGGGCGAGCAGGTACAGCCGGACGGCCCGCGCCGGGTAGCGCTTCACGACCTCGCTGACCAGCGCGCCGTTGCCGAGGGACTTGCTCATCTTCTCGCCGGCGGCGGTGACCCAGCCGTTGTGCATCCAGGTCCGGGCGAACGGACGTCCGGCCGCCCGCGACTGGGCCAGTTCGTTCTCGTGGTGCGGGAAGCGCAGGTCGAGCCCGCCGCCGTGGATGTCGAACTCGTCGCCGAGGTACTTGCCGGCCATCGCCGAGCACTCGATGTGCCAGCCGGGCCGGCCCCTGCCCCAGGGCGAGGGCCACGAGGCGGTGAGCGGCTCGTTGGGCTTGTGCCCCTTCCACAGCGCGAAGTCGCGCGGGTCGTGCTTGCCGCGCGGATCGGCGTCGGCGGCCGCCTCCATGTCGTCCACTCGCTGGTGCGACAGGGCGCCGTACTCCGGCCAGGAGCGGACGTCGAAGTAGACATCCCCCGAGCCGTCGGCGGCCACGTAGGCGTGACCGCGTTCCAGCAGGATCTCGATCAGCTCGATCATCTCCGGGATGTGCCCGGTGGCCCGCGGCTCGTAGGTCGGCGGCTCGCAGCCCAGGGCGGCGTAGGCGTCGTGCAGTTCCCGCTCGAACCGGTAGGCGTGGGCGTACCAGGGCACCCCCGCCTCCGCGGACTTCTCCAGGATCTTGTCGTCGATGTCGGTGACGTTCGCCACCACGGTCACCTCGTAGCCGCGATAGGCCAGCCAGCGCCGCAGCACGTCGAAGACCACCTCCTTGCGGATGTGGCCCAGATGGGGGGACGCCTGCACGGTGAGCCCGCAGTGGTAGATCGACACCTTGCCCGGCACGACCGGCACGAACGGACGCACGGCGCGCGTGGCGCTGTCGTATAGCTGCAGACTCACAGGCGGCAGTCTATTGCCCGGCGGCGAGCCTCGCTCGCGCGGCCACGGCTAGCCCGACTTCGCGCGCAGCGCTTCGATGTCGAGGAAGCCGGAGACGGGTTCGGCATCGGTGGCCGACTCCCAGGGATCCTCGGGCATGGGGCCCTCGTCGTCCACGAAACCCTGGGAGGGGTCGTAGGGGTTGGCCAGCTGGCGTTCCCCGGCGGGGACGGTCTCCGACATCACCTCGTCGGGCAGGCCGCGCAGCACGTCCTGGATGTAACCCCAGGCGGCCTCGACCAGGGGCACCTCGCGGCTCTCGCGCTGCGAGGCGTACCAGCGGTAGTCGAGCACCTCGTGGAAGATCTGGGCGGCGTCCCGCTTGCCGCGCAGTTCCGGCGGCACCGCGGAGACCACCGGCTGGAAGCACTCGGTGAGCCACTGGTGGGCGACCACGGCCTCGTCCACGTGCTGCTGGCCGGTGCGGGCACGGAAGGTGTCCAGGTCGTTGAGCAGGCGGCGGGCCTGGTTCTCCTCGACGTCGAGGCCGGCCAGGCGCAGCAGTCGCCGGCTGTGGTGGCCGGCGTCCACCACCTTGGGCTGGATGCGGATGTTGGAGCCGTCCGGTGAGGTGACGATGTCGAGTTCGGCCACGTCGAAGCCGAGGGCGTTGAGCCGGCGCACCCGGTTCTCGATCCGGAAGATCTCGCTGCCCGGGAACTCCTCGACGCCGGTCAGTTCGGCCCACAGGTCGCGGTACCGCGCGATGATCGTCTCGACCAGGGTGAGCGGATCGAGCGACGGGTCGAGCATCTGCCCGGCCTCCAGGTCGCAGAACTCGCCGTAGAGGTTCGTGGTCGCGATGGTCAGGTCGTGTTCGCGCTGCCCGTTGGTGAGGCTCTCGTGCATCTCTCCGGTCTCGGCGTCCACCAGGTAGGCGGCGAACTGGCCGGCGTCGCGGCGGAAGAGCACGTTCGACAGCGAGACGTCCCCCCAGAGGAAGCCGATCAGGTGCAGCCGGACCAGCAGCACGACCAGGGCGTCGATCAGCCGGGAGACGGTGTCCGGACGGACGCCGAAGTCGAACAACGCCCGGTACGGCAGCGAGAACTCCAGGTGCCGGGTGATCAGGACGGGGTCGAGCGGCTGGCCGGCAGCGTCGAACCGGCCGGTCACCACGGCCAGCGGCTCCACCGCCGGGGTGTCGGTGCGGTGCAGGTCGGCCAGCAGCCGGTACTCGTGGATGGCCAGGTGCTCGATCATCTCCTTGGCCGCGTAGACCGAGGTGCCCACCTTGATGAACCGGACGACGTGCCGCGAGATGCCTCGGGGCAGCGCCACCAGGTGGTCGGTCGGCCACTGCGCGAGCGGGATCCCCCACGGCAGCGGGATCAGCCGGGAGTCGGGCTTCGACGAGAGGAACCTGGGCACCGCTCCTTCATACACCAAACCGCCACTCCCGCGCCTCTGCCCCCGGGCCCCTTGGTGACAAGGTGTTGCCGATTCCCCGATCTCGCGACCTCCGCCACAGCTTGTCGAGGTCAGGGGCCGAACCGGGCCCGGGTGTGCTGCAAGGTGTGGCCGAAGCCGCGTTCTCGGGCCGAACGCCACACCTTGTGCGGGAGAGGGGAGGAGCCGCGGGGGTGAGGGGGCGCGGGGCGAGGGAACGGGGCGGGGGATGCGAAAACGCCCGGCCGGGGGAACCGGCCGGGCGTTTCGGAGTGTGCGTCAGTTGAGGCGCGCCTCGGTCTTCTGCGAGAAGACGTGCAGCGAGTTGGGGTCACGCGGGCTCAGCTTGACGACCGTGCCGCGCTGCGGTGGCGTCCGGGCGGAGACCCGGGCCACGATCTGGGTGGCGGCGAGCTTCTCCTCGGGGGAGAGGCCGGCCAGGGTGCCGTAGACGTAGCCGTCGGCGCCCAGTTCCTCGACCACGTCGACGTCCAGGCTGAAGCCGACCTCGCTGAGCTGCAGGTTCTCCGGCCGGACGCCCACGGTCAGGCTCTCCTCGCCGCTGGCCTTGGCCAGGATCTCGCGGGCGATCGGCAGCACGTAGTCGCCGACCTGGATGCCGCCGTCGACGATCTTGCCGGTCAGCAGGTTCATGGCCGGGGAGCCGATGAAGCCCGCGACGAAGAGGTTGTCCGGGTGGTCGTACAGGTGCAGCGGGCTGTCGACCTGCTGCAGCAGGCCGTCCTTGAGCACCGCGACCCGGTCGCCCATCGTCATGGCCTCGACCTGGTCGTGGGTCACGTAGACGGTGGTGACGCCCAGGCGGGTCTGCAGGGCGGCGATCTGGGTACGGGTGGAGACGCGCAGCTTGGCGTCCAGGTTCGACAGCGGCTCGTCCATCAGGAAGACCTGCGGCTGGCGGACGATGGCGCGACCCATCGCGACGCGCTGCCGCTGGCCGCCCGAGAGCGCCTTCGGCTTGCGGCTGAGGAAGCTCTCCAGGCCCAGCAGGTGGGCGGCTTCGAGGACGCGCTTGTCGCGGTCGGCCTTCGGGACGCCGGCCATCTTCAGGGCGAAGCCCATGTTGTCGGCGACGGTCATGTGCGGGTAGAGCGCGTAGTTCTGGAAGACCATCGCGATGTCGCGATCCTTCGGCGGCAGGTCGGTGACGTCACGGTCGCCGATCAGGATCTTGCCGGCGTTGACCTCTTCGAGGCCGGCGAGCATCCGCAGCGAGGTGGACTTGCCACAACCGGAGGGGCCGACCAGCACCATGAACTCGCCGTCCCCGATTTCGAGGTTCAGCTTGTCGACGGCGGGGTGGTCGGAGCCCGGGTAGAGCCGGGTGGCATCCTGAAAACTGACAGTGGCCATGCCAAATATCCTTTCCATGGGCAGGTACGTGCCCAACGATCCGTAGTGGAAAAACCGAGTCGCTTCTGCGCGGCTCTCGTGCATTCTGGCACACGAGTCCCCTTGTGGTCACGGGGTGGACGGCGGTTTCGAGAATCGATACCCGGCCGTGACCTTTGCCCGCCGACCAGGCGCCGGAACCACTCGGGTAGGCTCGGCGGACGATGACCACGACACCGCCCGGACCGGAACAGCCGCGACCGGAACCGACCGCACCGGAGGAATCCGACGCCGCGGAGCAGCCCGAAGCCGGCGACTGGTGGGAGGATCCCGCCCTGCCGTGGCGGCGCAAGCCGACCCGCGCCGACTACCTCTGCCTGGCCTGGCTGACCGCCGCCGGCGTCTACGGGATCGTGATCAGCGTCCTGCGTCCGGGGCTGCTCGCCTCGGCGCCCCACCTGCTGGCCTCGCTCGGTTCATGGACGGGCTCGGTGCTGATCGGCGCCCGCGCGGCGGTGGGGGACGGCTGGTGGCCGCTGATCTGGGTGCTGGGCACCCTGGGCCTGGTGAAGTTCGACTGGGTGTACTGGTGGGCCGGCAAGCTGTGGGGCCGCAACCTCATCGACAGCTGGTCGGGGCGTTCGGAGCGGGCCAAGCGGCTCAACGCCCGCGCCGAGCGGTTCGCCCGCAAGTACGACACCTGGGCGATCGTGATCGCCATGCTGCCGATCCCGCTGCCCCGGGCGGTCGTGCTGGCCGTGCTGGGCGAGGCCGGCACCAGCCTGCGCAAGCTGATGACGGTGTCGATCGCCTCGGCTTTCGCGATGATGGGCGTCTACCTGGGTATCGGCTACTGGATCGGCGAACCCGCCGTCGCCCTGGTCGAGACCTACGGAAGGTACCTCTGGTACGTCACGATCGCGTTGCTGGTGGTGGTCGTGGCCCAGGCCTGGTCGAGGTCGCGCAAGGCCTGACCTCCGCGGTCACCGCTCGCTGAGATCCAGCCGGTGGAAGTTCAGGTGCGAGCGGGAGGCGGTCGGGCCGCGCTGGCCCTGGTAGCGCGAGCCGGTGGCCCCCGAACCGTAGGGCTGCGCTGACGGCGAGGAGAGCCGGAAGAAGCACAGCTGCCCGATCTTCATGCCGGGCCACAGCTTGATCGGCAGGGTCGCCACGTTGGAGAGCTCGAGGGTGACATGTCCGGTGAAGCCCGGGTCGACGAAGCCCGCGGTCGAATGGGTGAGCAGGCCGAGCCGGCCCAGCGAGCTCTTCCCTTCGAGCCGGGCGGCCAGATCGTCCGGCAGGCCCATGAACTCGTAGGTCGAGCCGAGGACGAACTCGCCGGGGTGCAGCACGAACGGCTCGTCGGCCGGCACCTCGATCAGCCGGGTCAGCTCGGGCTGGTCCTCGGCGGGGTCGATGGAGGGGTACTTGTGGTTGTCGAAGAGCCGGAAGTAGCGATCCAGCCGGACGTCCACCGAGGAGGGCTGGACCATCGACGGATCCCACGGATCGAGCCGGATCCGGCCCGCTTCGACGTCGGCGATGATGTCGCGATCTGAGAGCAGCACGCGGCTAGCCTAACGGCCCACGCGAGGGCTGAGAGCCTCCGACGGGATTCGAACCCGTGACCTACCGCTTACAAGGCGGTTGCTCTACCAGCTGAGCTACAGAGGCGTGGCTGCCATTGTGGAGCAGCCGGCGCCCGCTTGGCCAACCGTCACGGTCAGGTCGGCCAGCTCCCGGGGACGATGCCGCTGCCAGTGCTCGGCCTCCTGGGCCTCCCATTGGTTCCAGTGGACGGCGAAGAGCTCGCCGTCGCGGGCGATCGCCCGGCGGTACCGCTCCGCCTCGTCCAGTTCGCACCAGACACCGAGGTCGGCCAGCGCGCGATTGCGGACGGTCAGCGCGCCGCAGCCCTCGATGAGCAGCGGCCGGTGCGGGTCGATCGGCACCCATCCGGCGACCCGCGAGAGCGTCCAGTCCCACCGGAAGTAGCCGGGCTCGGACGGCCGCAGCAGCTGGTCGGCGATCGCCTCGGAGGCGGCTGCCAGGCCGTCCCAGCCGGGGTAGAAGTCGTCCATCCCGATCGCTTGGAGCGGACCGGGCCAGGCCTCGGCGAGAGCGGCGGCCAGGGTGGTCTTGCCCGATCCGGCGCCGCCGTCGATCAGCACCACCGGACGGGGGACGCGCGGGACGGCGGCCAGGATCCGGTCGACCGGGTTCACCGGGTGCCGGAGGCCGACAAGAAGGCGAGGCCCTCGCCCGAGGTGGCGATCTCCGGCTCGGCGGCGGTGAGGAAGGCCGCCTCGCCGCGCTCCAGCGGACGGCTGCCGCCGTGGGCGTGCAGGGTCAGCCGGCCGTCCACGACGAAGAGGATCCGCGCCGAACCCGCACCGGGAAGGACGGCGGGGGAGTCGGTGCCGAGCACCCGCCACACCTCGAACTCGGCGCAGGCCATGTCGTAGCCCTCCAGGCCCGGGCGCAGCGTGATCGGGGTGAGCACCCGCGGCGGCCCCGGTTCGAAATCCACCACGGCGACCAGTTCCCGGACGTCGACGTGCTTGGGCGTCAGGCCGCCGCGGATCACGTTGTCGGAATTCGCCATCACCTCGATGCCGGTGCCCCGCAGATGGGCGTGCATCTGCCCGGCCGGGACGTACATGGCCTCTCCCGGACGCAGCGTCACGCGGTTCATGAGCAGGGCGGCCAGGATGCCGGGGTCGCCGGGGAAGACGGCGTCCAGTTCGACGATCGTCCGCGCGAAGTCGCCCACCTCGCCCGGGTCGCCGGCATGGCGCAGCGCGGCGGCGCTCACCACATCGGTCAGCCGTGCGCGCTCGCCGTCCAGACTGAGCACCTCCAGGAAGACCTGGGCCAGCGCCGCGGCGCCCTTGCGCTCGGTGAGCGGCGTGATCAACGAGCCGAGTTCGGCGGCGACGCCCAGCCCGGAGAGCAGGGCCGCGGTCTCGACCGGGTCGCGGAAGCCGCTGAGCGTCTCGAAGAGATCCAGCGCGATCATGATCTCCGGCTTCGGCCAGGGATCGGAGTAGACCCGTTCGGGGGCGTCCAGCGGGATGCCCGCCTCGTTCTCGCGGGCGTAGCCCTGCTCGGCCTGCTCCCGGGAGGGATGGGCCTGGATCGACAGGGCGTGCCGGGCCGAGAGCACCTTCATCAGGAAGGGGAGTTCGTCGCCGAAGGTCAGCCGGACCCGCTCGCCGAGCTGTCCGGGGTCGGCGGCGATCAGTTGCGGCAGGCTGATCTCGCCCGCCCACGCCGGGCCCTGGGGGTGGGTGCCCAGCCAGTACTCGGCGTGGGGTGTGCCGTCGGGCTGCTGCCGCAGGAGTTCGGGAATGGCCTCCATGGTGCCCCAGGCGTAGTGCTGGATGCTGCCGTGCAGGAAATGCATCAAATGCCCTTCATCGGGTGGCTTCGAGGGGTCGCGCGCCCAGTCGAGCTTAGCCGATCCCCGCACGGCCCACGGCTGGCCGGGGGTCGGCGGTTCTGGGATCGGGGGAATGACATGGTTGTGATTTGGGCCTACGATGGACGCATGTCCGAACCCGCCCTGGCCCTGCCGGCCGGCCTCACCGAACAGCAGGCCGCGCTGCTCGATTTCGAGAAGCTGTGGTGGTCGTTGCCGGGTTCCAAGGAGGCCGAGGTCCGCGAGCGGTTCGGCATCTCCACGACGCGCTACTACCAGCTGATCAACTCGCTGATCGACACCGAGGCCGCGCTGGCCTACGACCCGCTGCTGGTGAAGCGGCTGCGCCGCCAGCGCGTGGCCCGGCAGCGGGAGCGCACCGCGCGCCGCCTGGGCGTCAACGTCCGGGTGTAGTTCTCGCTTCCTTCGTCATCCCCGCGAGGGCGGGGATCTCCGCGACCCTCGCGGTCCGCGCTCAGCCCGCGAACCAGCGTCCGATCGTCCGGAAACCGGCGTTGCTGGGCGGACGCTCCAGGTAGCCGCCGCGCACCAGCCCGGCGTGGCGCTCGAAGACGTTGCGCGAGGCCGGATCGCCGGTGCGCAGCCAGGACCACCCCGCGCACGCCAGATAGACCGGTAGGAAGGGCAGCCCGAGCAGCCAGGCCCACTGCCAGGCGTGGACCTCCTCGTGGTCGAGGGTGCCGGGGTGGCGGGCCTCCAGCTCGTCCATGCTCGTGCGGGTGAGCACGACGCTGCCGATCGTGAAGGCGCCCGCCTTCGGGAAGTCGAAACGGTAGTGCTCGGCGAAGATCAGCGCTCGCGGGCCCCATCGCAGCCGGCCCCGTCCCAGCGCCGCCACCAGCAGCCCGAACGGGGTCGCGAGGTTGATCAGATTCCAGCCGAAGCGCACCCGCTGGGCCAGCGAGGGGGAGTCGGACGGGGTCTGCGGCACCGCACGATTGTCAGCCACCTCGTGGCTCACCAGCCACCGCCGCCACCGCCGCCCATGCCGCCACCGGACGAGCCGCCCCCCGACGAACCGCTGTCGCTGGACGAACTTGACCACGACGAGTCGCTGGAGGAACTCCAACTGCCGCCGCCGTAGTCGTCGTCGCGGGCGGCCCGGCTGCGGTCCCAGGATTCGGCGATCGACTGCCGGGCGCTGCCGATCCAGCCCTCGCCCCAGGCCGGACGGGAAGCCCACCAGCTGGCGGTCGCGTCCTCGTGGCGATCGTAGAGCTCGGGCACCGGATGGTCGGCGACCGCGGCCCAGGCCGCCATCGGCCGGACGGTCGCGGCGGGTTCGGCGGCGGCCGGCAGGGTGTCGTAGAGCGACCCCAGCAGTTGCTGCCAGGTCTGCTCCATGCCGAAGACGATCGCGTACGGCAGCAGCGGCTCGTACAGCTTCACCAGCGACTCGGCGTCCGTCGGCCCGGTCACCCGGGGCGCGTCCACCGCATTCTGCAACCAGCTGATCCGGCCCGCCTCGGCCATCGTGACGAACCGCTGCAGCCCGGCCAGCTCGTCGCGAACCTGCCTGCCCTTCGGGGTGAGCCGGCCCAGCGGCGGATAGTAGTGGGCCGCGGCCACCAGCAGCAGCACCGCTGCCAGCCCGCAGCCCAGGAACGGCCAGCCCAGCCCCGGGATGCCCATCGCGAGCTGCGCCCAGCCCCACAGCGTCAGCGCGACCATGCCGACGCCCAGCATGGGGCCGGGCACGACCGCATCCTTGCGCAGCCAGAGATTCTTCAGCAGCTCGCGGCGCAGGCCGGTCGCGCTGGCGATGTCCCGGTGGCGGACGCCGTCCAGCGAGACCGGCCGGCCGTTGCCAAAGAGCGTCGTGCAGAGATCACGCAGGGTGCCGCGGGAGATCTCGCCCGGGTTGTTCAGCGTGACCGTGAGGCCGGAGCGCAGTTCGGCGGCCGGCCGCCTCCCGAGCCGGCCACGGTCCTGCGCGGCCGTCGCGATGGGTTCGCCAGGGCTGGTGATCGTGGCGAGGCCGGTGACGACCAGATCGGCGAGCTGGGCGGCGGCGCCGGCCTCGGGCCGGCCCAGGAAGTCGGCGGCGGTGATCGGCGGAAGGTCCGCGGGCGGTTCGAAACGGGTGACCACCTCGTGGACGCGGCCCAGGCTGCGGCGCGCCGCGCGCATCGTCAGCGCGAAGGCCAGGCAGGCCGCGCCGAGGGCCGGCATCGCCAGCAGCCCCGTCCATCCGAAGCCCGGAGCGCGGGGCAGCGGGACGGCGGTGGCCACCGTCCCGGGCTGGAACCCGATGGCGACGGTCATGGTCTCCCGCGGGGCGAGATCGGTGACGGTGGCGGTGAACCGGTTGGGGTGCCGCACGATCTCGCAACGCTCGGTGGAGCCGGCCGGCCCCTGGTAGCAGGCCTGCTCGCCCAGCAACTGGTCGGCCAGCGCGGTGACGTAGACCGTCGCGGAGACCCGTCCGAAATGCTGCAGCCAGCCGGTGCCGTTGATGTCGAGGTAGATCTCCTGGCGGTCGCCGGCCTGCACCATGGCGTTATCGATGGTGTAGCCGATCAGGTAGGTGACCGTGCCGCTCGCGTAGGAGTACGGGTCGCCGATGCGCAGCAGGATGTCGCCGTCGTCGGCGTACCGGGTGGAGAACGGCATCGGCTTGCCGCCGGGTTCGGTGACGGTCACATCGCGGATGCCGATCTCGGTGGAGCCGTACCGGGAATCCAGGCGCCGCTCGATGCCGTGGTTGGTCTCGGGCCGGAAGGTGGCGGTGATCCGTTCGGTCACCTGCAGGGTGAGCCGGTCGCCATCGGGGACCGCGACGTAGCGGCCGTCGAAGCTGTCGATCTCGAACCGGTTGACGTCGGCGGCCGCGCCGATCGCGTTGCCCGCCAGCGCCCAGAGCATCGGGACGAGCATCGCCACCAGCCACACCAGTGGATAGGCGATCCAGCGCTTGATCTGCCGCAACACGCGCCCAGCCTAAACCGGGCAGGCTCTGGTTCCCAGGAAAAGACCGTTTGCACTCGGTGGGGGAGAGTGCTAAACATGGTGTTAGCACTCTCAGGTTGAGAGTGCCACCAGATCTGACTCGATGAGATCCTCCGGGATCGTCCGTCGCGGGCATCGAGCACCAGTTACCACCACGTGGGGCTACGGCCCCCCGAGACGACAAAGGATTGCCGAGGAACATGGCAAAACTGATCGAATTCAACGTCGAGGCGCGCCGCGGCCTTGAGCGGGGCATGAACACCCTCGCCGATGCCGTGCGGGTCACGCTCGGCCCCAAGGGCCGCAATGTCGTGCTGGAGAAGAAGTGGGGCGCTCCCACCATCACCAACGACGGCGTGTCCATCGCCAAGGAGATCGAGCTCGAGGATCCGTACGAGAAGATCGGCGCCGAGCTGGTCAAGGAAGTCGCCAAGAAGACCGATGACGTCGCCGGCGACGGCACCACCACCGCGACCGTGATCGCCCAGGCGATGGTCCGCGAGGGCCTGCGCAACGTCACCGCGGGCGCCAACCCGATGAGCCTGAAGAAGGGCATCGAGAAGGCCGTCGCCGCGATCGTCGAGCAGCTGGCCGCCCAGGCCCTGGACGTCGAGACCAAGGAGCAGATCGCGGCGACCGCGTCCATCTCCGCCGCCGACACCACCGTGGGCGAGATCATCGCCGAGGCGATGGACAAGGTCGGCAAGGAAGGCGTCATCACCGTCGACGAGTCCAATACCTTCGGGCTCGAGCTGGAGCTCACCGAGGGCATGCGCTTCGACAAGGGCTTCATCTCGGCCTACTTCGTCACCGATCCGGAGCGCATGGAGACCGTCCTGGACGATCCGTACATCCTGATCGTCAACTCCAAGGTCTCCTCGCTGAAGGACCTGCTGCCGGTGCTCGAGCGCGTCATCCAGGCGGGCAAGCCGCTGCTGGTGATCGCCGAGGACACCGACGGCGAGGCGCTGGCCGGCCTGATCGTGAACAAGCTGAAGGGCACCTTCAAGTCGGTGGCCGTCAAGGCCCCGGGCTTCGGCGACCGCCGCAAGGCCATGCTGGGCGACATCGCCATCCTGACCGGCGGCCAGGTGATCTCCGAGGAGGTCGGCCTGAAGCTGGACGCGGTGACCCTCGACCTGCTGGGCAAGGCCCGCCAGGTGATCGTCACCAAGGACGAGACCACCATCATCGACGGCGCCGGCGATGCCGACCAGATCGCCGGCCGGATCACCCAGATCCGTCGTGAGATCGACAACTCCGATTCCGACTACGACCGCGAGAAGCTGCAGGAGCGGCTGGCCAAGCTGGCCGGCGGCGTCGCGGTGATCAAGGTCGGCGCGGCCACCGAGGTCGAGCTCAAGGAGCGCAAGCATCGCGTCGAGGATGCCGTCCGCAACGCGAAGGCCGCCGTGGAGGAGGGCATCGTCGCCGGCGGTGGCGTCGCCCTGCTGCAGGCCGCCGCCAAGGCGAACGTCGAGGGCCTGACCGGTGACGAGCTGACCGGTGCCCGGATCGTCTTCACCGCCTGCTCGGCTCCGCTGAAGCAGATCGCGATCAACGCCGGCCTCGAGGGCGGAGTCGTGGCCGAGAAGGTCTCGAACCTGCCCGCGGGCGAGGGCCTCAACGCGGCCACCGGCGAGTACGTGAACATGGTCGAGGCCGGGATCATCGATCCCGCCAAGGTGACCCGTTCCGCGCTGCAGAACGCGGCCTCGATCGCCGCGCTCTTCCTCACCACCGAGGCGGTTATCGCCGACAAGCCGGAGAAGGCTCCGGCCATGCCGGCCGGCGACGGCGGCATGGGCGGCATGGATTTCTGATCCCTGCACTCAGCACTACGAGGGCGGTCCCGTTCGGGGCCGCCCTCGTTGCGTCCGGTGCGCCGTCTCGAACGGATCTGCTTCTGGATCGGCCGTTTTGGGCGAGATCGAACCGCGGAGCGTGATCCAGAGGCAGATCTGTTCGCGTGGCTGCCTACCTCTCTCCGCCGCCTCTCGCCGCCGCGCCATCCAGCAGAAACCGGGCAAGCCGGGCCGCGTGCGGACGCAGTGCACGCAGCAGGCCTGAAATGCCCGGTTTGTGCAGCTCATCACCCGCTGGCCCGATGAACTCGGCGTATGGTGAATAGTGACGACGGGGTCGTCGGACGCCGTCGGCCTGGAACTGAGGAGGGCGTCATGAAAGGCCAGCAAGTCGAGCACATGTGCAACGGCAAGGGCTTCATCGCCGCGCTCGACCAGAGCGGCGGCAGCACCCCGAAGGCGCTGCAGCGCTACGGGATCGAAGCGGATTCCTACGCCACCGAGGACGAGATGTTCGATCTGGTGCACGCGATGCGGGAGCGGATCGTGACCAGTCCGTCCTTCACCGGTGAGCACATCCTGGGCGCGATCCTCTTCGAGCAGACCATGGAGCGCAGCTTCGCCGGCAAGGACGCGGCCGACTACCTGTGGGAGGAGAAGCACATCATTCCCTTCCTGAAGGTGGACAAGGGCCTGGCGTCCGAGGCGGACGGCGTCCGGCTGATGGTGCCGATGCCCAGCCTGGACGCCCTGCTGGAACGGGCGAACGCCAAGCACATCTTCGGCACCAAGATGCGCTCCCTGATCACCTCGGCCAACCGGGAGGGGATCGCGGCCAACGTCGCCCAGCAGTTCGAGATCGGACGCCGCATCGCGGCCGCCGGGCTGGTGCCGATCCTGGAACCCGAGATCGATATCAAGGCGCCTGACAAGGCCGAATGCGAGCAGATCCTGCTGGACGAGATCGGGCGGCAGTTGGCCGGCGAGCCCTTCGACGTGCAGCTGATGTTCAAGCTGACCATCCCGGAGATCGACGGCTTCTACAGCGTGCTGATCGAGCATCCCGCGGTGCTGCGGGTGGTGGCGCTCTCCGGCGGCTACAGCAGAGCGGAGGCCAACGAGCGGCTGGCCCGCAACCCGGGCCTGATCGCCAGCTTCTCCCGCGCGCTCACCGAGGGCCTGAACGTCGACCAGACGCCCGAGGAGTTCGACGCCCTGCTGGCCGAGTCGATCGGTTCGATCTACGCCGCCTCGACCACCTGAGGCAGGATCCCCCCAACCGCGGGAACGACGGAGCAGCCCCAACCTCATCACGGTGTGGGTTCCGGACCGTGGTGGGGACGAAGACCACATCGTGACGGGGTGGGATGGCCGGTCGATCGCCGGGGGTCTTTTGGCGGGTTGGGATGACTCCCCGGTGGCCGGGGCCCTTGAGCTGAGCGTGTCGGCGGGCCGAACGCGGGGCGGGTCGTCATGATGTACCCCATGAGCGGCCTGCTCGAAGTGATCGCCCTGCATCCGGCTGACGCCGAGCGCGCCGAGGCGGGCGGGGCCGACCGCGTCGAACTGTGCGGAACCCTGGACGAGGGCGGTCTGTCGCCCACTCCGGAACTGGTCGAGAAGGTGCGCGCCGCGACCTCCGTCCAGGTGCGGGTGATGGTGCGGCTGCGGCCGGGCTTCT
The DNA here is from genome assembly GCA_027492575.1 of Propionicimonas sp. Classification (GTDB taxonomy): domain Bacteria; phylum Actinomycetota; class Actinomycetes; order Propionibacteriales; family Propionibacteriaceae; genus Propionicimonas. Next base: position 37,256 of record JAPUEM010000162.1, read on the forward strand.
CCACCGACGGCGGCGAGGCCATCCGGTTGCGCGGCCTGATCGCCAGCTACGCCTCAGCCGGGGCGGACGGCATGGTGCTCGGCTTCCTCAACGGCCTGGGCGAGGTCGACGCCGGCGTGGTGACCGAACTCATCCAGGACGGCTCCTGGCCGTGGACCTTCCACCGGGCGATCGATTCCTGCCTCTACCTCGACGACGGCTGGGCGGCGCTGCAGACCCTGCCACGACTCGATCAGGTGCTGACCGCCGGTTCGGCCCGCGGCGTCCCGCACGGGCTGGACGAACTCGTCTCGCGGGCGCGGGGCAACCCCTGGGCTGCGAGCGTCATGATGGCCGGCGGTGGGCTCCGGCCCGAGGACGTCCCGTGGCTGGCCCGGGCCGGGGTGCGCGCCTTCCACATCGGCTCACCGGCCCGTCCCGGCGGCAGCTACAAGGCCTACGTCGACGAGGGCCTGGTGCGCTCCTGGCGCAACCTGATCGATGCCGAGGTCCGTCACGCCCACTGAGGCCGGCGAGGTCTG
>JAPUEM010000163.1 GCA_027492575.1 Propionicimonas sp.
TCCCAGAAGGTTCGGTAGAGACCGGACGACGGCGAGGTCATCACAGCCTCGTACTCGTCGGGGGAAAGCTCCAGGGCAGTGCCCGCGACCGGGTAGTCGCCCACGAAGGAGACGCCCAGGCCGGCCCGGCCGTCCGGGGGTTCGAGACCGAGCAGATCGAGGGTCGTCGCCAGCACGCTGAACTGGTCGGCGTTCTCCCGGGTGAAGCCGACCCCGTCCGGGCTCCAGATCCGCAGCACGATGCTGCGATCGGCGGTGCCGTCGAGTTCGGCCTTGTAGTAGCCGCCCTCGGCGGTGGCCTTCAGGTGGTCGCCCATGACGACGATCACCGTGTCCTCAAGAGCGCCGATCGACTCGGCGTGGGCGAGGAAGCCCGCCAGCGCCTGCGTGGAGCAGGTGATCGCGGTGGCCATCGGCACCGCGTCGTCGGTCGCGCAGCTCGGGTAGACGCCGCCGGGCTCGTGGGTGTCGAGGCTCAGCATGGTGAGGTGGTAGGGCTGACCGGAGGCGCGCAACTCGTCCAGGGTGTCGGCCGCGTGGGCGAACATGCGGTGGTCGGAGAGCCCCCAGACCGAGATCTCGGACGGATCCTCGTCCGGCTCCCACCGCTCGCGGCCGAGGACGGAGGTGTAGCCGTGGTCGGTGAGGAAGGTGTCCTTGCCCGCGAAGCGGGTGTTCGCCCCGCCCACGTAGGTGTTCGTGTAGCCGGCGTCGGCGAGCACGTCGCCCAGGCAGGTGGCGCCGGGCAGGTAGCTCTCCATCTGCTCGCCGAAGTCGTTGGGGTTGATGCCCTCCACCAGCAGCCGGCTCTTCAGCGGGATGGCGCACTGGGTGCCGACGATGCCCGCCATCGTCCAGCCGCCCTCGGGGTACTGCCGCAGGGTCTCGTAGCGTCCCCAGCCGTCGGTGGTCTCATCGAGCACCGAGAGCAGGTTGCGGCCGAACAGGTCGGTGTCGCCGAAGGTGTTCTCCATCGACTCCAGGTAGATGGTGATCAGGTTCTTCGGATGCTCGGGAACGTGACCGGCCGCCGGAGTGACGTAGTAGTCGGCGAAGCTGCGCTGGTCGAATTGGGCGGCCGCGTACTTCGGCAGGCCGATCACGGTCAGCAGCACAGCGACGCCCGCGGTCAGGGCCAGCGTGGGCAGCGCGACCCGCCGTCGGCCGGTGAGCCGCCAGCCCCGGCGCCGCCGGATGAGCAGGGCCAGCCCGACCAGCCCCAGCGGCAGCAGGATGCACCACGCCAGTGCCTCGCCGAAGAGCGAGTTGTTGCCCGCTTCGCCGCCCAGCGGGATGTGCAGGATGAACTGTTCGAAGACGATCTTGCCGAACCGGTAGCGAATCCAGGCCGCCGACGCCAACGCCACGAGCGCCAGGGTGGTCAGCGACCACCCGGCGACCACGGGCATCCAGGAGCGTTTTGATTCAGGCATCAACGAAATAGCCTACCAGGAGGCCGTTGGAGGCCGCGGACTAGGCTGAAGACATGGCACTCACCGTCATCAAGACACCGGAGGAATGGCGCAACCAACTCAGCGCGATGGAATACCACGTGTTGCGCGAAGGCGGCACCGAACGTCCGTTCACCGGGGAGTACACCGATCTCGACTCCCCCGGCATCTATCGCTGCAAGGCGTGCGGCACCGAGCTGTTCCGCAGCGAGCACAAGTTCGCCTCGCACTGCGGCTGGCCGTCCTTCTTCACCAGCGCCGCGGAGGATCGCGTCCGCTACCTCACCGATGAGAGTCTGCCCGGGCGGCCGCGCACGGAGGTGCGCTGCGGGGCCTGCGATTCGCACCTGGGCCATGTCTTCGCCGGCGAGGGTTACGAGACCCCCACCGATCTGCGTTACTGCATCAACTCGGTCTGCCTGACCTTCGAGCCGCTCCCGGGTTAACACTTGGCCCCCGCCCGGCGTGGCAGGCGTGGTTGCGGGGCCGGGAAAGTTACCCTCACCACGTGGGAGCGAGATACCAGCGTGCGACGCCTCGGGTGTTCGAAGAGGCCGTGGCCGCGCTGTCCGCCATGCAGTGGCGTCCTGAACTCGTCATTGAGGAACTGCCCGCGCCCCAGAAGATCGCCCCGTTCGCGGTCGCGGTCAGCGCGGACGTCACTCTGCACGATGAGGATCTGGGCAGCGGACGGCTCGTCCTGCTGCACGATCCGGACGGCAACGCCTCCTGGGACGGCGACTTCCGCTGCGTCACCTACGCCCGCGCCGACGTGGATGCCGAGATGGTCGCCGACCCGCTGCTGACCGAGGTCGGCTGGTCGTGGCTGATCGACGCCCTCGAGCGCCACCAGGCCACCTACACCGCCCCCAGCGGCACGGTCACCGCGGTCTCGAGCAAGGCGTTCGGGGCGATCAGCGACGATCCGCCCCGGGCCGAGATCGAGCTGCGAGCCTCCTGGACGCCGGTGATCACCAGCGGTGACCAACTGACCCACCATCTGGCCGCCTGGTCGGAACTGCTGTGCATGACCGCCGGCTTGCCGCCGCTGCCGGAGGGTGTCGTGTCGATCCTGCCGCGTCGTCCCGGGCCGAGGCCCCGGTGACGGACGAAGCCGCACCGGAAACCCCCAGCTACCCGGTTCTCACCACGCCGGCCGGCGGCCTGCCCCCGGTCGTCGACACCGAGGCCGACTACCGCAGGATGCTCGCGAAGCTGGCCGACGGTGAAGGCCCGGTGGCTCTCGACACCGAGCGCGCCCAGGGCTTCCGTTACTCGGGCAAGGCCTACCTGATCCAGCTGCGCCGGGTCGGCGCCGGCAGCTTCCTGCTCGACCCGATCGCCTTCGAGAAGGAGGGCGAGGCCCGCGCCGATCATTCCGACCTCTCCGAGGTGCTCGCCGGCACCGAGTGGATCCTGCATGCCGCCAGCCAGGATCTGCCCTGCCTGGCCGAGGTGAAACTGCTTCCCAGACGCCTTTTCGACACCGAACTGGCCGCCCGCCTGCTGGGCCTGCCCAAGGTGAACCTCAGTGCTCTGATGGAACAGTCGCTGGGCATCAGCCTGCTGAAGGAGCATTCGGCGGCCGACTGGTCACGCCGTCCGCTGCCGATCGAGTGGCTGGTCTACGCCGCGCTGGACGTCGAGCGGCTGGACGATCTGCGTGCCTGGCTGATCGACGAACTGGAGGCCGCCGGGAAGACCGAGTGGGCCTACCAGGAGTTCGCCCACCTGGCGGCGCACGCGGGAGACCCGCCGAACGGCCATGCCGAGCCGTGGCGCCGGACGTCCGGTCTGCATGACGTCCACAGCCCGCTGGGTCTGGCCGTGGTGCGGGAGTTGTGGCAGATCCGCGACGAGATCGCCCGGGCCAACGACCGGGCGCCGGGACGGATCGTCAACGACCGCTCGATCAGCGCGATCGCCGCCCGGATCGAGAAGTCGAAGGCGGCGCCGACCCGTGCCGAGTTGCGTCAGGAACGCGGCTTCACGATGCGTTTCGCCGCCCGCTACGAACGGGATTGGCTGGAGACCATCGCCCAGGCACTCGCCCTGCCGAAGGCGGAACTCCCACCCCGGCAGGCCAGGACCATCGGCCCTCCCCCGCCTCGCAACTGGCAGAACCGCTGGCCCGACGCCTTCGCGCGCTGGTCGCGCGTCCGTCCGGCGCTGATCGAGCGCGCCGAAGAGCTGCAATTGCCGGTCGAGAACCTGATCTCACCGGACGCCGTCCGCCGCCTGCTCTGGGACGCCCCCGCGATCGTGGACGAAGCCTGGCTCGCCGAACGCCTCACCCTGCTCGGCGCCCGCCCCTGGCAGCGCGAACTGACCATGCCGGTCTTCCTCGCCAACTGGGCTTAGGAGCAGCGACTTCCGTGCCTGCCGGCGCGGAGCGTGCGAAGCGGTGAGTTCAATCCGGAGTCAGCGGGTGACGCGGCGCGGGCGGGGCTTCGGGGGGTAGCCACTGCGCCAGATGATGATGCCGGCGAGAATCCAGGAACCGCCGATCGCGAGGGTCCACCAGGGGAAGCCGGGGATCTCGGGGCGCTGGCCGGCGGCGGCGACGTCCTTGATCGGGGTGGGGGTCACGCGTTCGCCGGTGACCAGGATGCGGTGGGAGTTGATGCCCAGCGGGGTGCAGGTCACCAGGGTGACCAGGTCTTCGCCGTAGGTGGGCAGCAGGGATTGGGTTTCGTCGGGCTGCACCACCTGGGTCTTGATGACCTGGTAGGTGAGCACCTCGCCGAAGATCTCGATCACGAAGGTGTCGCCGATCTCGACCTTGTCGAGGTTGTCGAAGAGTTCGGCCTCGGGCAGCCCGCGGTGGGCGGTCAGGACGGAGTGCTGCGACTCGCCACCCACCGGCAGCGAGGTGCCCTCGAGGTGGCCGATGCCCTTGGTCAGGGTGAGGTCGTCGGTGCCGTGGTAGATCGGCAGATCGACGTTGATGACGGGGACGCGCAGCCGGCCCATGATGCCGGTTCCGTTGGCGTTGAGGATCGAGTTGTAGTCGTACTCACCCGCGTGCGCCGACTCCGAGATCGGTTTGCGGTTGTTGGCGGCCACCAGCGCGCCGCCGACCAGCTTCTGGTTGTATTCGCGGGCCCGGGTGATCTCCGTGTGCAACTCGGGCAGCGGTTCGCTCACCTGAGCCCTGGACACATCGTCGATGACCTGCGACTGGTAGTACTGCGAGACCCAGCTCGCGACGGACGGATACTGATTGACCATCACACCGATGACCATCAGCAGGGCCAGCCCGGCGGCCCCCCACGGCATCCGCCAGCGAGGTCGCGACGGCGCAGGTGGAGTCACCTGTTCCTCGACCTCGATGATGGCCATGTCCGCTTCCTTCTGGGAGAAAGGGCGGGGAGGTTGATCGCCTCCCCGCCCTTTCCTGGGTCAGGGCTCCCGGCGCCTGGCCGGGAGTTCCGGTAATCAGTGGGTCATGCGTGCCCGGCGGACCAGGAAGCCACCGCCGGCGATCGCCACGATGGCCAGGCCGGCCAGGGTGAACAGCATGGTGCCCTCAGCGCCGGTCAGCGGCAGCTCCGGACCCGGGGAAACCGGGTTGGGAACCTTGGCCGACCACTGGCCCTGCGCGACGGCGCCCGGCGACACGACGATCTGGATCGGCGTGTCGACCAGGACATAGCCTGCCGGCGCGACGGTCTCGACCACGCAGTAGATGCGGGTCGCCGGGTTGCTGGGGTTGTCCTTGCCCACGTACAGACCCGGGATGAGCACAACGCCGCTCGCGTCCGAGGTGAACTCGGTGGCGGTGTCGCCCACGTTCGGGCTGTTGGTCAGCACGGTCAGTTCCGTGCCGAGATCGGCCTTGTTCGCCGGGCACTGGGTCGCGCCGGTGGGCAGGTCGTAGACCTTGAACTTGGCGCCCGCAAGGGTCTTGCCCTCGTTGTT
>JAPUEM010000164.1:0-6579 GCA_027492575.1 Propionicimonas sp.
GCTGCCGTGCCGACTCGGTGCCGAACCTGGAGATCGAGACCGGCGAGATCGAGGGCGCCGGGCACTCCTCGACCACCGGCCGGTTCGACGACGAGCAGCTCTTCTACCTGCGCTCGCGCGGCATCTCCGAGGACGAGGCCCGCCGCCTGGTGGTGCACGGCTTCTTCGCCGACATCATCCGCCGCGTCGGCGTCCCGGAGGTCGAGGCCCGGCTGATGGCCGCCGTCGAGAAGGAACTGGAGATCATCGTCGGCAACCCCGTCGCCGCCCTGACCGACCGCTCCGTCGGAGCGGCCCTGTGAGCTTCGTCCGTGCCTGCTCGACCGCGGAGATCCCGGCCGGCGGCGTGATTCCCGTCGATCTCGGCGGCGACGCCGACATCGCGGTGGTCAACACCGCCGAGGGCTTCTTCGCGATCCGCGACGTCTGCTCGCACGCCGAGGTTCCGCTCAGCGAGGGCGAGGTCGACGGCCTCACCCTCGAGTGCTACATGCACGGCTCGCGCTTCGACCTGCGCACCGGCCTCCCGCTGGAGCTGCCGGCCACCGCCCCCGTCCCGGTCTACCCCGTGCGGGTGGACGGCGACGACGTTTTCATCGACCCAGACCATCCGATCGACATCCAGGAGCAGTAACCACATGTCAGAACTCCGTATCAGCGGCCTTCACGTCGAGGTGGACACCGAGAGCGGCCCCAAGGCCATCCTCAAGGGTGTCGACCTGACCATCCGCAGTGGCGAGGTGCACGCGATCATGGGGCCGAACGGTTCCGGGAAGTCGACCCTGGCCTACTCGATCGCCGGTCACCCCAAGTACCGGATCACCGGCGGTTCGGTGACTCTGGACGGCGTCGAGCTCACCGAGCTGACCGTCGACGAGCGGGCCCGGGCCGGCCTGTTCCTGGCCATGCAGTACCCGATCGAGGTGCCGGGCGTCTCGGTGGCCAACTTCCTGCGCACCGCGAAGACCGCCCTGACCGGCGAGGCGCCGAAGGTGCGCACCTGGGTGAAGGACGTCAACGCCGCCCTGGAGCGGGTCGGTCTGGACCCGGCCTTCGCCGCCCGTTCGCTGAACGAGGGCTTCTCCGGCGGCGAGAAGAAGCGCAACGAGATCGCCCAGCTGGAACTGCTGAACCCGAAGTTCGCGATCCTCGACGAGACCGACTCCGGCCTCGACATCGACGCCCTGCGGATCGTCTCCGAGGGGGTCAACCGGTACACCGGCCAGGGCGACCGAGGGCTGCTGCTGATCACCCACTACACGCGCATCCTGAACTACATCACGCCCGATTTCGTCCATGTCTTCGTGGACGGCCGGGTCGCCGAGGAGGGCGGTCCCGAGCTGGCCGACAGCCTGGAGATCGAGGGCTACGACCGCTTCGTCAAGGCCGTGAAGGCTGATGCCTGAGACGACGCTCCCTGAGCCTGTCGAAGGGTACGACCTGGCTGCCGTCCGGGCCGACTTCCCGATCCTGAGCCGGGAGGTCAACGGGTATCCGCTGGCCTACCTGGATTCGGCCAACACCTCGCAGAAGCCGCGCCAGGTGGTGGACGCGATCGCCGCCCACTACCTGGAGCACAACGCCAACGTGGCCCGGGCGATGCACGTCCTGGGCGCCGAGGCGACCGAGAGCTTCGAGGCGGCGCGGGCGGCGGTGGCCGGGTTCATCGGCGCCGGGAGTCCGGAGGAGATCGTCTTCACGAAGAACGCCTCCGAGGCCTTGAACCTGGCCGCCCACAGCCTGGGCGCACGGCTCGGCCCCGGCGACGAGATCGTGGTCTCGGTGATGGAGCACCACTCCAACCTGGTGCCCTGGCAGATGTTGGCCGAACGCACCGGGGCCACGCTGCGCTGGTTCGACATCACCGAGGAGGGCCGGCTCGACCTGGAGCGGGCCGCCGCCGAGAACCTGATCAACGACCGGACGGCGATCGTCTCGCTGACCTGGGTCTCCAATGTGCTGGGGACGGTGAACCCGGTCGCGCAGATCGCCGCCCAGGCCCACGCCGTGGGCGCCACCGTCGTGGTCGACGCCTCTCAGGGTGTTCCACAGCTGCCCACCCGGGTGGCCGGCCTCGGGGCCGACCTGATCGCCTTCACCGGGCACAAGCTGGTCGGACCGACCGGCATCGGCGTGCTGTGGGGTCGCTACGACCTGCTCGCCTCCCTGCCGCCCTTCCTGGGTGGCGGCGAGATGATCGAGGTGGTCACCATGCGCGGCTCGACCTACGCCCCGCCGCCGCACCGTTTCGAGGCCGGCACCCCGCCGATCGCGCAGGCGGTCGGCCTGGGCGCCGCGGTGAAGTACCTGCAGGGCGTCGGCATGGACGCCATCGCCGCCCATGAGCACGAGCTGACCGCCTACCTGCTGCGCCGGCTGCTCGAGGTCGAGGGCGTCCGCATCCTGGGGCCGACCGAGCCGGTCGACCGTGGCGGAGCGGTGGCCTTCACGCTGGCCACCCGCGACGGCCTGGAGATCCACCCGCACGACACCATGCAACTGCTCGACAGCCGTGGGGTGGCAGTGCGCGGCGGGCATCACTGCGCGCGGCCGTTGCATGACAGACTGGGTGTCCAGTCCTCCACCAGGGCATCGGTCTACCTGTACACCGCGCCGTGGGAGATCGAAGCGCTGGCAGACGGGCTGGTGTACGTTCGCGACTTCTTTGAGGGGCGCCGATGAGCAGCGTTGAGGCGATGTACCAGGAGATCATCCTGGAGCACTACCGCGAGAAGCACCACAGCGGCCTGCGCGAGCCGTTCGGCGCGCAGGTGCACCACGTCAACCCCAGCTGCGGGGACGAGGTGACGCTGCGGGTGAGGCTGGACGGCGACCAGGTCGCCGACGTCTCCTACGAGGGGGTCGGCTGCTCGATCTCGCAGGCCTCCACCTCCGTCATGACCGATCTGGTGATCGGCCGGACGGTCGCCGAGGCGCTGGCCCGGCACGAGGAGTTCACCGAACTCATGCACAGCCGCGGCGAGATCGAGCCCGACGAGGACAGCCTGGAGGATGCCGTCGCCTTCGTGGGCGTGGCCAAGTTCCCGGCCCGGGTGAAGTGCGCCCTGCTGGGCTGGTCGGCGTTCAAGGACGCGGTGGCCCAATCCGGCGCGGGCATGGAGTTGAAGGAGAGCAACGATGAGTGAGCCACGACCCTCCGATCTGGTGCAGGACACCTTCCCCGACGAGGTGGGCCGCGCCCGTCCGACCGAGGAGGAGGTGCTGGACGCCATGCTCGACGTGGTCGACCCGGAACTCATGGTCAACGTCGTCGACCTGGGGCTGGTGTACGGCGTCCACATCGACGAGAACAACTGGGCGACCCTCGACATGACCCTCACGTCGCCGACCTGCCCGCTGACCGACCGGCTGGAGTACGACACCAACCTGGCCCTGGAGGGCCTGGTCAGCGGCGTCACGATCAACTGGGTCTGGCTGCCGCCGTGGACCCTGGACAACATCACCGAAGAGGGCCGCGAGCAGCTTCGCGCCATCGGTTACAACCTGTAGGACGACCCCGAGGTCGCCCACCCGTGGCATTGACCTTCGCGGTGGACACGTTCACCGGCTGAGCACCCCCAATTCCAGGGGATCTTGGCCCCCCATCGGTCCTCAACCTTGGCCGCAGGGCCTGAGCGGTGGCCCGGTGCCGCCCGAGGCCCCGTAGGATGACGCCGTGGCTAGCGACAAGACCCTGGTTCCCGACCCCATCGACAACCCGGTGGAGGAGGTGCTGGCGGCCGACGGTGCCGAGGTGATCGTCCCCGAACTGCCGCCGGCGCAGAACCCCATGCAGCGGGTGCTGGCCCACCTTGGTCAGCCGTTCAGCTTCGGTCTGATCGCGACGCTGGGGGTGCTGACCGCCCTCGCGCTGGGCGGCATGGCCGCTTCGCTGTCGACCATCTGGATCTACATCGGCGTCGCGCTGTTCGCGGCGATGGCGCTGGATCCGCTGGTCGCCTGGCTGGAGAAGCGGAAGATGTCGCGGGCGCTGAGCATCACCGTCGTCTTCGTCGGCTTCGCCGTGGTCTTCGGTGGGCTGCTGGCGATCGTCATCCCGATGGCGGTCGGCCAGGTGGTCTTCTTCGCCCAGGCCGTGCCGGGCTGGATCGCGTCCATCCAGGACGCCGAGTGGTTCCAGAACCTGCTGGCCAGCACCGGCAGCCAGACCGCGGTCGCCGACGCGCTGAACCAGATCCGCGGCTACCTGTCGAATCCGTCGAACCTGCTGGCCATCGGCGGCGGTGCGCTGGCGGTCGGTTCCGGAATCATGAACGGGATCACCGGCGGCATGTTCATCCTGATCCTGACGCTGTACTTCATCGCCTCGCTGCGCGGCATGAAGATCGCGATGTACCGGCTGGCCCCGGCCTACGCCCGCGCCAAGGTCGCCGAGATCACCGACCACATCACCACCTCGGTCGGCGCCTACATCTCCGGCATGTTCATCCTGGCCCTGGCCAACGCGGTGGTCTCGTTCATCCTGCTGACCGCCCTGGGGGTGAAGTTCGCCGCACTGCTGGCGGTGCTGGCGCTGTTCATCACGATGATCCCGATGATCGGCTCGGTCACCTTCTGGATCATCGCGCTGACCGTCTGCCTGTTCGACTCCTGGTGGGTGGGGCTGGTCTTCGGAGCGGTCTACTTCGCCTACATGCAGGTCGAGGCCTACGTGATGACCCCCCGGGTGATGTCCAAGCAGGTCGAGATCCCCGGCTCGCTGGTGATCATCTCCGCCCTGGTCGGCGGCACCCTGCTCGGCCTGCTGGGCGCGCTGATCGCCGTCCCGGTGACCGCCTCGCTGCTGATGATCATCCAGAAGCTCTTCATCCCCCGCCAGGATTCCAAGATCGAGGCCCCACCGGGCAGCACCCTGGCCTGAACTGGAGCTGATAGTCGCCATCTCGTTCCAAAGGGTGCTATAGATAGCGCCGTTGACCCGGATTCCCGCCCAGCCCGCGCTCGCAGCGCCACAGCTATTTCCTCAGGAGAGACACATGAACCTTCGCACCCGCATCGCATCCGGAATCGTCGCTGCCGTCAGCGCGTTGGCCCTGATCGCCGCCACCGCGCCGGCTGCTGAGGCCGGCGGCGCGACCAAGGGCAACGGCACGCTCCCGTCCAGATGCTCCGGTAGCAAGGTGGGCGAGAAGAAGAAGGGCAAGTTCCACCTCGAGGTCTACTACTCCTCGGCCAATGGTGGGACGAACTGCGCCATCTTCTACAACAACACCGGGCAGCAGCAACTCCTGAACCTCAAGATTTCAAGCCTGGACGGTCGCAACGTCGCCGAGGACAACGACTTCTACTACAAGTACGCCGGCCCTGTCGCCATCAGGGGGACGAAGGGCAAGTGCATCAACGTGGTCGCCAGGACCGTGGAGATGCCCTTCTTCGACGATAGCGAGGTCCTCGAGCTGAGCTTCCGCAAGGCCTTCTGCGGCTAGCCCCGGTTTGGGGTAAGCCTCCCGGGCTGGGAGAATGGCTGATTGTGCTGGTTGCGCGAGAGGTCGAAGTCCGGGCTGGTGCCCGGTTGTTGCTGTCCCCGGTGAGTTTCCAGGTCGCCTCGGGCGACCGGATCGGGCTGGTCGGACGCAATGGCGCCGGCAAGACCACGCTCACCCGGATTCTGGCGGGGGAGGGGCTGCCCGCGTCCGGTCAGGTGACGCGTTCGGGGCAGCTGGGGTACCTGCCGCAGGATCCGCGGACCGGTGATCTGGAGCAGCTGGCCAAGGACCGGATCCTCTCCGCGCGCGGGCTGGACCAGATTCTGCAGCGGCTCACGAAGTACACCATGGCGATGGCCGAGGAGACCGGCGAGGCCCAGGAGGCCGCGATGCGCTCCTACTCGCGGGCCGAGGCCGAACTGGCCGCGGCGGGTGGCTACCCGGCCGAGGCCGAGGCCGCGCGATTCGCGGCCAACCTGGGCCTGCCCGACCGGGTGCTGGCCCAGCCGCTGCGGACGCTCTCCGGCGGTCAGCGGCGGCGGGTCGAACTGGCCCGCATCCTGTTCTCCGGTGCCGACACCATGCTGCTGGACGAGCCCACCAACCACCTCGACGCCGACTCGATCGTCTGGCTGCGCAGCTATCTGTCGACCTACTCGGGCGGCCTGATCGTGATCTCGCACGATGTCGGGCTGCTGGAGGCGACGGTCAACAAGGTCTTCCATCTGGACGCCAACCGCGCCGAACTCGACATCTACTCGATGGATTGGAAGCGCTACCTGCTGCAGCGGGAGACCGACGAGAAGCGCCGCAAGCGGGAACGGGCCAACGCCGAGCGCAAGGCCGAGACCCTGCTCGCCCAGGCCGACAAGATGCGCGCCAAGGCCACCAAGGCGGTCGCCGCCCAGAACATGGCCAAGCGGGCGGAGAAGCTGCTCGCCGGGCTGGAGGAGACCCGGGCTGCCGACAAGGTGGCGAAGATCCGGCTGCCCAAGCCGGCGCCCAGCGGGAGGACGCCGCTCACCGCGTCCGAGCTGTCGAAGTCGTACGGCTCGCTGGAGGTCTTCACCGACGTCGACCTGGCCATCGATCGCGGCTCGAAGGTGGTGGTGCTGGGGCTGAACGGTGCCGG
>JAPUEM010000164.1:6679-36902 GCA_027492575.1 Propionicimonas sp.
CTCTCCGGCGGGGAGAAGACCCGGCTGGCGCTGGCCATGCTGGTGGTCTCGGCGGCCAACGTCCTGCTGCTGGACGAGCCCACCAACAACCTCGACCCGGCGTCGCGCCGGGAGGTGCTGCAGGCGATCCACGACTACGCCGGCGCCGTCATCCTGGTCACCCACGACGAGGGCGCCGTCGAGGCGCTCGTCCCCGACCGGATCCTGCTGCTGCCCGACGGCATCGAGGATCTGTGGAACCCCGACTACGCCGAACTGATCTCGCTGGCCTGAGGCATGATGGGCGGGTGATCCCATCCCTGCAACGAATCCGGCGGTCCCGGAGTGTTCTGGGGTGTGGGTGCGAAACCGTCAGCGGAACCGATCGATCGGCCGATCGTGGCTGAGCCGAGCTTCGACGCCTTCGTCCGGGAGCGGTCGGCGGGGTTGCTGCGCTTCGCGCGACTGCTGACCGGCAACCCCGACGATGCCGCGGAGATCGTGCAGGACGCGCTGACCGGCCTCTATCCCCGCTGGGAGCGGGTGGTGGCCGCCGGCGATCCGGAGCCGTACGTGAGGCGCAGCATCGTGAACTCGCGCAACACCCGCTGGCGCAGGCACCGCGAGCGTCCGGTGGGCGAACCTGCTGAGCTGGACGGGGTGACCGCCGACCCGGTGAACGCCTGGGCCGACACCGAAGTCTTCGGACGGCTCTTCGCCACCCTGCCGGCCCGGCAGCGGGCGGCGCTGATTCTGCGGTTCTACGAGGATCTGGAGTTCGCCGCGATCGCCGATCAGCTCGGCTGCGCGGAGGCGACCGCCCGCTCGCTGGTGCACCGTGCGCTGGCCGATCTGCGAACCCGACTGCCCAAGGAGGGACGATGACCGAAGAGCTTCCTGACGACCGCGCCGAACAGGTGGCCCGCGACTGGTTCGCGCAGCAGGCCTCCGGCGTGGCCCCGGGCTCGATCGATCCGGCGACGGTGCGAGCCGCCGCCGGACGCCGCCAGCGGCGCAGGTTCACCGGCCTGCTGGCCGCCGCGGCCGTTCTGGTGGCGGTGCTGGTGGCCGTCCCGCTGGCGCTGCGTCCGGCGACCCCGATCACGGGCATCCCGGCGGTCTCGGAACCGACCTGGACGACCACCGCGCCGTCCCCGCTCAGCCCACGCTCGGGCAGCGTCACCGCCTGGCTCGGCGGCCGGTTCTACGTCATCGGCGGCTGGGACGGTGGTCCGTGCCCGCCCGGCGGGATGTGCGACATGATGCCGCCGGATCTGCGGGACGGGGCCTCCTACGACCCCGCGGCCGACACCTGGCAGAAGCTCGCCGAGGCTCCCTTCACGATCGGGCGGGACTTCGCCAGCCTGGCGGCTCACCAGGACGCGCTGTATGCCATCAGCTACGACGGCGACGGATCGTTCTGGACCTACCTGCCCCAGGACGATCGTTGGGAGCAACTGGCCACGCCGCCGGCCGTCGGGCCACTCGTCGCGGTCGGGTCCCGGTTGATGCTGGCCAGCTGGGACGGCGTGGCTGCGCAGCTCTATGACGCGGAGCAGGATTCCTGGTCGTCCGTGCCTGCCGGGCCGTTCGAATCCTGCGATGGGCAGCGAAGCGTCGCAGCAGGCGAGCGGCTGCTCACGCTGGGGCGGTGTGGGGGGGAACGCGACGAGTTGCGGATCGCCTTCTACAGCTCCGAGCAGAACGAATGGAGCGACGCGACTGTCGTTCCCGGCGTCGAGGAAACCGCGCTCTACACCGTAAACAACCCGGTCTATGTCGCAGGACAGTTGCTGTGGCCGGATGCCCTCTCCGACACCGCGTCGACCATGATTCCCGGGGTCTTCGACACCGAGAGCGCGACTTGGCGGGAGGTGGCGGCCGGTGGCCCGCGGGGTGGGCTCGCCTATCGTGACGCCCGTCCCTGGGGGTTGGCGCCGATCCTCACCGGACGGGGCCTGGTGGAGGCCAACGGCAACCTGCTGGATGTCGGGACCGCAACCTGGGTGAAGGTCCCCGAGGCGCCGGTGCCCGACCGCTGGGACCCGGTGGTGGCGGCCGGACGCGACTCTCTGCTCAGCTGCTTCGGCTACCGCTACACCAGTGAAAGTGTCGCGGACGGTGGCTTCGCGCAAGGCTGCTATCTGCTGACCCTCGGTGCCGCCACGCCACCCGAGAGCCCGACGCCCTCCGAGACCGCCGGCGTGGCCGCGGCCTGGCGCGAGGTCGCTCCGCCGGACGCCGCGCCGCGCAACGATCCACTGCTGGTGGCGGCGGACGGCGGCTACTACCTGATGGGTGGCTGGCGGGCGGATCCCAGCGGGGACGACCTCCAGCTGCGCACCGGCTTCCGGCTCGACCCGGTCACCCGCACCTGGACGCCGATCGCCGAGCTTCCCGAACCATCCCTCTCGCATCCCTACACGATGGCGGCCGACGTGGTGGGAGCCACGATCTACGTCCACTTCAGGTTCGAGGAGATGGGTGAGCTGTGGGCCTACGACACCGCGGCCGACAGGTGGCGCAAGCTCATGGAGACCGACGAGCTGGACTACTTCGTGAGCACCCAGGACGGCCTGGTCAAGGTGCTATCCGACGAAGGCAGCTCACGGCTGCTCCTGCTCTCGTCGGACGATCAATGGACCGACCTGCCCAGGCTCCCGGTGGGGCGCCGGCTCTTCCGGCTCGGCGATCATCAGCTCGGCTACGTGACGGCTGCCAACCAGGTGGCCGTGCTGGACACCACGACCCGCAGCTGGCAGGACCCGTCCGAGCCGGGGGAGACGCTGGCCTGGGAGTACGGCGTCGACGGCGCGGCGGTCTTCGTGTACCCGCCGGACAGCGAGGGCGAGATCATGCCCAACCACAAGTACGGTCTCGACGTGATGACGCTGGTGGACGGTGTCTGGAAGCGTCCCGAGCTCATGGTGACCGACGGCGGGCTGGGCTCCTCCATCGGAGCGGTCGCCGGGCGCTGGATCGTGATCTCCGGCAACCTGTTCGATCCCCATGCCCAGGAGTGGCTCGGCGTTCCGGCGATCCCCGGCAGCGACTTCCAGTGGGAGTCGTACCTGGTGGCCGGCGGCCCGCAAGGGGTGCTCAGCTGCTTCCCGATCCGCGACATCGACGAGCCCGAGCCGCGGCCGGTGGATTCCTGCTACTTCCTCACCGTGCCCTAGTCGCGGGCGGAGCGGCGTCCGGTCAGACCGTGCCCGCGAGGTGGGCCGCGGCCACATAACCCGCGGCGAAGGCGGTGGCCACCTCTGCCACGGCTTCGTCATCGGGCAGGAACTCCGGGTGGTGCAGGCCGACCTCGTGGCGTCCGCCGTGGGTGGCGGCCTGCCCGGCGCCGACGAAGATCATCAGGCTGGGAGCCAGCCGGGCGTAGTGCGAGAAGTCGTCGGCGCCCAGCGACCGGAAGGGCTCGTAGGCGGGCAGCAGGCCGGCGCTGCCCAGCAGCGGCTCGGCCAATTGCGCGAGTCGCGTGTCGTTGGCCAGCACCGGGTCACCGGTGACGATCCGCACCTCGGCGCGGGCGCCGCGGGCCTGCGCGGTGTGCTCGGCGAGCCGGCGGATCGCGGTGTGCAGGTGGGCCTGATCCTCGTCGTGCATGGTGCGGATGATGCCGTGCAGCGACCCGCTGGCCGGAATGACGTTGTGCGAAGCTCCCGCGCGGATCTCTCCCACGGTGATCAGCGCGGGGCGGATCGGGTCGATGGTGCGGCCGATCAGTTCCTGCAGGCCCAGCACGATGGTGGCCAGGATCGGGATCGGGTCGATCGCGATGTGCGGGTAGGCGCCGTGCCCCGGCTCGCCGTGGATGACGATGTCGAACTCGTCCGCGGCGGCGTTCACCCCGCCGCTGCCCGCGCTCACCACCCCCAGCGGCAGCCGCGGCTGGACGTGGACCCCGATCATGGCGCGCAGCTCGTGCTGCTCCAGCAGCCCGGACGCGGCGATGTCGGCGCCACCGGAGGGCTGCATCTCCTCCCGCGGCTGGAAGACCCCGAGCATTCCCGCGGGCAGTGCCGGCAGTCGCTGCGCGGCCTGCAGCAGTGCCCACGCGCCGGCCATGTGGACGTCGTGACCGCAGGCGTGCATGGCGCGGGGGGTGGCCGACGCCCAGGGCACCCCGGTCTGCTCGACGATCGGCAGCGCGTCCAGTTCGGCGCGGATGCCGATGGACGGCCCGTCCGGCCCGACCCGGGTGACGAAGCCGGTGCTGGCCACCGGGGTGGCCGGCAGGCCGGGCAGCGCCTGGCGCAGCCGGGCGGCGGTCGGCCCCTCGAAGCCGCCGAGATCAGGCGTCCGGTGCAGCTCCCGCCGCAGCGCGACCGCCTCGGGCAGCACGGCGATGAGTTGATCGGTGAGATCGCGCAGCAGGGTCGCTGCGGCGGGTGTCGGCCAGGTCACGCCGGTCATTGTCGCGCAGGTGGGAGGGCTATCGGCGCGAAGACCCGCAATGTGGCGTCCAGATGGTCGCTGACGTCGTCATGGGGCGGGTCGGGATGATGGAAGGCGTTGGGCCCCATCGCGATCACGTCCCCGGCCAGCGCCGCGCCGAGTTCGACCGGAACCCGCAGCCGGGAGGTGCCGCGCAGATCGAAGAACTCGGTCGCGGAGGCCAGCAGGCGCTGCTGCTTGTCGGGCTCGATGCCCAGCAGGCCATGATGCTCACGCAGCACCGCCAGATGACCGGGGTTCGGGGTGAGCACCAGCAGCCGGCCGTCCTCGCCCAGCACCCTGGCGAACTCGGCGAGGTTCCGTGGCGCGAAGACGCAGACCACCGCGTCCACCGCGTGATCGCGCAGCGGCAGAGCGGCCCAGACGTCCGCCACCACGGCGGCGATCCGCGGATCGACCCGGGCGGCCAGCTTGGCGGCGGCCGACGACACATCCAGCGCGATCCCGCGGGCGGGCGGGTCGTCGGCCAGGCAGTGCCGCAGGTAGTGCGCCGTCCCCGAACCGACCTCCAGGACGCGGCGTGCCCCACGGGCGTGCTGGGCGACCAGGTTCACCAGCGGATCGAAGGCCCCCGAGGCGAGCACCCGGCCGCGGGCGGCCAGCATGGCCGCCGTGTCGGCGTTGGCCGGCTGGGCCCCGCCCAGCAGGTTCAGGTAGCCCTGCCGGGCGACGTCGAAGCTGTGCCCGTGAGCGCACCGGGCGACCGACGGCCCCAGGTCGAGTTCGCCGGCGCAGTGCGGGCAGGCCAGCAGCCCGGCCGCCGCGCTCAGCGACATGTCAGGCCTGGTCGAACTGCAGCCCCCGGCCATCCGCGGCGGTGAGCGTCAGCACGCCGCGGTCGACCGAGGCGGTGGTGGCGGCCTGCAGCAGTTCGAGGACGAGGGTTTCCTGCGCGGTCAGCTCCTCGCTGAGGCAGGCCATCCGGGTGCTCATCAGCGGCCCGATCGTGATGGCGTCCCCGGTCAGGGTGTAGTTGCCGCGGAAGGTGTTGCAGGCCTTGCCGGAGAGCGCGTCCGCTTCGAAGCTCAGCGTCACCGGCGTCTCCCCGACCGGCGCGGAGACGCTGGAGCCGTCGATCAGGCCGCCCAGTTTCCAGGCCGTGCCGGCCAGTTCCAGCGGCGGGACCGGCGCGAGCAGCAGCGCCACCTCGCCGTCGCGGTTCAGCAACTCGGCGTTGTCGCCGCTCGTCCGCAAGTCGGTGACCGTGGCCAGTGCCGAACCGAAGGCGGCCTCCTGATCCATGACGCCGGCGTCCAGGCAGGCCATCTCGGTCTGGGCGACCGGCCCGAAGGTGAGTTTGCCCCCGGTGAGGGTGTACTGCCCGTTGAACCGGTTGCAGCTGCTGTTGCCGCTCACCTGGTCGGCGGCGAAGCTCATGGTGGGCTGGAAGCCGGCCAGGGTCGCCTCGCCGTAGATCTCGGTGACCACCCACTCGGTGCCGGCCAGGGACGGCGCCGGCCCCGCGGGCACCACCTGGGTGCAGCCGGTGAGCAGCACGGCGGCGGCGACCGCCAACGTCCAGACCTTCATGATCTCCCCTTCGTGGCGCGCCGCGCCTTGATGTCCGAGCGGATCAGCACCACCAGGCCGACGGCGGCCATGGCGCTGAACACGAACCATTGAACCGCATAGGACAAGTGATTGCCCTCGGTCAGCTCCGGCGGCAGCACGGGCCGCAGGCCGCCGTCCTGCGGCGGGGTGATCTCCAGCAGGCTGAGGTAGCCGTTCACGAGGTCGTACGGCAGGGCCTGTGAGATCGCCTCGGAGTTCACTCCGCGGACCAGCCCGTCGATCGGGATCAGGGCGTTGTCCGGCCCCTGCTCGTTGCGGCGGACGTGGCCCACGATCGTCACCTCACCGGCCGGGGCCGGGGGAGCGGTGGTGGGGAAATCACCCCCGTCGCGGGCGCCGAAGCCGCGATCGACCAACAGGTGTCGGCCGTCCGCCGTCCGTAGGGGGGTGAGGATCTCGTACCCGGAGACCCCGTTGTTGGAGCGGTACCGCACCACGAACTGGTGTTCGCCGTCGAAGACCCCGGTTGCCTGCACCCGCTGCCACTGGTCGGCCTCGGTGATCTCGGGGCCGAAGACCTCCGTCCAGTCCAGCACCGGGGAGTTCTCGTGGACGACCACCGCCTCGTTGCGCTCCCGGCGCTGCTCCAGCCGGTCGAGCTGCCAGTAGCCGAGGTTGACGAAGGCGGTGACCAGGGTGATCACGAAGACAGCCAGCGCCACCCAGCGCGGCCACAACCGGCGGCCGGCCGCGGGGGCTCCCATCGGCGAGTTGAGCAGCTTCATCGCTCGTCGTCCACCACCTGGCCGGGGACGGTCTCTCCACTGGTCAGCTCAAGGTGTCCGGAGGGTTCGGCGGGAGGCGTCGCAGCGGGTTGCGCGCGCTGGTCGATGGCGTTGGCCAGCATCACCGCCATGCCGGGCAGTACCGCCGCTGCGATGAACAGGCCCAGGTTCCACGGCCACGGTGTCACGCAGCCGGCGATGAAGCAGGCCACCCGGGTGGCCATCGTCCACAGATAGCGGGTGCGGCGGGCGTTGTTGTCGAGGGTGCGGCTGAACCGGGCGCTGGTGATGACCGCCGCCTGCCCCTCGCGCTGCCGATGCCGAACCACCGTTCAAGCCTACGCGCGATCCGCGTGGTTACCCGCTACGGTTGCGGCGTGACCGAAACAGCAAGCCCCGCGCCGGTTGGACGCAGCGTCATCGTCACCGGAGGCAACCGAGGCATCGGACGCGCCATCGTCGAACGGTTCGTCGCCGACGGCCACAAGGTGGCCAGCTTCAGCCGGGCCGGTGAGGCCCCCGAAGGCGCCCTCGGCATCGCCTGCGACGTGGCCGACCCGGCCGCGGTGGACGCCGGCTTCGCCGCCGCCGAGGCCGCGCACGGCCCGGTCGAGGTGCTGGTCGCCAACGCCGGGGTGACCAAGGACACCCTCATCCTGCGGATGAGCGAGGCCGACTGGGCCGGCGTCCTCGACGTCAACCTGACCGGCTCCTTCCGGGTGGCGAAGCGGGCGGCGAAGTCGATGATCCGCGGCCGCTGGGGCCGGATCATCTTCACCGGCTCGGTGGTCGGGCTGTACGGCTCGCCCGGGCAGGTCAACTACTCCTCGTCCAAGGCCGCGTTGGTCGGCCTGGCCCGCTCGCTGACCCGCGAGATCGGCGGTCGCGGGGTGACCGCGAACGTGGTGGCGCCCGGCTTCATCGAGACCGACATGACCGCCGTGCTGAGCGAGGATCTGGTCGCCAAGTACAAGGCCACCACCCCGGCCGGACGGCTCGGGCAGCCCGAGGAGGTCGCCGCCGCGATCGCCTTCCTGGCCTCCGACCAGGCCGGCTTCATCTCGGGCGCCGTGATCCCGGTCGACGGCGGCCTCGGCATGGGCCACTGAGGCCGACGAACAGAAAGGGACAGTTGATGGGAATCCTGGAAGGCAAGAACATCCTGGTCGCCGGGGTGACGATGAACACCTCGATCGCCTACCGGGTGGCCGAGATCGCCCAGCGCGAGGGCGCCACCGTCCTGGTCTCGAACTTCGGCCGGGCGCTCAGCCTGACCCGCCGGATCATCAAGCGGCTCGACCCGGAGCCGCCGCTGCTGGAACTGGACGTCACCAGCGAGGAGCATCTCGCCGGCCTGGCCGACCAGATCCGCGAGCACGTCCCGCATCTGGACGGTGTCGTCCACTCGATCGCCTTCGCCAACCCGGAGACCGCGCTGGGCGGCAAGTTCCTCACCACGCCGGTCGAGGATGTGAAGACCGCGATCCATGTCTCGGCCTACTCCCTGGCCAGCCTGACCATGGCCTGCCGTCCGCTGATGGGACGCGGCGGCTCCGTGGTGGGGCTCACCTTCGACGCCCGCCAGTCCTGGCCCACCTACGACTGGATGGGGGTGGCGAAGGCCGCCCTGGAGAGCACCTCGCGCTACCTGGCCCGCTACCTCGGCCCGGACGGCATCCGCTGCAATGTGGTGGCCGCCGGCCCGCTGTCGACGATCGCCAAGAAGGCGATCCCGGGCGCGGAGACCTTCGACGACATCTGGGCCGAGCGTGCCCCGCTGGGCTGGGATCCGAAGGATCTCGACCCGACCGCCCGCGCCGTGGTCGCGCTGCTGTCGGACTGGTTCCCGGCCACCACCGGCGAGATGGTGCACGTCGACGGCGGCCTGCATTCCACCGGTGCCTGAGGGATCGCGCGACCGGTAGGTTTGACCCATGGCGGTGGTGGAGCTTCGTGAGGTGACGATCGTCCGGTCAGGGGCGACCCTGCTGGACCGGATCGACTGGACGGTCGAGGAGGACGAACGCTGGGTGATCATCGGCCCCAACGGAGCCGGCAAGACCACCCTGCTGCAGATCGTCGCCGCGCAGTCCCACCCCACCCGCGGCACCGCCACCATCCTGGACGAGACCCTCGGCGCCGTCGACGTCTTCGAACTGCGCCCCCGGATCGGGGTGGCCTCGGCCGCGCTGGCCGACCGCATTCCGAAGTCGGAGCGGGTCGCCGACGTGGTGGTCTCGGCCGCCTACGCCGTGATGGGCCGCTGGCGGGAGGACTACGACGAGGCCGACTACGCCCGCGCTCGTGAACTGATGGCTCAACTGCGGGTCGAACAGCTCGCCGACCGCACCTTCGGGACGCTGAGCGAGGGGGAGCGCAAGCGGGTGCAGATCGCCCGCGCGCTGATGACCGACCCCGAGCTGCTGCTGCTGGACGAGCCGGCCGCCGGCCTTGATCTGGCCGGACGCGAAGCGCTGGTCGACACCCTCAGCGACCTGTGCGAGGACGACTACGCGCCGGCCACCGTCCTGGTCACCCACCACGTCGAGGAGATCCCGCGCGGCATCACCCACGCCCTGCTGCTGAAGCAGGCACGGATCGTCGCCGCCGGCCCGATCGAGAGCACGCTGACCAGCCCGCTGCTGAGCGCCACCTTCGACATCGAACTCGCCGTCACCCACGACGACGGACGCTGGACCGCACGCTCCGTCCGCACCGCAGGCGGGAGCCGCGCCTTCTAGGCAGCCCCGGCCCGCCCTCCTGGCATCGCCATGCCGCGCCGGATGGCATCATGGAGGCATCCAACACCAGGAGAATCCGATGTGGGAGTGGCTGTCGAGCAATGTCTGGTCGGTCTGGCTCGTGCTGGGCGCCGGCCTGGCGCTGACCGAGC
This sequence comes from Propionicimonas sp., assembly GCA_027492575.1. Taxonomy (GTDB): domain Bacteria; phylum Actinomycetota; class Actinomycetes; order Propionibacteriales; family Propionibacteriaceae; genus Propionicimonas. The sequence continues at coordinate 16,313 of JAPUEM010000164.1, forward strand.
TGGCCACGCTGGACTTCACCCTGCTCATGCTCGCGGCCGGCGCGGTGGCCGGCGGGGCCACCGCGCTGATCTTCCCCGGCCTGCTCTGGCTGCAGATCGCCGTGGCGGTGGTGGTCGCGATCGCCATGCTGGCGTTGCTGCGTCCGACCCTGCTGGAGAAGATCCGCCGGATGCCCGGCTACCGCTCCTCGGTCGACAAGCTGGTCGGCAGCACCGGGGTGGTGCTGGCCGAGATCAGCGCGACCGGCGGTGAGGTGAAGCTCTCCGGCGAGGTGTGGACGGCGCGCAGCGTGGACGGCACCCGGATCGCCGCCGGCGAGCAGGTCGAGGTGTACCAGGTGGACGGTGCCACCGTGGTCGTCTACCCCAGGCACCAGGCGCTGCCCTGACCGCCCGGTAGGGTGGAAGGCAACCGAGGAGGTCGCAATGCCTGAAGTCCTGATGATCATTGTCTGGATCCTGGTGGCCGCCATCGCGGTCTCGGTGCTGGTCCGGTCGGTGCGCGTGATCCGCCAGCAGCAGGTCGCCGTGGTCGAGCGGCTGGGCAAGTTCCGCCGCACCCTGGATTCCGGTCCGCACCTGCTGGTGCCGTGGATCGACCGGGTGCGCTACATGATCGATCTGCGCGAGGCGGTCGTCCCGTTCCCGCCGCAGGGCGTGATCACCGAGGACAACCTGATGGTGAACATCGACTCGGTGATCTACTACCAGGTGGTCGACCCGGTCCGGGCCGCCTACGAGGCGCAGAACTACATCCAGGCCATCGAGCAGCTCACCATGACGACGCTGCGCAATATCATCGGCGGCCTCGACCTGGAGCAGACCCTGACCAGCCGCGAGGAGATCAACCAAAAGCTCCGCGCCGTCCTGGACGAGGCCACCGGCAAGTGGGGGATCAAGGTCAACCGCGTGGAGCTCCGCTCGATCGAGCCGCCCGCGACGATTCGCGACGCGATGGAGAAGGGCGCCCGGGCCGAGCGCGACAAGCGGGCCGCGATCCTGATCGCCGAGGGCCAGCGGCAGTCGCAGATCCTGTCCGCCTCCGGCGAGAAGGAATCGGCCATCCTGCGGGCCCAGGGCGACCGCGAATCCACCGTCCTGCGCGCCCAGGCCGATCGGCAGGCGGCGATGCTGCGGGCCGAGGGCGACGCCCAGGCGATCCACACCACCTTCTCCGCGATCCACGCCTCCAAGCCGACCCCGGGCCTGCTCTCCTACCAGTACCTGCGGATGCTGCCGCAGCTGGCCAAGGGCGACGCCAACAAGATGTGGATCATCCCCAGCGAGTTCAACGACGCGCTGAAGGGACTGGGCAGCATGATCGGCGGCCAGGCCGGTTCGGCCGCCCCGGTTGCCGACCCGGACGGGCTGAGCGAGGAGTTCGCCGCCCCCGAGAAGGTGGACGTGGTCGCCGAGATCGCCGCCCAGAAGGCCGCCGACGAAGCCGAGTCGCAACGATCGGTGCAGCAGGCGATCGCCGAGGCCGCCGCCATCGAGGGACGCCGCGCCGCCGCGGTGTCCACCACCGGCGCCGTGGCGCTGGAGGGCTCGCTGCCTGCCGAGCTGGCTCCGCAGCCGATGCCCGACCCGGAAGCCGAACCCGCCTAGCGTGAACGTGATTCCGGTGGGCCGGGCGGACGACGAACGGCTGGCCGACTACGTCGGCCTGCGTGAATCCAGCCTGCGGAAGCGGCTGGAGACCGAACGCGGAGTGTTCATCGCCGAGGGCAGCAAAGTGATCCGGCGGGCCCTGGAGGCCGGTTACGCACCGCGGTCGTTCCTGCTCGCCGAACGCTGGCTGGCCGAACTCGCCGATCTGCTGGAGCCGCTGGAGGCTCCGGTCTACCTGGTCAGCGAAGCGGTGGCGGAGGAGGTGACCGGCTTCCACGTCCATCGCGGCGCGCTCGCCTCGCTGCACCGCACCCAGCGCTGGAGCGTGGCCGATGTGCTGGCCGGCCGTCGGGTGATGGTGCTGGAGGATCTGGTCGACCACACCAACGTGGGCGCGATCCTGCGCAATGCCGCGGGGCTCGGCTGGGATGGGGTGCTGGTCAGCGCCCGCTGTGCCGACCCGCTCTACCGCCGTTCGATCAAGGTCTCGATGGGGACGGTCTTCGCCCTGCCCTGGGCCCGGCTGCCGGAGAGCGTCGACCTGGGCCGGCTGCTGCACGATGCTGGCTTCACCGTGGCCGCGCTCGCCCTGACCCCGGACGCGGTGCCGCTCGCGGACTTCGCCGCCCGGTCCACGGAAGTGGAGCGGCTGGCGTTGGTGCTGGGCACCGAGGGCCACGGCCTCAGCGGCAGCTGGCTGGCCGCCGCGGACGCCGTGGTGCAGATCCCCATGCACGCCGGCGTCGACTCGCTGAACGTCGCTGCGACCAGCGCCATCGCCGGCTACGCGCTCAGCCCAACCACGTCATCCCGGTGAATCAGGGTTCCTGACCAGCCCAACCCCCGTCATCCCGAACTTGATTCGGGATCTCCACGCAACCACGCGCTCAGCGCGGGCTGAGCCGAGATCCCGGTCGGAGCCCGGGACGACGTGGGTTCAGTCCTCGGAAGCCCTTTTCTTGGGAGTGACCGGCCAGTCGTCGGCGTAGAGGTGGGCGAGTTCCTCGGACTGGCCGTAGAGCTTGCGGCGGACCCGTCCGGAGAGCCGGTCGCCGAAGACGATGCCGTTGAGGTGGTCGGTCTCGTGCTGCAGGCAGCGGGCCAGCGTTCCGGTTCCCTCGATGCGGACCGGGTCGCCGTTCTGGTCGACGCCGGTGCAGACCGCGAAGTCGGGACGGGCCAGCGGCTGGTAGCCGCCCGGTAGCGAGAGGCAGCCCTCCTCGTCGGAGACCAGGCGGCGGGCATCGCCCTCGGGCAGCGTCACCACCGGGTTGCAGACCACGCCGACGTGGAAGTCGTCGTCGGCATCGGGGCAGTCGTAGACGAAGACCGCCAGGTCGACCCCGACCTGGGTGGCGGCGAGCCCGACCCCGCGGGCAGCCGCCATGGTGGCGAACATGTCGCGCAGCAGGGTGTGCAGATCATCGTCGAAGGCTTCCACCGGACGCGTGGGGGCGTGCATGACCGGAGTGCCCCAACGGGTGATGGGCAGCAGCGTGCCGCCCGTCATCAGGTCCTTGACGTCCATCCCGCTCACTCCTCGCTCACCGCCCGCCTGGCAGGCCCGCACGTTGTCCCGGGTCATCATAGAGGCGTCGGCGCGATCACCCCTGACGATCCTGGCTCGGTTCACCCTGAGCCTGTCGAAGGGTCGACGGGTTGTCGCCGCGTGGTGGCTTGCTGCCGGGGGCATTGATGCGCACGCTGGAGTGGTGCACGTCCCGACCGCGGAGCTGACCGCCGAACAGGCCGACCTGATCGACGCCTACCGGCGGCACCTGAGCGCGGAGCGGAACCTCTCGGCGCATACCGTCCGGGCCTACACCGGGGATCTGACCAACCTCTTCGGCCATCTGGAACGGGTGGGGGAGGGAGCGGTCGCCGAGATCGACCTGATCGCGCTGCGGCGCTGGCTGGCCTGGCAGCAAGCCGGCGGCGCGGAGCGCGCGACTCTGCAGCGTCGGGCGGCGGCCGTCCGCACCTTCTTCGCCTGGGCCAAGCGCACCGGACGGGTGGACGCCGACCCGGCCGTCGGCCTGCGCTCCCCGCGCACCGACCGGCGGCTGCCGCCCACCCTGGAGGTCGACCACGTCCGCGACGCCCTGGACCGGCTGGCCGCGATCGTCGACGAGGCCGAGACGGACGAGCGGCGTGCCGCGGCCCGCCGTGACCTGGCGATCCTCGAGGTGCTCTACGCCGGCGGCGTCCGGGTCTCCGAACTGTGCGGCCTCGACCTGCCCGATCTGGACGACGGCCGCGGCGTCGTCCGGGTCTTCGGCAAGGGCGGCAAGGAGCGCACCGTCCCGCTCGGCGCTCCAGCCTGGCGCGCCCTGGACGATTGGCTGCTCTGGCGCGGCCAGCTGGCCCGCGACGCCGGCCAGGCCGTCTTCGTCGGCGATCGCGGCGCCCGGATCGACCCCCGCGTGGTGCGCCGGCTGGTCCACCGCGCCCTGCAAGCTGTCCCCGACGCCGCCGACCTCGGCCCGCACGGCCTGCGCCACGCCATGGCCACCCACCTGCTCGAAGGCGGCGCGGACCTGCGCTCCGTCCAGGAGATGCTCGGCCACGCCTCGCTGTCGACCACCCAGCTCTACACCCACGTCACCAACGACCGCCTCCGCGCCGCCTTCCAGCAGGCCCACCCACGGGCTTAGCGACCCTTGGCGATCGCCTGGGCGTCGGCTTCGGAGAGGAGGCGGATCTCGGGCTTCTCGAAGAGGAGCAGGGGGTTGAGGTAGGTGTCGCCGCGACGCAGGCCAAGGTGCAGGCAGGTCTTGGCGCCGCCACCGCAGTCGTGGCCCTCGGCGAGGTGGCCGATCACCGTTCCGGCGCTGACCCGGTCGCCCACGGAGACGCTGGCGCGGACCGGTTCGTAGGTGGTGCGCAGCCGGCCGTGGACGACGGTCACCACCGGTTTGCCGCCGACCTCGCCGGCGAAGCCGATCCGTCCGTCGGCGGCGGCACGGACCGGCGTCCCCTCAGCGGCTTTCAGGTCCACACCGCGGTGACCGGCCAGCCAGGGCTTGTCCGGCGGGTCGAAACCGCGGACGACGGCCCCGTCCACCGGGCGGACGCCCAGGCCCAGGGCGAGGGGCGCGGCGAACAGCCAGGCCAGTGCCGCGACGATCAGAATGGCCGGCCAGCGCCGGCGTCCTCGAACTCTCATGCCCTTGCACTATGGCCAGCCGGCGACCGAATGTGCCAACGAGTTTCCGGAGCTGTGGACAACCAGGGCCCCTGTGGATAACCCGGTTCGCTTCCACCCGGGCGACCGCGTAGAATCGCAGGGCGACCCGGCAGATCCGGGCCGACTTCGCATGCAGTCTGTTCGCCGCAAGGCGGGCCGAACCCCGAGGTCCCACACCAGGGTGGTCAGTAGGCGACTGCATCAGGGGAGCCGAAAAGCTCGGCTCCGACAACCCAACAGCGGGAACGGACGTACGTCCGCCCGCGCGGAAAGGAACGGCCATGGCCGTCGTCACCACCCGCCAGCTGCTCGACAGCGGCGTCCACTTCGGACATCAGACCCGTCGCTGGAACCCGAAGATGAAGCGGTTCATCTTCGCCGAGCGCAATGGCATCTACATCATCGACCTGCAGCAGTCGCTGACCTACATCGATCAGGCCTACGCCTTCGTCAAGCAGACCGTCGCCAAGGGCGGGCAGATCCTCTTCGTCGGCACCAAGAAGCAGGCGCAGGAAGCGATCGCCGAGCAGGCCACCCGCGTGGGCATGCCCTACGTGAACCAGCGCTGGCTGGGCGGCATGCTCACCAACTTCGGCACCATCTCCAAGCGCATCGGCAAGATGAAGGAGCTGGAGGGCCTCAACTTCGACGATGTCGCCGCCTCCGGCCTCACCAAGAAGGAACTGCTGCAGCAGAAGCGCAAGAAGGAGAAGCTGGCCAAGACCCTGGGCGGCATCCGGGACATGACCAAGCTGCCGCAGGCGATCTGGGTGGTCGACACCAAGAAGGAGCACCTGGCGATCGACGAGGCCCGCAAGCTGCGGATCCCGATCATCGGCATCCTCGACACCAACTGCGACCCCGACGAGGTCGACTTCGCCATCCCGGGCAATGACGACGCGATCCGTTCGGTCGCGCTGCTGACCCGCGTGGTCGCCGACGCCGTCGCCGACGGCCTGCTTTCCCGTTCGGCCGCCGCCACCACCGGCGAAGAGGCCGAGCCGATGCCCGACTGGGAGCGTGAGCTGCTGGTGACCACCGACACCGCCGCGGTCTCCGAGGCCGAGGCCGTCGAGGGCAGCGACCTGCAGGCCGACGAGACCGCCGACGCGGTGGACGCCGCCGTCGCCGAGGTCGAGGCCGCCGAAGCGGCTGCCGAGCCGGTCGCCGAAGCAGTCGAAGCCGCCGCCGAGCCGGTCGCGGAGGCTGCCGACGAGGCCGTGGCCGAGGCCGACGCCGCCACCGAAACCAAGTGACCATTCCGTACTGACAGGACGACAACAACCAAGATGGCAATCACTGCTGCTGATGTGAAGAAGCTCCGGGACCTCACCGGTGCCGGGATGATGGACGCCAAGAAGGCGCTCACCGAGGCCGACGGCGACTTCGAGGCCGCCACCGAGATCCTGCGGGTGACCGGTCAGGCCAAGATGGCGAACCGCTCCGACCGCGAGGCCAGCAACGGCCTGGTGGCCTCCGCCGGCTCCACCGTGATCCAGCTCGGCGCCGAGACCGACTTCGTCGCCAAGAACGCCGAGTTCATCGAACTCGCCGAGCAGATCGCCGCCGCGGTGGACGCGGCCGGCGCGCACGGGGTCGAGGCCGCCAGCGCGGTCGCGCTGCCCTCCGGCAAGACGGTCGGCGAGGCGGTCGCCGAGCTGAGCGCCAAGATCGGCGAGAAGCTGGAACTGGCCAACTCCGCCAGCTACGACGGCGAGGTCAGCGTCTACCTGCACAAGCGGTCCTCGGACCTGCCGCCGCAGGTGGGCGTGATGATCGAGTTCGACGGTGGCGACGCCGACTTCGTCCGTGGCATCGCCATGCAGATCGCCGCGATGTCCCCGCAGTGGGTCACCCGCGACGAGGTGCCGGCCGACGTCCTGGAGAAGGAGCGCCACATCGCCGAGCTCACCGCTCGCGAGGAGGGCAAGCCCGAGGCGATCATCCCGCGGATCGTCGAAGGCCGGCTCGGCGGCTTCTTCAAGGAGGTCGTGCTGCTCGATCAGGCGTCGGTTTCCGACGACAAGCTGACGGTCGGCCAGTTGCTGGACAAGAATGGGGTCACCGTGAAGCGGTTCGTCCGCTTCGCCGCCGGAGCCTGACCCGTCCTCGCGTCCCGAGAAGAAGGAGCCCCTCCCGTGCCAAGTCCTTACCGTCGTGTTCTACTGAAGCTCTCCGGTGAGGCCTTCGGGGGTGGCGCCATCGGCGTCGACCCCGACGTGATCGCCAGCCTCGCCGCCCAGATCGCCCACGTGGTGGCAAGTGGCGTCGAGGTGGCGATCGTCGTCGGCGGGGGCAACTTCTTCCGGGGCGCCGAGCTGCAGACCCGCGGCATGGATCGTGCCCGGGCCGACTACATGGGCATGCTCGGCACGGTCATGAACTGCCTCGCGCTGCAGGATTTCTGCGAGAAGGCGGGGGTGGCCACCCGCGTGCAGACCGCGATCGCGATGGGCCAGGTCGCCGAGCCGTACATCCCGTTGCGGGCCATCCGGCATCTGGAGAAGGGCCGCGTCGTCATCTTCGGCGCCGGCTCGGGGATGCCCTACTTCTCCACCGACACGGTGGCCGCCCAGCGTGCCCTCGAGATCGGTGCGGACGTCCTGCTGATGGCCAAGCAGGGCACCGACGGGGTCTACGATTCCGACCCGCGGACCAACCCGGCCGCGGTCAAGTTCGACCACCTCAGCTATGACGAATTCCTGGGCCGCGACCTGAAGGTGGCCGACGCCACCGCGGTCAGCCTGGCGCGCGAGCACAGCCTGTCGATGGTCTTCTTCGACCTCGGCGTCGACGGCAATATCACCCGGGTGGTCTCGGGTGAGAAGATCGGTACCACCCTGCACGCGTGAGCGGCGGGGATCTGAAGGGAGTTGGGCGTGATCGCCGACATCATCAAGGACGCTGAGCATCGGATGGACGGTGCCATCGAGCACGCCCGGGAGGAGTTCGGCGCGATCCGCACCGGGCGGGCCCACCCCGCCATGTTCAACAAGCTTCTGGTCGACTACTACGGCAGCCCCACCCCGCTGCAGCAGCTGGCGACCTTCCAGGTGCCCGAGGCCCGGACCGTGCTGATCAGCCCCTTCGACCGCGGCGCGATGGCCGGCATCGAGAAGGCCATCCGCGATTCCGACCTGGGCGTCAACCCCGCCAACGACGGCAACGTCATCCGGCTGGTGCTGCCCCAGCTCACCGAGGAACGCCGCAAGGAGTACATCAAGCTGGCCCGGCACAAGGCCGAGGAGACCCGGGTGGCGGTGCGGAACACCCGCCGTCACGCGAACGACTCCATCAACAAGCTGGTCAAGGACAAGGAGATCGGCGAGGACGACGCCCGCGGCGCCGAGAAGCAGCTCGACCAGCTCACCAAGAAGCACGTCGACCAGGTTGACGAGCTGCTGAAGTCCAAGGAAGCGGAGTTGTTGGAGGTCTGATGACCTCTTCCGATTCCCCGTCATCGAGCCCGGCCCCCTCCAGGGCCGGGCGCAATCTGCCCGCCGCGATCGTGGTGGGCGTCGGGCTGCTCGCGGTCGTGGTGGTCACCCTGATCTGGTGGCATCCGGGGTTCATCCTGTTCCTGGTGGTGCTGACCTGCATGGGCGCGGTCGAGTTGCACCACGCCATGAAGCGGATCGGGATGAACTCGGCGATCCTGCCGATCGTGGTGGGCACGGTGGCGATCATCGGCGGCAGCTACGCGGCCGCCGTGCTGGAGCCGATCAGCCGCGTCCCCTGGCATGAGGTGCTGCTGGGCGGCCTGGCGCTGACGGTGATGCTGGCGCTGATGTGGCGGATGCCCGGCGGCTCCGACGGCTACGTGAAGGACGCCGCCGCCAGCCTGTTCACGATCACCTACATACCGCTGCTGGCCTCCTTCATCGGCCTGCTGCTGGCCTCTCCGCAAGGCACCTGGAAGCTGGTCGTGCTGGCCCTGTGCGTGGTCGGCAGCGACACCGGCGGCTACGCGCTGGGCGCGACCCTGGGCAAGCATCCGATGGCGCCCAACATCAGCCCGAAGAAGACCTGGGAGGGTTTGGCCGGCTCGGCTGTGCTGGCTTGCCTGGTGGGCGCGACCGCGAGCGTGCTGCTGCTGCGCATGCCGTGGTGGTTCGGCGTCATCATGGGGCTGACCTGCGTGGTCTTCGGCACCGCCGGCGACCTGATCGAATCGCTGATCAAGCGCGACGTCGGCATCAAGGACATGTCCTCCTCGCTGCCCGGCCACGGCGGCGTCATGGACCGGCTCGACTCCATGCTGGTCGCGGCCCCGGCCGGCTGGCTGCTGTTCACGGTGTTCTCGTGACCAAGCCGCTCACCGCCCAGGAGGAATCGGCCTACGCCGAGCTGATCGCCCACGCCGAGGCGGGACGCGCCGTCCCGCTGGTGATGGCCCCACCCCGCCGCGGCAAGCCGCCGGCGCACTGGCTCGACCTGGACGCCGCGGCGCGCGCCGCCGCCGTCGAGGAGCTCGGGCTGGCCAAGTTCCGCCGCGGCCAGGTGGATCGCCACCTGCTCGACCATCTGAGTGCCGACCCCGCCGAGTGGACGGACATGGCCCGCGCCGACGCCGACCGGCTCGCCGCCGCGTGGCTGCCCTCCCTGCTCACCCGGGTGCGCGACCTCTCCGCCGACAGCGGGACGACGGTGAAGACCCTGTGGCGGCTGTTCGACGGCTCGCTGGTCGAGTCGGTGCTCATGCGCTACGGCGTGCCCGGCCTGCGGGCTTCCGGTCGCGGACGCGAACGGGCCACGGTCTGCATCTCGTCCCAGGCCGGCTGCGGCATGGCCTGCCCGTTCTGCGCCACCGGCCAGGGCGGCCTGCAGCGCAACCTGACCACCGCCGAGATCCTGCTGCAGGTGGTGGACGCCGCCCGCACCCTGCGCGACGGCGCCGTGCCCGGCGGCTCCGGCCGGATCAACAACATCGTCTTCATGGGCATGGGCGAGCCGATGGCCAACTACAAGGCCGTGCTGAACACCGTCCGGATGATCACCGCGCCCTCACCGAACGGGCTGGGCATCTCGGCCCGTGGCGTGACCGTCTCCACGGTCGGTCTGGTGCCGCGGATCCGGCAGCTCGCGACCGAGGGGCTGCCGGTCACCCTGGCCGTGAGCCTGCACGCCCCGGACGACGAACTGCGCGACGAGCTCTGCCCGATCAACACCCGCTGGAACGTCGCCGAGGTGGTGGACGCCGCCCACGGCTACTTCACCGCCACCGGCCGCCGGGTCTCCATCGAGTACGCCCTGATCCGCGACGTGAACGACCAGGCCTGGCGTGCCGACGCGCTGGCCGAGGTGCTGCGCCGCGGCGGTCACGGCTGGGTGCACGTCAACCTGATCCCGCTGAACCCCACGCCCGGCTCCAAGTGGACCGCCTCCCGCCGCTCCGACGAGGCCGAGTTCGTCCGCCGCCTGCAGGCTGCCGGCGTCCAGGTGACCGTCCGCGACACCCGAGGCCGCGAGATCGACGGAGCCTGCGGTCAGCTGGCCGCCAAGGAGTAGCCCCTCCTCAGCCCTCGATCTCGGCGACCCGGGCCGCGATCAGCCGGTCGAGCACGTCGGCGGGGATCGGCTGCTCAGGGGTGAACCGGACGGTTCCCTTGGCGAGTGAGAACCCGGCCAGGTCGTCGCGGACGGTGTCCAGCGCGGCCGGGCTGAACGGGTAGAGACCGATGTGCCCCTTGGCGTTCATCACCGACAGCAGGGCCTTGCCGCGGTGACGCAGGGCCGGCATCCCGTAGCTGACGCCTTCGGTCGCCTCGGGCACCAGTTCCCGTGCCCGGTCATAGACGGCCGTGATCGCGCTGCGCTGCGGTTCGGGCAACTCCGCCACGTAGTCACTGAGTTCCGACATGCGGTTCAGCCTAGTCCTGAAGCTCCCGCCTACACTGGCGGACGTGCGTAGCGTCGTGATCCTCGGCAGTACCGGGTCGATCGGAACCCAGGCGGTCGAGGTGATCCGGCAGCGGCCGGAGCAGTTCAGCGTGGCCGGGCTGTCGGCCGGCGGGTCATCGGTCGAACTGCTGCTCGACCAGGCCCGTGAACTGAACCCCACGATGGTCGCGGTGAGCGATCCCGTGGCGGCCGCGCGGGTGCGCGACGAACTGCCGGGCATCGAGGTCTGGGAGGGGCCGGACGCCTCCACCCGGCTCGCCGCGGTCGAGGCGGACGTCGTCCTCAACGCGATCACCGGAGCCGCCGGACTGGAACCCACCCTGGCGACCCTCAAGGCGGGCACCACGCTGGCGCTGGCCAACAAGGAGTCGCTGGTGATCGGCGGCAGGCTGGTCACCGAGGCCGCTGCCCCCGGGCAGATCGTGGCGGTCGACTCCGAGCACTCCGCCTTCGCCCAGGCCCTGCGCGCCGGCCGCGCGGACGAGGTCCGCCGGCTCGTCCTCACCGCTTCCGGGGGCCCGTTCCGGGGCCGCAGCCGCGCCGAGCTCACCTCGGTCACCCCCGAGCAGGCGATGGCCCACCCCACCTGGGCGATGGGACGGGTGATCACGATCAACTCGGCCACCCTGGTGAACAAGGGCCTCGAACTGCTGGAGGCCGGCCTGCTCTATGGCGTGCCGCTGGACGCCATCACGGTCGTCCTCCACCCGCAGTCGGTCGTCCACTCGATGGTCGAGTTCTGCGACGGCTCGACCATCGCCCAGTGCTCGCCGCCCGACATGAAGCTGCCGATCGCCCTCGGTCTGGCCTGGCCCGACCGCGTCCCGGATGCCGCCGCGGCCTGCGACTGGACGCAGGCCGCCGCCTGGACCTTCGAGCCACTGGACGACGAGGCCTTCCCGGCCGTGGAGCTGGCCCGCCGGGTCGGCCTGGCCGGCGGCATCGCGCCGGCCGTCTACAACGCCGCCAACGAGGTGGCCGTGGACGCCTTCTGCGAGGGCCGGTTGGGCTTCAGTGGCATCGTGGACGTCGTGACCTGGTGCGTGGACCGACTGACCGAAGAACCGCCGGACGTGGGTGACTTCTCCGTGCCCGCCGTCCTGGCCGCCGACGCCTGGGCCCGCACGCTGGCCGCCGGACGAATCGACGAGGGGGAATCGACGTGGAACTGCTGACCACGATCGGCTTCGGCATCCTCTTCTTCGCCCTGATCATGGTCTCGGTGGGGCTGCACGAGGTCGGGCACATGCTGCCGGCCAAGAAGTTCGGCGTCCGGGTGCCGCAGTACATGATCGGCTTCGGCCCGACGCTGTGGTCGACCACCCGCGGCGAGACCGAGTACGGCATCAAGGGCTTCCCGCTGGGCGGCTACGTCCGGCTGCTCGGCATGTACCCACCGGGGTCGCGACGCGAAGGCAAGCCGGGCAGGCTGGCCGAATTGGCCGACGCCGCCCGCGCCCAGGAGTGGTCCGAGATCACCGGGCAGGACGTGGCGGACGGCCGGCTGTTCTACCAGAAGAAGACCTGGCAGAAGCTGGTGGTGATGTTCGGCGGGCCGTTCATGAACCTGCTGATCGCCTTCGCGCTGTTCTGGGGGATCACCGCCCTCTACGGCGTCAACCGCGCCCAGACCACCATCGCCCACGTCTCGCAGTGCATCATCGCCGACGGCGCCCAGCGCGACTGCGAGCCCGGCGACCCGCAGACCCCCGCCGCGAAGGCCGGGATGATGGACGGCGACACGGTGATCGAGTTCAACGGCATCGCCATCACCGGCTACGAGCAACTCAGCGGCCTGATCCGCGCGAACCTGGACGGTGAGGCCCGGATCGCCGTCGAGCGGAACGGCGCCCGCGTCGACCTCGCCCCGGTGAAGACCGTCGTCACCGGCGTCCGCGACACCTGGGATCCGTCGAGGATCGTGCCCGCCGGCTTCCTGGGGGTGTCGCCGGAGTTCGTCCTCACCAGGGGCGGCCCGGTCGAGGCGCTGGTGGACATGGGCAAGCTGGCCGGGCAGAGCCTGGTCGCCCTCGTCCAGCTGCCGGTGAAGGTGTGGAACCTGACCGTCGGACTGGTCACCGGGCAGCAACGGGACATCTACGGTCCGATCAGCATCCTGGGCGCCAGCCAGATCGCGGGTCAGGTGATCGCCGAGGACGGCATCGGCTGGCAGGCCAAGGCGGTCACCTTCGCCTCGCTGCTCGGCTCGATCAACCTCTTCCTGGCGCTGTTCAATCTGGTTCCGCTGCCCCCGCTGGACGGTGGCCACATGCTGGGTGCCGTCTGGGAGTGGCTGCGCCGCAAGGGCGCCCGGCTGCGGGGACGAACCGATCCAGGGCCGTTCGACACCGCCAAGCTGCTGCCGGTCGCCTACGGGGTGGGCGGGCTGCTGCTGTTGAGCGGCATCCTGCTGATTCTGGCCGACATCATCAGCCCACTGCAGCTGTTCTGATAGTCCGAACCGCATGGGCGAAGGTAGGCTGACCGGCGTGCCGAACCCGCGCCGGCCGCGACGAATGAGGAGTAGATGACCGTCAACCTGGGGATGCCCGCCGTCCCTGCGCCCGTGCTGGCGCCGCGCCGTCCGACCCGGCGGATCAACGTGGGCAAGGTGCCCGTCGGCGGCGGCGCGCCGGTCTCGGTGCAGTCGATGACCACCACCAAGACCACCGACATCAACGGCACCCTGCAGCAGATCGCCGAGCTCACCGCCACCGGTTGCGACATCGTCCGGGTGGCCGTGCCCAGCCAGGACGACGCGGACGTGCTGCACATCATCGCCAAGAAGAGCCAGATCCCGGTCATCGCCGACATCCACTTCCAGCCGAAGTACGTCTACGCGGCGATCGACGCCGGCTGCGCGGCCGTCCGGGTCAACCCGGGCAATATCCGCGCCTTCGACGACCAGGTCAAGCAGATCGCCGCCGCGGCCTCCGATGCCGGGGTGTCGATCCGGATCGGCGTGAACGCCGGCTCCCTCGACAAGCGGCTGCTGGTCAAGTACGGCGCCCCGACCGCCGAGGCGCTGGTCGAGTCGGCGCTGTGGGAGGCCAGCCTCTTCGAGGAGCACGGCTTCCGCGACTTCAAGATCTCGGTCAAGCATCACGACCCGGTGGTCATGGTCCGTGCCTACGAGCTGCTCTCCGAGGCCTGCGAGTACCCGCTTCACCTGGGCGTCACCGAGGCCGGACCGGCCTTCCAGGGCACCATCAAGAGCGCGGTCGCCTTCGGCGCGCTGCTGGCCAAGGGGATCGGCGACACGATCCGGGTCTCGCTGTCGGCGCCGCCGGCCGAAGAGGTCAAGGTCGGCATCAAGATCCTGGAGTCGCTGAACCTGCGGCCCCGGCACCTGGAGATCGTCTCCTGCCCCTCCTGCGGACGTGCCCAGGTGGACGTCTACACCCTCGCCGAGCAGGTCACCGCCGGGCTGGAGGGCATGGAGGTGCCGCTCCGGGTCGCGGTCATGGGTTGCGTCGTCAACGGGCCGGGCGAGGCCCGCGAGGCCGACCTCGGGGTCGCCTCCGGCAACGGCAAGGGCCAGATCTTCGTCAAGGGCGAGGTCATCAAGACCGTCCCGGAGGCGGACATCGTCGCCACCCTGATCGCCGAGGCCAACCGGCTGGCCGCCGAGGCGCCGGTGGGTGACTCCGGGCCTGTTCAGGTCAGCGTGGGCTGAGCCGTGCCCGCCCGGATCCTCACGGTGGCCGACGCCCCGGTGGTCCGGGAATTGCTGGCCGGTGACCCGGTTTCCACCGTCTTCGTCGGCTCCCGGGTGGACGTCGGTGTGCTCAGCCCCGCCGCGCCCGGGGTGCTCTGGGGCTGGCCCTCCGAGCGTCCGGTCGCCCTGCTGCACATCGGCGCCAACCTGGTGCCCATCGCCCGTGACCTCTCCGCCCTCCCGGCTTTCGTCGAGGCAGCCGGACGCCGGCGCACCTGCCAGTCCATCGTCGGCCCGAGCTGGCTGGCGCTGCCGCTGTGGGAGGCGCTGTCGCGGCGCTGGGGGAGCAGCTACGGCGAGGTGCGCGAGGTGCGCCGGCACCAGCCTGTGATGAGCCTGTCCACCGCTCCGCTGATCGGGGCCGACCGGCGGGTGCGTCCGATCGGTATCGGCGACTTCGACAGCTACCTGGAAGCCTCGATCGCCATGTACACCGAGGAGGTCGGCAACGACCCGCTGGCCGCCGGCGGCGGAGCCGGCTACCGCAGCTACTGCCGCTGGCTGGTCGAGACCGGACGCGCCTTCGGCATCGTCGAGGACGGCCGGGTGATCTTCAAGAGCGACGTCGGCGCGGCCAGCGGCGGGGTCGCGCAGATCCAGGGGGTCTGGCTCGACCCGGCGCTGCGCGGCCACGGTCTCGCCGCGCCCGCCATGGCGGCGGTCGCCGAGTACGTCCTGGCCGACTACGCCACCGCCTCGCTCTACGTCAACGACTTCAACGTCCGGGCGATCCGCTGCTACCAGCGGGTGGGCTTCACCGAGGTCGGCGAGTTCGCCACGATCCTGTACTGATTCGGGCCGGCCCGGCGGCGTCGCTAGGCTAGGCCGGTGATCACCCGACTTTCGAGCTACTTCGTCCGCACTCTGCGTGAGGATCCCGCCGACGCCGAACTGCCCAGCCACAAGCTGCTGGTCCGGGCCGGCTACATCCGGCGGGTCGCGCCCGGCATCTACTCCTGGCTGCCGCTGGGGCTGCGGGTGCTGGCCAAGGTCGAGCAGATCGTCCGGGAGGAGATGGACGCGATCGGCGCCCAGGAGGTCCGCTTCCCGGCCCTGCTGCCGCGCGAGCCCTACGAGGCCACCGGCCGCTGGACCGAGTACGGCCCGAACCTGTTCCGGCTGCAGGATCGCAAGTCCGGCGACTACCTGCTGGGGCCCACCCACGAGGAGATGTTCACCCTGATGGTGAAGGATCTCTACTCCTCGTACAAGGATCTGCCGCTGGCGCTGTACCAGATCCAGACCAAGTACCGTGACGAGGCGCGGCCCCGGGCCGGCCTGCTGCGCGGCCGCGAGTTCGTGATGAAGGATTCCTACTCCTTCGACATCGACGACGCCGGGCTGGCCGCCTCCTACGCGAAGCATCGCGAGGCGTACATCCGGATCTTCGACCGGCTCGGCCTGGAGTACGTGATCGTGCAGGCCACCTCCGGCGCCATGGGCGGCTCCGCCTCGGAGGAATTCCTGGCCGTCTCGCCGAACGGCGAGGACACCTTCGTCCGTTCGCCGGGCGGCTACGCCGCCAACGTCGAGGCGGTGGCGATCACCCCGCCCGCGCCGGTGGACGCCAGCGGCACTCCCGCGCCGAGCCCGATCCTCACCCCGGGGGCGGCGACCATCGACACCCTGGTCGAGCTGGCCAACCAGGTCGCGCCGCGGGCGGACCGTCCCTGGCAGGGCGGCGACACCCTGAAGAACGTCGCCTTCCGGCTGACCTGGCCGGGCGGACGCTCGGAGCTGCTCATCGTCGGCCTGCCCGGGGACCGCGACATCGACCTCAAGCGGCTCGACGCGGCCATCGCGCCGGCCGAGGCCACCCCGCTGACCGAGGAGGACTTCGTCGCCAACCCCGGCCTGGTGAAGGGCTACATCGGGCCGGTCTCGCTGGACTCCGGAGCGGTGGTCGCGCACCTGGGCGCCGAGGCCGCGACCGGCGTCCGCTACCTGGTCGACCCGCGGGTGGCGTCCGGCACCGCCTGGCTGACCGGCGCCAATGTCACCGACACCCACCTGATCGACGTTGTGGCCGGACGGGACTTCACCGCCGACGGCGTGCTGGACGTGGCCGAGATCCGCGACGGTGATCCGGCCCCCGACGGCTCCGGCGGGCTGAGCCTGGCCCGCGGCATTGAGATGGGCCACATCTTCCAGCTCGGCCGCAAGTACGCCGACGCGCTCGGCCTGAAGGTGCTCGACTCCAACGGCAAGCTGGTCACGGTGACCATGGGCTCCTACGGGGTGGGGGTCTCGCGTGCCGTCGCAGCGGTCGCCGAGGCCACCTGCGACGACAAGGGCCTGGCCTGGCCGCGCGCCCTGGCGCCCTTCGACGTCCAGATCGTCGCCACCGGCAAGGACGACTCCGTGCTGGCCGCCGCCGAGCAGTTGGCCGCCGAACTGGACGCCGCCGGGGTGGCGGTGCTGCTGGACGACCGCAAGGCCTCGCCGGGTGTTAAGTTCGCCGATGCCGAACTGCTCGGCATCCCCACCACCGTGATCGTCGGACGCGGCCTCGCCGACGGCCTGCTGGAACTCCGCGACCGCATCACCGGCGAACGCGGCGACCTGCCCCTGGAAGGTGCTTCGGCGCGGATCATCGAGTTGGTCAACGGCTAGGGAGGAGATCCCGGATCGGAGTCCGGGATGACGTGGTTGGGTCGGTTGCGCATGCGAGGGACTCAGCCCACTCACGGTCATCCCGGGCTTGACCCGGGATCTCTCGCAATCACGCAGAACGCCGTCGGTCTCCGGAAAGCTCGCGTCCCCGGCTAAACTGGCCGACTACAACCGCACCGCACAATCGAAGGACGCGCAATGAGGATCCCCGACCTGGAAGGGCTGCTGACGCCGGTCGTCGCCGCCCGAGACCTTGAGATCGACCGGATCGAGGTGATGTCGGCCGGGCGCCGCACGCTGGTGCGGGTCTTCCTCGACGGCGACGGACCGGCCGGGCTCGGCCCCTCCCTGGACGAGATCGCCGACGCGACCCGGGCCATCTCCAACGCGCTGGACGACTCCACGATCACCGGGCAGGCGCCCTACACCCTCGAGGTCTCCTCCCGCGGCGTGGGCCGTCCGCTCATCCAGCCCAAGCACTACCGGCGCAACCGGGGCCGGCTGGTCGCGGTGACCGGGCCCGAACTCGACCTGACCGGACGGATCGTCGCGGTGAGCGACGACGAGGTCACCCTCGATCTCGACGGTGAGACCCGGGCCCTGGGCTTCGCCGGGATCGACAAGGCAGTGGTGCAGGTGGAACTCAACCGCCTGCCCGACGAGGACGACGAAGAGGAGATCTGATGGACATCGACCTGCAGGCGCTCAAGCAACTGGAGCGCGACAAGGAGATCCGGATGGATGTCCTGCTGCACGCGCTGGAGGATGCGCTGCTCAACGCCTACGCCAAGGTGCCCGGCGCCATCGACGGCGCCCGCGTCACCATCGACACCAAGTCGGGCAAGGTGACCGTCCTGGCGCCCGAGGTGGACGAGGAAGGCAACCGGATCGGCGAATTCGACGACACCCCCGCCGGCTTCGGCCGGGTCGCGGCGGCCACCGCCCGGCAGGTGATCTTCCAGCGGCTGCGCGAGGCCGAGGACGAGCAGAAGTTCGGCCACTTCTCCGCCGCCGAGGGCGACATCCTGCTGGGCGTCGTCCAGCAGGATCGGGACAGCCGCACCGTCCGGGTCGACCTGGGCAGCATCGAGGCGATCCTGCCGCTGGCCGAGCAGGCGCCGGGGGAGGAGTACACCCACGGCAAGCGGCTGCGGGTGTACGTGGTCAGCGTCCGGCGTGATCTGCGCGGGCCGCAGGTCGTCGTCTCGCGCACCCATCCCGGGCTGGTCGCCAAGCTCTTCAAGCTGGAGGTGCCCGAGATCGAGCAGGGCGTGGTGGAGATCAAGGCCATCGCCCGGGAGGCCGGGCACCGCACCAAGATCGCGGTGCTCAGCCACGCCGGTGAGGTGTCGGCCAAGGGCGCCTGCATCGGCCCGATGGGCCAGCGGGTGCGCGCGGTGATGCACGAGCTGAACGAGGAGAAGATCGACATCATCGACTACTCCGACGACCCGGCCGAGTTCGTCGCCCAGGCGCTCTCCCCGTCCAAGGTCTCGAAGGTGATCGTGACCGACGCCGCCGCCAAGGCCGCCCGGGTGATCGTCCCCGATTACCAGCTCTCGCTGGCCATCGGACGCGAGGGGCAGAACGCCCGGCTGGCCGCCCGGCTCACCGGCTGGCGGATCGACATCCGTCCCGACACCGCCGCCGAGTAGCCGCCGGCTACTTCTTGACCGTCACCGTGATCGTCCGGCTGGCGGAGGTGAGCTTGCTGGTGCCGCCGTACTTCACGGTGAGCTTGTGCTTGCCGGCCTTGGCGATCGTCGGGTAGGTGAACGACAGCTTCCCCTTCTTCGCCTTGGCCAGCGGGACGGCCTTCAGCTTCTTGCCGTCCAGGTAGAAGGTCACCGTGCCGGTCGGGACGACCTTGCTGGCGCCGGTCGTGACGGTCACCTTGACCACCACCCGGGTCTTCGACCGCTTCGGTGTGGTGCTGGAGGGCTTCAGGGCGACCTTGCTGGTGGCTTTGGTGGCCACCTTCGCCGGCGGGTCGTCGGCACCGGGCTTCGGCGGGTTCGCGACCACCTTCTTGTACTCGGTGAGCACCCCGAACAGGCTGGCGACCTCGGTCGCGGTGTAGGCCACCGACGCGGCCGACAGCGGCACCTTGCCGGCCTGCATGTCCGGGTAGGCCAGGTTGGCGACCGGCCTGATCGCCCAGCGCTTGCCCGTCCGCTCCTCGATCTCCATGGTGGCCGCCCGGAAGAGCACGCTCGAGCGGCGCATGTGGCCGGCGTCGGTGATCAGGGTGTAGCTGGTGTACCGCGTCGAGCCGGCGAGCAGCGCCATCGTCTTCTTCGCGTTGCCGATCGTGTTCGAGGACTTGTCCTCGGTCAGGATGCGCGAACTCCTGACGCCGTGGTCGACCAGCCAGGCCTTCATTACCGCGGCCTCGGTCTTGCCCTGTTTCGGCTTGCCACCGGTCACGACCACCTTGGACGCGGGGTAGGCGGCGAGCGCCTTGACGGCCAGCTTCAGACGGCGCTCGAGGGTGGCGGTCACCTTGCCGGACGAACTGAGCGCCGAGCCCAGCACGATGAAGACGTGTCCCTCGGCGGGCAGGCCCTTGGGTACCGAGGTGTTCATCGGCATCGCCTGGTTGATCTCGCCCCAGCTGGTGAGGAAGTCCTTCCACAAGGTGCCGGACCAGTCGGAGAGGTCGGCGACCGAGTTCAGGGAGAGATCCCGCTGGACGATATTGCCGACCGCCTGGAAATGGATCGCCCGGGCCCTCCATTCGGCCGGTGAGGTCGGCGGTGCGGCGTGCGCCTGGCCCATGCCGGCGACCGTCAGCAGGGCGGCCAGGACGACTGCGACGGTGCCGCGCGCAGCGCTGATCCACTTCGTGAGCATTCCGGGAGTCTTGCACCGCCGGACGCCGGAGATCCCGTCTGGTTGAGGGTTTGCCGCCCCGCAGGTTGAGGGTTGACGGCTACGCTGCCCGGGTGAGCGAACCGATCCGGATGTGCGCGGGCTGCCGCCGGCGGGCGCCGCAGCGAGAGTTGCTGCGGCTCGCCTGGGTGGACGGCGAGGGAGTGGTGCTGGACGTCCGGCGCCGGCGGCCCGGCCGCGGCGTGAACCTGCACCCCGGCTGCGCGGCCCTGGTGCTGCGCAACCGGGGAGTGGGACGCGGCCTGCGCCGCGAGGTGGATGGCACCCAATTGCGCCTTCTGCTGGAGTCCCTGAGCCTCGATTGAGTGACCGGGGTGGATCGGCGTTAGACTGTTCGCTGCGCGTCTGCCGCCGTGGCGGACACAACCAGAAAGTGGGCTAACGCTCATGACCACTCGATGAGTACCCAGAAATGAGCAACAACAACTAGCTGGTCTGCGCGCGTCGCGGGCCTGAAGGAGAGTAGTGGCCAAGGTCCGCGTCTACGAGCTTGCGAAAGCGCTCGGGGTCGACAGCAAGGAATTGCTGAAGACCATCAACGACATGGGTGAGTTCGTCCGGTCGGCATCCTCGACAATCGAGGCACCGGTCGAGCGCCGCATCAAAGAGAAGTTCGCCGCGCAGTCGGCTGCGCCGGCGGCCCCGTCCGTCCCCAAGCCTGCTCCGGC
>JAPUEM010000165.1:0-6281 GCA_027492575.1 Propionicimonas sp.
TCTGGAGCATGAAGAGCTTGCCCTCTTCGATGGTGAACTCCATGTCCTGCATGTCGGCGTAGTGATCCTCCAGGCGGGCCACGATGTCGACGAACTGCTGGTAGACCTCCGGGTTCTCGTCCTTCAGCTGGTCGATGGTCTCCGGGGTGCGGATGCCGGCGACGACGTCCTCGCCCTGGGCGTTCATCAGGAACTCGCCGTACAGGCCCGTGTCACCGGTGGCCGGGTTGCGGCTGAACGCCACGCCGGTGCCGGAGGTGTCGCCCATGTTGCCGAAGACCATCGACTGGACGTTGACCGCGGTGCCCCAGTCGCCCGGGATGTCGTTCATGCGGCGGTAGTAGACGGCGCGCGGGTTGTCCCAGGAGCGGAAGACGGCGCGGATGGCGCCGAAGAGCTGCTCGACCGCGTCGGAGGGGAACTCGGAGCCGATCTTGTTGAAGTACTCCGCCTTGAACTGGCCGGCGAGCTCCTTCAGGTCCTCGGCGGTGAGCTCGGTGTCGAGGGTGACGCCGCGGTGCTCCTTCATCTCGTCGATGAGCTTCTCGAAGTAGGACTTGCCGACCTCCATCACGACGTCGGAGTACATCTGGATGAAGCGGCGGTAGGAGTCGTAGGCGAACCGCGGGTTGCCGGTCTTGGCGGCGAAGCTCTCGACCACGGTGTCGTTCATGCCCAGGTTGAGGATGGTGTCCATCATGCCGGGCATCGACGCCCGCGAACCGGAGCGCACCGAGACCAGCAGCGGGTTGCCGGGATCGCCGAACTTCTTGCCGGTCGTCTCCTCGAGCTTGGCGATGTACTCCAGGATCTCGGCCCGGATGTCGTCGTTGATGACCTCGCCGTCGACGTAGTACTGGGTACAGGCCTCGGTGGTGATGGTGAAGCCCTGCGGCACGGGCATTCCGAGCCCGGTCATCTCGGCCAGGTTGGCGCCCTTGCCACCCAGCAGATTGCGCATCGAGGCGTCGCCCTCGCTGAATTCATAGACAAACTTGGTCATGCTTCTCCGTTATCTCCTTTGACGGACATCTGCTGCCAAATGCTGTGACCACGGCCACAACGTCGGCGCCGGCCGTCCCGACGCCCGCTGGCTTGTGTCGTTCCTAACCGTACCGCGTCGGAACGACAGGTTTCACGGCTGCAGCCAAAAGTTCGCGGTTCCGGCGAGGCCCCCGTCCGACGAGCGATCGGACGGTCAGCGCGCCGAACCGGACGTGGCCAGCGCCACGACCACGACGACCAGCAGCGCCAGGACGGTGAGCGCGCACAGCACCGTCCCGATGATCCCCAGCACATAGCCGGTCTGCAAGGACGAGGACGGAGCGTAGCGGCCGGGATCTCGCTCCATCTCGGCCTTCGCCTTCGCGCCGACCACCCACGCGGCGATCGCCAGCGGGGTGAAGGCGACGAGACCGATCACGCCGAGGATCAGAACCTGGGTGGCCTTGGGATGCTCCTGCTGACCGGCGAATCCCGGCGCGATCGGGAAGGACGACGGAGCGGCCGGCTCCGGCGTGGGGCGTCCGCTCAGCAGGGCGGGAAGCAGCCCCGACAGCGGCAGGCTGAGAACCACCATCGCCACCAGCCAGAGCAACCAGTCGGAGGGTTCGAACTGACTCGCCCAGGATTCGGGCAGCCCGATCACCGGCAGCACGAGGAAGTGGATCGTCCACCCCACCGGGACGGCCAGCCCCACCAGGGCTCTGGCGAGAATCGACTCGGGCAGCTTCGCCACGGCCAGGCGCAGCAACTCACCCGCGAGGCCGACGGCGAGCATCCCGCCCCCGGTATAGCGGATCGTGATGCCGATCGACTCGAGCACCGGCGTCCCGTACTCCGGGGACAGCACCAGCTGCAGGAGGATGTCGGCGGGCACGAAGGTCAGCAAGCTGGCCGCGAGCGTGGCGACGATCGCGCCGGGCTTGCCGACTCGCAGCCCGACGAAGAGGCCGTGGGTGGTCGTCAGGATCGCGGACACCCCGGCGTAGAGCACCGCCGGCAGCCACATCGGCCCGTCCGCCATCAGGGCGTACAGGGAGCTGTTCAGCAGCCGGATCCACCCGGCGATCACGAGGCAGGAGACCAGGCCCCCGACCAGTCCGAAGAGCAGCACCAGCCGCACGTCCCGAGCGGTCCAGGAACCTCCCGCCGCAGCAGGCTCGATCTGCTGCGGCGTGGCGTACGGCGGAGGTGGCGGAGGGAGGGACGGAGTCACCCAGCCGGACGGATCCCACGCCCCGGGCGGCGCCGCGACCGGCTCCCCGTACTCGCCGGAATAGAACTGCCAGCCGGCGGGGGCCTTCGGCCAGCCGGCCGGCGGGGACCAGGCCGCCGGCGGGATCCATCCCTGCTTCGGCGGCGGCCAACCCGGCGGCGTGACGAACTTCACCTGCACGATGCTCCCCAACCTGTCTTCTGCTTCAGGCGCAAAGCTATCGGCCCCGGAGGCGAGGCCCGGGCTCGTCCGCCGCATTGACAGGCCGGGACCACAGGTGGTGACGTGGGGGCGAGGCAAGGAGGCCCGATGCCCGACACCACATCCTTCGACCCGCCAGGTTTCGCGCTGCCGGGGATCGCCCTCGGGGTGGCCACCGCAGCCACCCAGATCGAGGGCGGCCAGGCCGACACCAACTGGCACCGCTGGGCCGACCGGCCCGGGAGCATCGTGGACGGCACCACCCCCGTCCGCGCCGCCGACCACTGGAACCGGGTCGAGCAGGACACCGCCCTGCTCACCGAACTGGGCATCCGGCACTACCGGATGGGCTTGGAGTGGGCGCGCATCGAGCCCGACCCCGGCGAGTTCGACCGCTCGGCGATCAACCACTACCGCGCCGAGCTCGAGGGGCTGCGAGCGGCCGGCATCAGCCCGCTGGTCACGCTGCACCACTTCAACAACCCGTGGTGGTTCGAGCGCGCCGGCGGCTGGGAATCCCGGCACGCGCTGACCGTCTTCGACCGCTACGTCGACTGGGTGCTGGTGAACCTCGGCGACCTGGTGGACACCTGGATCACCCTCAACGAGCCGAACGTCTACGCCACCCAGGGCTGGGTGGAGGGGGTCTGGCCGCCCGGGGTCAGCGGCTCGATCCGGCGCGCCCAGAAGGTGATGCAGACCATGGCCGCCGCGCACATCCGCACCTACCTGACCATCCACCGGGCCTGGCCGGATGCGAAGGTGGGGGTGGCGAACCACCTGCGCGCCTTCGCCCCGAAGCGACGCTGGAACCCGCTCGACCGGGTGAGCGCCCGCGGCGCCGAGTATCTCTTCCAAACGGCGCTGACCAGGGCGTTCAGCGTCGGACGGTTCCTGGCCCCGTTCGTCCAGCCGAACTCGATCGACCCGGGCCAGTACTACGACTTCCAGGGCATCAACTACTACACCCGCAGCTCGGTGACCGGCCTGGCGGACGGGGTGGCGAAGAACGTCCCGGTGAACGACCTGGGCTGGGAGGTATACGCCGCAGGCCTGGTCGAGGTGGCCCGCTGGACGAACGAGCAGTACCCCGGCCCGATCTGGATCACCGAGAACGGCACCGCCGACGCCGCCGACGCCTTCCGTCCGCTGTACCTGTACGACCACCTGAAGGCGATCGCCGGCTCGGGCCTGCCGATCGAGCGCTACTACCACTGGGCCTTCACCGACAACTGGGAGTGGGCCGAGGGCGAGCGTCCGCGTTTCGGCCTGGTCGAGCTCGACTACGAAACCCAGCAGCGCACCGTCCGCGACTCCGGACGGTTCTACGCCGACGTCATCTCGAACCGCGGCGTGACCGCCGACGCCCACCGCCGCTGGGTGCACGGCCGCCACTACCCCGACAACCGGGAGCGGTGAGGACGCCGGGACGGACGCGACCGCCGAAGTGGTGGTTGTCAGCCCTGTCAACCGGCCGGATGGAAACGCGTCCGCCGATATGGTCGTCATTCGGGCGAAATACGGGCTGACAACAACCACTTCGGCGGTCGGAGTCGCCGCGAGACCAGAACGACGTCTGAGAACGACAACATCGGCGGTTCCACATCTCCTGGCGAGAAGCAGTCCTCGCCGGGAGCCGGATCGTCCAATAGATTGCAGACATGGCAGCCAGCCCAGCGCCCGAACCCGCCGTTGATCCGCTCGAACGGCGCAACAAATGGACCTTCGGGGCCGGCACGCTGGGCCGGGACATGGTCTACACCCTGGTCAGCATGTACTTCCTGGTCTTCCTCACCGAGGCGCTCGACCTGACCGACTGGGAGCTGGGCTGGGTCTCGGTGCTCGTCCTGGCGGCCCGGCTGTTCGACGCGGTGATGGATGTCGTGATGGGGTCGATCGTCGACAACACCCGCACCCGCTGGGGGCACTACAAGCCGTGGATCGCCGCCGGCGTGGTGGCGTCGTCGATCTTCACGATCCTGATGTTCACCGACCTCGGGCTGCGGGGCGGCTGGTGGGTGGCCGGCTTCGCGGTCATCTACCTGTTGTGGGGGCTCTCCTGGACGGCCAACGACATCCCGTACTGGTCGATGCTGCCGGCCCTCACCCTCGACCAGAAGGCCCGCGAGCGGATCGGCGCGGTGGCGAAGATCTTCGCCACCGTCGGGCTTTTCACGGTGGTGGTCGCGATCGTCCCGCTGGTCGGCTCCGAGGGCGTCCTCACCCAGAGCTTCGGACGCACCCAGGGCTGGACGGTCCTGGCGATCGCCCTGGTCGTGATCATGCTGCTGGGCCAGGCCATCACCCTCTTCGGGGTGAAGGAACCGAAGATCGCCGTCGAGCAGGAGCGCACCAGTCTGCGGGAGATCGCCGGCGTGGTGGTGAAGAACGACCAGCTGCTGTGGACGGCCATCGCCATGGTGCTCTTCATGACCGGCTACATCACCACCACCAGCTTCGGGGTCTACTTCTTCAAGTACGCCTACGGCGACGAGGGGATGTACACGATCTTCGGGGCAGTGCTAGGGGTCGCGCAGATCCTGGGCTTCGTCTCCTTCCCGCTGCTGCGCCGCCGGTTCCGCCGCGCCACCCTGTACACCGCCGCCACCGCGATGATCGTGCTCGGTTACGTCATCTTCTTCTTCGCGCCGATGAACATGATCCCGATCGGCATCGCCGGCCTGCTGCTCTTCATCGGGCAGAGCTACGTGGTGCTGCTGATGCTGGTCTTCATCACCGACACCATCGACTACGGCCACTGGAAGCTCGGACGCCGCAACGTGGCGGTCACCTTCGCCCTGCAGCCCTTCATCAACAAGGTCGGCGCGGCGATCGCGGCGGCGGTGGTGGGCCTGACCGCGATCGTCTCCGGCATCAACGACGCCGAGGCCTACGGCGACGTGGACGCCTCCGGGCTGCTCACGATGAAGCTGGTGATGATGGTGCTCCCGCTGGCGCTGATCGTGATCAGCTACCTGATCTACCGCGCCAAGTACCGCATCGACGAGGACTTCCACGCCCAGCTGATCGCCGACCTCCGCAGCCGCGGCCAGCTCCAGTAGCTCCGCCCACGACGCATTCCCCGTAGCCGGCCGGCGTCCGCCCGGCATTCCAGCCACCGACTCGGTAGAGTCGACAGCCATGCACCTCGATCCGGTCTCCGCGCTGCTGCTGGACGAAGCCGGCCTCGCGACCCCGCCAGATCTCGCCCATTCAGCTCATGGGGTGGACACTTCCTGCCAGATATCCACTCCGCGCGACATATCTGTCGGGCAGGTACCGTATTTGGCAGTAAGTGCCGGCGTGCCAACAGCCAAGTCGACCCTCGTCATCGACGACCCGGCGCTCGCCAACCACCTCCATGCGGCCGGGCACGATGTCCGCGCCTACTGCGACGACCTTCGCGACGAACGCGAGCTGGCGATCCCGCCCCTCGAATCCCTGGACGAAACCACCCTGGCGGGCGTCACGCTCGTCCTGCTGCGGCTGCCCAAGAGCCTCGGCATGCTCGAGGACTACGCCGAGCGGGTGGCCGCCTTCGCAACCCCCGGCGTCCGACTGCTGGCCGGTGGACGGGAGAAGCACCTGACCCGTGGCATGAACGACGTGCTGGCCCGCAGTTTCGGCGACGTCCGGGCGAGCCGGGGACGCCAGAAGTCCCGCGTCCTGCATGCCGGTGACCCCACCCCCGGTGAGTTCTCCTGGCCGCACACCACCACCCTGGACGATCTCACCCTGGTCAGCCACCCCGGAACCTTCGCCACCGACAAGCTGGACGGCGGAACCCGCCTGCTGCTGGCCGCGTTGGCGGCATCGCCGGCCCTCGCTCCGCCCTCCGACCCCGCCGCCTCTCCGTCATCCG
>JAPUEM010000165.1:6381-36391 GCA_027492575.1 Propionicimonas sp.
GCGGCATCGCCGGCCCTCGCTCCGCCCTCCGACCCCGCCGCCTCTCCGTCATCCGGCCCCGCCGCCTCTCCGTCATCCGACCCCGCCGCCTCTCCGTCATCCGACCCCGCCGCCTCTCGGTCATCCGACCCCGCGCACCGTCCCTCATCCGACCCAGCTCACTCTCCGGCACCCGCCCCGGCCCACTCTCCGTCTTTCCCGCGGAGGCGGGAATCTCCTCCGGCCGACACGACCGGAGATCCCCGCCTTCGCGGGGATGACCGAGAAGAGCGGGATGACAGAGGGAAGCGGGCGGTCGACCTCGGCTGCGGCACCGGAATCCTTGCCACGACCCTGGCCCGGCAGGGGCACGACGTCCTCGCCGTCGACGTCTCGCGGGCGGCCTGCGCCTCCGCCCGGGACACCGCCGCCGCCAACGGCGTGCGCATCGACGTCCTTCGTGCGGACGCCCTCCACGCACCCCGGGCCTCGGTCGATCTGGTGGTCTGCAACCCTCCCTTCCACCGCGGCACCACCAAGGACTCCACGCCGGGCTTCGACCTGATCCGCGGCGCCATTCCCGCGCTCGCACCCGGTGCCGAGTTCTGGACGGTCTTCAACTCCCACCTGCCCTACCTCCCCTTCCTGCGCGCCGAGATCGGCTCCACCCAGGTGGTCGCCCGCGACCGCCACTACACGGTCACCCGCTCGATCGCCCGCGGCTGATAGCGGCACCGTCAGGCCGGTTGACAGAACTGCCTCGGGTCTCGCGAAACCGGCCGACCTACGGCGCCTCGAGCCAATCCGGCGGCAGATCCGACCACTCGCCCCTCGGCCAGGCCGGAGCGACGAGCCAACGACGGACGTCCGCGCGAACAGGCCTGCCTCCACCTGTGCGGGATCGGCCTGCCATGGGCGCCCAGGGCCGATCCACGGGCAGATCTGTCCGCGATCACGTGCCTCGTCGGCGGGTCGGCTACGGTGCAAGGCATGGCCGAACGAACCCGCACCGCCGGCTGGGTGCCCAATCAGCACGGGGCGTGGGCGATGCTGGTGGTTCCGTTCGCGGCCGGGGTGATCCTGTGCTGGCGGGCCGGGACACTCGGCCTCTACCTGATCCCAATGTTCGCGACCTGGCTGCTGGGGTACTTCGCCTTCCACGCCGCTTCGGGGTTGTTGAAGTCGGCGCCGGCCCGGCGACGACGATGGGTGCCCGCCCTGGCCCTCTACGGCACCGGCACCCTGATCGCGGGCCTGGCGACGGTGTGGCTGACCAGCGGGACGGCAGGAACCGTCCCGGGTGTTCCAGCCGGCCAGGGCACGGTTCTCTGGTGGCTCGCGGTCTTCGGCGTCCCCCTCGGAGCGGCGCTGTGGCTGGCCTCGCGCCGCCAGGAGCGGCATCTCGCGGGTGGCTTGCTGACCACCGGGCTGGCCGCCGCGATGCTGCTGGTGGCGCGCTTCCCCGATCCGCTGGCGATGCTCGCCGACCCCGCGCTCCCGGCGGCCGCCCTGCTCGCGGCGATGACCTTCGGCTACTTCGGCGGGACGGTGCTGCACGTCAAGGCCATGATCCGCGAACGTGGCCGGCTGGCCTGGCGGAACGCCTCCATCGGCTGGCACGCCGCCTGGACGGTGGCCACGGCCGGCCTGGTGATCGGTGGTCTGCTCACCCGGGCCTGGCCGGCTTTCTTCCTGATCACCACGATCCGCGCCTGGCTGTTGCCGGTGATCGCCGGACGCCGCGTCGTGCGTCCGCTGGCCATCGGGCTGGTCGAGCTCGCGCTCTCCGCGGCGCTGCTCGTGCTCACGGCCGTCGCCTGACCTTTGGCGACGCGGACCGAGGACCCTTCGACAAGCTCAGGGAACGTGGGGAAGTCCGGCGAGCCCAGGAAACCCAAGGAACATGGGAAACCAAGGAACGTGGGGAGACCCGGGTGGAACGTCGGCTGAGCCTGTCGAAGCCCGCCGCCACCGATCGGTCAGCGCCTTCCTGCTCATCCACCGGGTCGGGTCAACCGTCGGGGCGAAGCGGTGCCGGGTGCTCGATCGGGGCGGGCTGACGGTAGCGTTGCGTCCATGCCCGGCTTCCGACCCTTCCGCGCCCTGCGCTACGCCCCCGGCACCGACCTGCCGGCAGTGATCGCGCCGCCCTACGACGTCCTCTCCAGTGCGGACGTGGCCGCGCTCGCGGCGCGCGACGAGCACAACATCGTCCGCGTCGACGTCCCCACCGGGGGCGAGGACCGGTACCAGATCGCCGCCGCGCTGCTGGCCGAGTGGGTCGAGCAGGGCGTCCTGGTGCAGGACGAGGAGCCCTCGCTGACCATCTACCGGATGCGGTTCACCGACGCGACCGGTGCCCGGCGCACCATCTCCGGCGTGCTCGGCGGGCTGGAGGTGATGCCCTACGGCGAGCATGGTGTGCTCCCCCACGAGCGGATCACCCCGAAGGCCTCCACCGACCGGCTCGACCTCACCCGCGCCACCGCCGCCAACCTCTCGCCGGTCTGGGGCCTGTCGCTGGCGGACGGCCTGACCGCCGCCCTTCAGGAGCCCGGCGAGCACGTGGGCACCCTGGTCGTGGACGAGGTCGAGCACGTGGTCGAGCGCCTGACCGACCCGGCGCGGATCGCCCGGATCGCGGCGATTCTCGCAGCGGACGACGTCCTGATCGCGGACGGGCACCACCGCTACGGGGTCTCCCAGCAGTACCGCGAGGAGGTGCGCGCCGCCACCGGACGCACCGACACCGACGCCGAGTTCACGCTCACCTTCGTCAACGAACTGGTCGCCGACCAGCTCAGCATCGAAGCCATCCACCGGGTCTACACCGGCGTGACCCTCGACCGGTTGCGGGCCGATCTGGCCGCCTGCTTCGACCTCTCCCCCGCCCCCACGCCCACCCCGGCGCTGCTGGCCGAGATGGTCGAGACCGGACGCCTGGTGCTGCTCGCCCCCGACGGCACCGCCGAGTGGCTCACCCCCCGTCCGGGCGCCTTCGACGAGGTCCGCTCGCTGGACGGAGCCTGGCTGGAGCACGCCCTGGCCGGGTCGCCCGCCCAGGTCGACTACCAGCACGGCCTGCACGAGATGGTGGAACTGGTCGGCTCAGGAGAGGTGACGGCGGGCGTCCTGATCCGTCCCACCTCGCTGGCAGAGATCGAACGCACCGCCCGCGAAGGCCTGCTGATGCCCCCCAAGTCGACCTTCTTCACGCCCAAGCTGCGCACCGGTTTCGTGATCCGTCCCACCGAGCCACTGCCCGCCTGAGACGAACGACCCTTCGACAGGCTCAGGGATCGTTCAGTGAGCACGTCGTCCGCAGACCGGGCTGACCCGAGCGACCGGGTTCCCTTAGGCTTCGGCCATGGCAACGCAGCTGACTGATCCGCTCCCCGGGGTCGAGGCCCGGTCGGAGGGCGCCCACTACGCGATTCTCGACCAGGGTGCGCACGTCCTGGCCTGGCAACCGGCCGGGCAGCGTCCGGTGTTGTGGGTCTCGGCGCAGTCGATCTTTCAACCCGGGACGGCTGTGCGCGGGGGTATCCCGTTGGTCTTCCCCTGGTTCGGCAAGGGGACGGACGGCACCCTCACCCCATCCCACGGCTACGGGCGGGTGACCGACTGGAAGCGCCAGGAGGTCACCGAGGACGGTGACCGGTTGCGCGTCAGCTACCAGTTGGGATCACGGGACGGCTTCCCGTCCGCCACGCTGGTCGCCGATTTCGGGCCCGAGCGGCTGGACGTCCAGCTCACCATCGTGAACGACACCGACGCCACCGTGACCGTCGAGGCGGCCCTGCACACCTACTTCGCGGTCGGCGACATCCGGCAGGTCAGCATCGACGGCTTCGACGGCGCGAGCTATGTCGACACCGTGGTGGGCGCCGACCCGGGTCCGTTCGTCCAGCAGGGCCCGATCACCTTCGCCGCCGAGACCGATCACACCTACCGTCACGACGGCGCCGCCGTGCTGCACGACCCGGCTTGGGAACGCACGATCACGATCGCCAAGAACGGCTCGGGCTCGACCGTGGTGTGGAACCCGTGGGTCGACAAATCCGCCGGCATGGCCGACTTCGGCGACGACGAGTGGCAGCAGATGGTCTGCGTCGAGGCCGCCAACGTCCGCGACACCGCGCTGGTGCTGGCCCCCGGCACCACCCACACCATGGGACAGACGATCACTGCCAGCATCCAATGACCGACACCAGCGTGGGGGCTCAAGTGCAGAGACCCAAAATCCAAGGCTAGGCGTACTACAGGTGGCGGACCGGGCACCTCAAGGAAGCCCGGGCGCTCGGCGACGGCTGGGCAATGAACTCCTACATCAGCGCCGCGCTCCAGCGGGGATGCCCAGATATCCAGCGGGGATGCCCAGATATATAGCCTGTTGCCATGGCAACGACAGCACCCGATTCGAAGACGGCAAGGCCCGGAGGCCGGAGCTACACCGTCGGGGTCTGGGTCTTCCTCGCCGCGGTTGCGATGGAGGCGATCCAGATCGCCGGCCAAGCCGCGCTGCTGCTGGCTGGTGATCACAGCGGCCCGGTTGGCTATGGGGTCAAACTCGTCGCAGCCATGTATGTCGGACTCGCCCTGGTGGTATGCGTGTTCACCGTCCTCCTCGCGTTGCTCGCACTCGCACTGTGCGTTGCTGATGCCCGGGCTCGGCGGGTCAGCAGAATGACGTCCTACGTGACCATCGTCGGCAGCGCGCTGCTGGTCGCGATCGGGCCAATGACCCTTGGAGCGGCTTCCGCCATCTCATCCGGCTGGATGGCTCCCTGAACGCGGGTGTTCGGTCGGCTGCGTTGCAGGCGCTGGTCGACCCCGTCCGGCAGTAGCCCCACGAGTTCATCGATTCCCGCACGCGGGGCGGAAAGTCTCGTTAGCGTTGGAAAGGTCACACCACCAGCGCGAACGAGGAGCACCATGTCGCGGATTGAGAACGCTGCCTTCCGGAGCAAGGTCACGACGGCCGACGAAGCCGCGAAGCTGATCAAGCACGGGATGAACGTCGGGTTCTCGGGCTTCACCGGCGCGGGGTACCCCAAGGAGGTGCCGGGGGCGCTGGCCGCCCGCATCAAGGAGGCCCATGACCGGGGCGAGGAATTCTCCATCGGCATGTGGACGGGCGCCTCCACCGCCCCCGAACTGGACGGTGCGCTGGCCGAGGTGGACGGGGTCGCGTTCCGGACGCCGTACCAGTCCGATCCGATCATGCGGAACAAGATCAACGACGGCACCTCGGAGTACTCCGACATCCACCTCTCGCACCTGGCGCCGATGGTCTGGGAGGGCTTCCTCGGCAAGCTCGACATGGCCGTGGTCGAGGTCACCGCGATCGCCGAGGACGGCGAACTCGTCCCCTCGTCGTCGGTGGGCAATAACAAGACCTACCTGCAGGAGGCCGAGCAGATCATCCTGGAGGTGAACTCGTGGCAGAGCCGCGACCTCGAGGGCATGCACGACATCTACTACCGCGCCGCGCTCCCCCCGAACCGGCTCCCCGTCCCGCTCACCCACCCGGGCGACCGGATCGGCCAGCGCAACTTCCGGGTCAACCCGGACAAGATCGTCGCCATCATCGAGACCGACTCCGAAGACCGCAACACCCCGTTCAAGCCGGTGGACGACACCTCCCGCATGATCGCGAACCACCTGCTCGACTTCCTGGCCAACGAGGTCAAGCAGGGCCGGCTGCCGAAGAACCTGCTGCCGCTGCAGTCGGGCGTCGGCAATATCGCCAACGCGGTGCTGGCCGGCCTGCTCGAAGGCCCGTTCGACTACCTGACCTCCTACACCGAGGTGATCCAGGACGGCATGGTCGACCTGATCGACTCGGGCAAGATGACGATCGCCTCGGCCACCGCCTTCTCGCTCTCGCCGGAGTACGCCAACCGGATGAACGACGAGGCCCGCAACTACCGCTCCCGGATCATCCTGCGGCCGCAGGAGATCTCGAACCATCCCGAGATGATCCGCCGGCTCGGCGTGATCGCCTGCAACGGCATGATCGAGGCCGACATCTACGGCAACGTGAACTCCACCCACATCATGGGCTCGCGGATGATGAACGGCATCGGCGGCTCGGCCGACTTCACCCGCAACGCCTATATCTCGGCCTTCGTCACCCCGTCGGTGGCGAAGGGGACGTCGATCTCGGCGATCGTCCCGATGGTCTCCCACCACGACCACACCGAGCACGACGTGCAGGTGCTGATCACCGAGCAGGGCCTGGCCGATCTGCGCGGCCTCTCCCCCAAGCAGCGGGCCAAGAAGATCATCGAGAACTGCGCCCACCCGGCCTACAAGCCGATGCTGCAGGAGTACTACGACCACGCGCTGAAGGTCGCCAATGGCCTGCACACCCCGCACGACCTGGCCCAGGCCCACTCCTGGCACCGCCGCTTCCTCGAGTCCGGGACGATGCTCCCGGCCTGAGGGACGCGCTTCGACCCTTCGACAGGCTCAGGGATCGTCCTGGGGAGCCCATCAACGCTCCTTGAGGAGCCGATCAACGCTCCCTGAGCTTGTCGAAGGGCTGTTCAGCCCAGCAGCAGCGCACGCAGTTCGGCCACGGTGGACGCCACCGCGGTGGGGGACGCGGCACGCAGCGCGTCCGGCTCGCCGGCTCCCCAGGTGACGGCGATCCCGTCCATGCCGGCGGCCTGGGCGGCCTGGACGTCGACCAGCGCGTCACCGATGTAGACGGCCGGCCGGCCCGCCATGCCGAGCAGGTCGCGGGCCAGCCACAGCGGCTCCGGGTTGGGCTTGTGCCGGTCGGTCTCGGACGCGCTGACCGTGACGGGCAGGTCGATCCCGGCGTAGTGGATCGTCCGGTCGGCGACCTCCCGGCCCTTCGAGGTGGCGATGCCGGCGACGACCCCGCCCGACCGGAGATCGGCGAGCAACTCGGGGATTCCCGGGTAGGCGGTCACCATCGTCGGGGTGTGGATGCGGTTGAAGGCGCGGTAGGCCTCCGCCAGTTCCTCGGCCCGGTCGGGCCAGGACTCGGCGAAGGTCGAGGTCAGCGTCCGTCCGATCCAGGTGCGGGCCACCGCCGGATCGGCCCGCAGCCCGAGGACGCTGTTCAGCGCATGGTCGTAGCAGGCGATAATGAGGTCGATCGTGTCGGCGAGAGTGCCGTCCAAGTCGAAAATGACACAGGGCCAACGAGGGGTTACCACCCTGGCACGATACCGAGGAACAACTTGGGAGGGCAGCAGTGGCACAGAACGCGAAACCGCGCGGCAGACGGCCGGGCCGCTCCGGCACCCGCGCTGCCATCATGCAGGCCGCGCTCAACCTCTTCTCCCGCGACGGCTACGACAAGGTCTCGCTGCGCGCGGTCGCCCGCGAGGCGGACGTCGACCCGGCGCTGGTCCACCACTACTTCGATTCCAAGGCGGAGCTGTTCAGCCGGTCGGTGCTCGACACCGAGCTGCGCCCCGAGGCGATCCTGGAGCGGATCTCCTCCGGCCCCGCCGACGAGATCGGACGCCAGTCCGTCCGCGAATTCATCGCCGCCTGGCGCGCCCCGGGCGCCAGCGACCGGTTCACCGCGATGTTCCGCGCCGCGGTCAACGACGAAGGCGCCCGCCGTCCGCTGGTCGAATTCCTCAATCGCGAGATCTTCGTCAAACTCGCCCAATCCCAGGGCCACGCCAACGCGACGATCCGGGCCAACCTGGCGGTCTCCGCGCTGCTCGGGTTCGTGATGGCCCGCGACATCCTCGAGATCCCCACCATGGCCAACCTGCCCGACGACGCCCTGATCCAGGGGCTGGGTGCCGCCCTGCAGCAGCACCTGGTCGAGCAGTGGTGAGCGCCGACTAATCTGGACGAACGATGTCCGAGACCCAGGTTGAGCAGACGCCTCCCCCACCGGCGGAGAGCAGCGAACTGCTGCCCGGCATCGCCACCTGGGCTCCCCCGGAGGCCACCGCCGGCAAGGCCGTGCCGATCAGCCGGCGCACCGGCGAGCCCGTCCGGGTCTGGACGATCTGGACCGCCGCGGCCGCCGGCTACCTGGCTGTCGCCGTGCTCGCCGTCGCCCTGGTCATGGTCTACTGGCAGGCCGCCGTCATCGGCTCGCTGACCTTCGACGAGGCGACCGGCGAATGGACGTACCAGTTCGATTCCAGCAAGTTCAAGACCGCCTCCTGGCTGATGGCCCAGTTCGAGACCGACCCCGGCTCACTGGAACGGGTGCTGCTCGCCGTCGCCGTGACCGTGATCGCGCTGCTGATCGCCATCGCCTGTGCGATCACCGGCTACTACGCCTACGACGGACGCCGCTGGACGCGCTGGTCGGGGCTGATCGCCCTGGCGCTCTCGGCCATGGCGCTGATGCTGAACCCGGTCGCCACCATCGCCATCGGGCTGGCCGCCCTCGCCGCCGGCGCGCTGTGGCTGCCGCCGTCCAAACGCTACTTCGAGGCCTGGCGGGCCCATCGCCACCACGAGCCGGTCTTCTCCGAACCGCCCGACCACATCGAGTACGGTCCGCTGCCGCGCTACCGCTGATCACCGCTACGGTGTGCAGGTGGCAACCCTGAACAGCCTGCTGAAGTCGGTGGTGGACGCGCTGCTGCGCGAGCGGCGGCCGGCCAAGCCGGCGCCCAAGCCCGGCCCGCCCCGCACCCCCCGGCCCTCGTCGTCCGTCAGTCCGACCCGGGACGACTCGGGTTACCCGGGCGACTTCACCGGCATCCCCCAGCTCAGCTACGAACCCGAGGACGACCGCGACGCCGACCCGGGCGAGATCGTCTGGACCTGGGTTCCCTACGAGGAGGACCACAGCCAGGGCAAGGACCGTCCGGTGCTGGTCATCGGACGGGACGGACGCTGGCTGCTGGCGCTGCCGATGACCTCGCAGGATCACGACCGCGACGCCCGCCAGGAGGCGCGGGAGGGCCGCTACTGGTGCGATATCGGCACCGGCGCGTGGGATCGGGAGGGCCGGCCCAGCGAGGTGCGGGTGAACCGCATCCTGCGCGTCGACCCCGACGGCATCCGCCGCATCGCCGCCAGGTTGGGTGAGGACCGCTTCGTCGTGGTCGCCCGCGAGGTCCTGCGCCACTACCGCTGAGATGCCCCATCTGCCATCCGCCCACTACTGACGCACGTTGCGCTACAGAATTGCCGTTTTGCCAGGGGAGCCAACGACCGAGTCGACTGTTGCGCGACACACTGGTCGTTCTCAGGTGGGGAGGGCCAGCCCATTGCGACCATCCCGTAGCGCAGCGCGAAGACAGGTGCGCCGACCCCGTCCAAAACGACCAACGTGCAGCGCAGCGGTGAGGCCCTACCGTCCCTGATCCGTCATCCTCGCGAAGGCGGGGATCTCAAGCTCGTCAGCCCGCGCGAGCCTCGAGGTGGGTGAACGCCCCACCCGCCGCCCGGAGCTCGCCGGCGGGGCCCTGCTCGATCAGGCGGCCGGCGTCCAGAACGACGACGAAGGCGTCGTCGGGGATGAGGTCGGCGCGGTGGGTGATCTCGATGGTCGTGAGGCCGGCGCGACGCGCGGCGAGGTTGCGGCGGACGGCGGCCGCGGTGGCGGCGTCCAGCTGGCTGAGGGCTTCGTCGAGCACCAGGATCTCGGGGGCGGCGAGCAGCGTCCGGACGAGCGCCAGGCGTTGCAGCTGACCGCCGGAGACGTTCAGGCCCCGCTCGCTGACAGCGGTCTGCAGGCCGTCGGGGAGGCCGGCCAGCCAGTCGTCCAGGCCGGCGACGGCCAGCGCACCGCGCACTTCGTCCTCGCTGGCGTCGGGGGCGGCCAGGCGGAGGTTCTCCAGCAGGGTGCCGCTCAGCAGGGTGGGGTGCTGCGGCACCAGCCCGATCCGGCGGCGGACGTGGGAGAGGCGCAGGTCGCGCAGATCGGTGCCGTGCAGCCGGACGGTGCCCGCGTCCGGATCCCAGCCGCGCAGCAGCAGACCGGCCAGCGTGGATTTCCCGCTGCCGGAGACCCCGGCGACGAAGCTGTGGCCGCCGGTCAGGAAGCCGACGCCCACCTGGTCGAGGGCGAGCGTCTGGCTGCCGGGGTAGCGCAGGCTGACGTGGTCGAGGGCGATCGCCACCGGGTCGTCGTGGGGTGCGGTGGCCGGCTCCTCCGGTTCGATCACCGCCGGGACGCCTTCGGTGATCTCGTGGACGCGGGCCGCCGCGGCGAAGGCGGCCTCCAGCCCGGCGACGAAGTCATCGATGCCGCGGGCGGGCGCCCACAACCCGATCGCCACCGCGAGCCCGAGCATGATCTGCGCGGCCGGCAGCTGCTGGGCGAGGCCCACCGCGAGCACCACGATCAGGCCGGTGGCCTCCAGCAGCAGCAAGGCGGCGGCACGCAGGCCGTGGCTGCGGCCGGCCGCCGAACGGGCCTCTCCCAGCCGGTGGCCGGCCGCGTCCAGCCCGGTCATACGCTCTTCGGCGATGCCGAAGCCGAGCACCTCGCGCACGCCCTGGATGTCGTCGGCCAGATGGGCGGCGATCTCGCCGCGCCGGGCAGCGACCGTCCGTGCGCCGTGCCAGGTGCCGCGTCCCCACAGCAGCGGGACCACCATGACCGCCGCCGTGAACGGCAGGACGGCCAGCGCCAGGCGGGAGTCGACCGCGGCCGCCAGCCAGCCGAGCACCACCGCCGGGACGACGAGCGCGGACACCGCCGGCGCGAAGGTGTGGGCGAAGAAGACCTCCACCCGGTCGATGTCGCGGATGGCCCGTTCGGTGAGCTCGGCGCCGGCCCGTCCCTGGGTGGCGGCGGGGGCCTGCGGCACCAGCCGCGCGAAGAAGAGTTCGCGCAGCCGGGCCAGCGCGGTGAACGCCACCCAGTGCCCGGCGTAGTGCTCGAGGTAGCGCAGCGCCGCCTTGACCAGAGCGACGAGCACCAGCCCGCCGGCCAGCGTCCAGCCGTCGACCGGACGTCCGGACGCCGCGCGGCCCAGGCCGTCCGCGACCATCACCAGCAGCGCCACCGCCAGAGTCTGGTTGACCACTCGCGCCACCGCCGAGAGCCCCAGCGCCGGCACGAGCTCCTTGGTGTGCCCGGCCAGCCACCGGGCGAGCTGCCAGCGGGTCGGGGTGGCGGACGCGGTGCTGCTCACTGGGAGTCCTCAGCAGGCGGGTTGAGAGATCCCCGCCTTCGCGGGGATGACGGAGAGGTGAGGTCCGGGGCGGGGGGCGAGCTGAGGTCAGGGGAGGTGGGCAAGCTGAGATCAGGAGATGTGGGCGAGCTGAGGTCCGGGGATGAGGTTGGGCTGAGGTCCCGGGACGAAAGTGGGCTGGGGTCCGGGGAGGTGGGCGAGCTGAGGTCCGGGGAGGTGGGCGAGCTGAGCTCCCGGGATGATGACGGTGAGTTGAGGTTCTGCGAGCGTGAGTCGAGCTCCACCACTCGGTCGGCGGCGAGGATGGCACCGGGGCGGTGGGCGATCAGCAGCACCGTGCGTCCGCTCGCGAGGAGGTCGAGGGCGGCGAGGATGACGGCTTCGCCGGCGAGATCCACCTGGGAGGTGGGTTCGTCCAGGATGAGGATCGGGGCGTCCCGCAGGGCGGCGCGGGCGATCGACAGCCGCTGCGCCTGACCGCCCGACAGCAGCCGGCCGTGCTCGCCGACCTGGGTCGCCAGACCGTCCGGCATCGCCTCGACCTCCGCCCGCAGGCCGGCGAGTTCCAGAGCCTCCCAGAGGCGGGCGTCCGGGGCGTCCGGGGCGGCGACGCGCAGGTTGTCAGCGATGCTGCCCAGGAAGAGGAAGGTGCGCTGCTCGACCGCAGCGATCCGCTCGCGGGCACCGACCGGGTCGGCGACCACGTCGTGGCCGTCCAGCCGCACCGAGCCCGCGCGTGGTGCCAGCTGGCCCTGCAGCACTGCCGACAGCGTCGACTTCCCGACCCCGCTCGGCCCCACCAGGGCAAGCCGCTCGCCGGCTTCGACCCGCAGCGAGAGGCCGTCCAGCACGTCCGGGCCGTCCGGCCAGCCAGCCGTCACCCTCTCGAGGAGGATCGTCCCTGCTCCCTCTCCGTCTCCTTCGCCCGCCCCCTCTCCTTCTCGCGCTACCTCCCGCTCCAGAGCGACCGTCCCCGCCCCCGCCGCCTCCCCATCGAGGGCCTGCCTTGGGCTTCGAGGGCCTGCCTTCAGCGCTGGCCCTCGATGGTCAAGGCTGGCCCTCGATGAGGAGGCGGTGCCGGAAGCCGCGGGAGTCGAGTCAGCGGGCTGGGCGGGATCGTCGACCAGGTCGGTGAGTTCGCGCTGGGAGGCGCGGCCGGCGATGCCGATGTAGAAGAACTGGCCGATCACGTCCACGGGGCCGATCACCAGGGTGGTCATCAGCAGGATCGCCAGGCCCTGGCCGAGGGTCAAGGTTCCGGTCGAGATCCGGCTCGCCGCGAGCAGCCCGGCCGCCACCACGACGGTGAGCGAGAAGGCGGCGTCCACCACGAAGATCAGCACCTGGTTGCCGGCCAGCAGCCGCATCACCCCGCGGCGGTGGGCCTCCCCGCGCTCGGCGAGCCGGGCTCCGGCGCGTCCGGCGGCGCGGGCGTAGACCAGGGTGTCGATCGCCTGCACGGCCTCCAGGAAGGCCCGGCTCAGCGCCAGCTGAGTGCGCCGGTAGGCCGCGCCGATCGGGCTCACCAGTCGCTGGAAGCCGCCCAGGAGCACCGGGACGAGCAGCACCAGCAGCGCAAGCCCGCCCGCGATGGACGCGTCCACCGTTGCGGCCATCACCGCCAGCACGACGAAGGGCGTTGTCAGCGCTCCGATGATCGGACCGAGGAAGCCGGCCCGGTAGGTGGCCGTCTTCTCCACCCCGATCGTGGCCGCGGAAAGCAACTCGCCGGTCCGGTTGTGGGTGCCGACCACGCCCAGGTCGAAGACCCGGCTCACCACCAGCCGCCGCATGGCCCGTTCGGCCTCGGCGGGCGCCCACTGCGCGAACCACACCCCGGCGCCGGCGAACCCTGCCGCAGCCGCGCCCAGCCCGAGCATCCCGATGATCTCGCCGGACGCGAACCGCCCGCCGTCGAGCACCACCCCCAGCCGCCAGAACAGCAGCGCGGTGGCGACCGCCGCCGCCCAGGCCAGCCCGATCGAGCACCACAGCATCCACCTCGGGGTCGCCCCCTTGATGCCGCTCGCGCTCACTCCCACCTCCCGCTGGCTCGCTGGCTCGCTGGCTCCCGACCCTACCGCCGTCCCCGCACCTCTCCCCCGCACAAACCGGGCAATCCAGCGCAGGTGCGTGCAATCCCCGCACAGAGGGCCTGAGTCACCCGGTTTGTGCGAGAGGGGCGGCAGCGGGGCGAGCCGAGGAAACCTCCCCAGGTCCGCTGCACAAACCGGGCAAACCAGACCACGTGCGCGCCGTACCCACGCAGAGGGCCCGAATCACCCGGTTTCTGCCGGAGAGGACAGCCCGGTGGGTGAGGGAGAACCGTCCGACCGTCCCCCCGTCCGCAGAAACCGGACAAATCAGGGCCGGCGCGTGCAATGCGCACACAGAAGACCTGAATCACCCGGTTTGTGCGAGAGGGGGCGGCAGCGGGGCGAGCCGGGGAACCCTCCCCAGGTCCGCTGCACAAACCGGGCAAACCAGGCCACGTGCGCGCCATACCCACGCAGAGGGCCCGAATCACCCGGTTTGTGTGAGAGGGACGGCAGCAGGCGAGCCGGGGAACCGTCCCCAGGCCGCAGCACAAACCGGGCAAACCAGACCACGTGCGCGCAACAGACACCCGGCGGGCCTGGATCACCCGGTTTCTGCCGGAGAGGACAGCCCGGTAAGTGAGGGAGGGGGAGAACCGTCCGCCGACCCACCCGCAGAAACCGGGCAGAAGAGGCCCTGCGTGTGCCTCTTGCCCGCACCTGGGCCGGATTGCCCGGTTTCTGCCCGGCAGAGGAGGGGGCTGAGTGGTGCCGCCCAGCATCTACGGGGGTTCGACCGGGCAGGCAGCGAGGCTACGCTGAGCGACATGTCGCCGGTCGCCATCACGTTCACCGTTCTGGGGCTGGCCGTGATCGCGTTCATCAGCAACCGGGTGCCGCTGGGCGTGGTGGCGCTCGGCGTGACCGTCTCGCTGTGGGCGACCGGAGTGATCACCCCAGATCAGGCTGTGGCCGGCTTCGGCGATCCGACGGTCATCTTCATCGCATCTCTGTTCGTCGTCAGCTACTCCCTGGAGGCCACCGGCGTCACCGCCTGGGCCGGGCAGCAGGTCGTCGCCCGGGGGCTGCGCAAGCGGGCTCCGCTGATCGTCGTGATCAGCCTGCTGGTGGCGGTGCTCTCGGCGCTGATCAGCATCAACGGCGCGGTCGCCGCGCTGATCCCGGTGGTCGTGGTGGTGGCCGTCCGCGCCGGGCTGGCGCCCAGCCAGCTGCTCATGCCGCTGGCCTTCGCCGCCCATGGCGGGTCGATGCTGGCGCTCACCGGCACCCCGGTGAACATCATCATGAGCGAGGCGGCCGCCGAGGCGACCGGCCGTCCGTTCGGATTCTTCGAGTTCGCGCTCACCGGCGGACCGCTCGTCCTCGGCACCATCGTGATCGTGGCCTGCTTCGGCGGACGGCTGCTGCCCTCGCGCGAGATCACCGCGCTGCCGCCCGACCTCGACGCCTACGCCCAGGTGCTGCGCGAGCAGTACGACCTGCCCGAGAGCGCCGAGCTGATGAGCGTCCGCAACGGCGTGGTCGAGGTGGTGGTCGCGCCCCGCTCGACGCTGATCGGGCTGCACCTCTTCCGCGGCCAGGTAACCCCCAGCGGGGATCTGGTGGTGATGGGGCTGCAGCGGGCCGGCGAGGATCTGACCGGCCCGGAGGTCCGGCTGCAGGCCGGTGACACCATGCTGCTGCGCGGCGCCTGGGACCACCTCGAGCAGCACACCGCCGGCCCCGACCTGCTGGTGGTGGACAGCCCGAAACGGCTGCGTCGCGCCGTCCCGCTGGGACGCGGCGCCAAGCGTGCCCTGATCGTCCTGGCCGGCATGGTCGGCATGCTGGCCTTCTCGCCCGCGCCGCCGGCCATGATCGGCGTCTCCGCGGCCCTGCTGCTGGTGGCCAGCGGCGTCCTCACCCCGTCCCAGGCGTACCGGGCGGTCTCCTGGACGACCGTGCTGCTGATCGCCGGCATGATGCCGCTCTCGACGGCCTTCCGGACGACCGGCGCCGCCGACCTGATCGCCGACCTGGTGATGCGACTGGGCGGTCACGCCTCGGCCCACCTCGCGCTCGCCGTGCTCTGCCTGATGACGGCGCTGCTGGGGCAGCTGATCTCGAACGTCGCGACCGTCCTGATCATGCTGCCGATCGCGGTCTCGCTGGCCGCCGACCTGCAGGTCTCGGTGCTGCCCTTCCTGATGGCCCTCGCGGTGGCCGGCGCCGCCGCCTTCCTGACCCCGGTCGCCACCCCGGCCAACACCATGGTGATGGATCCGGGCGGCTACCGCTTCGGCGACTACTGGAAGCTTGGGCTGCCGTTGCTGGCCCTGTTCCTGGTGGTCGCGGTCTTCTGGGTGCCGCTGTGGTGGCCCTTCCATCCGTAGCCGGCACCCCTGATGTCAGGGGTCGATGGTCTCAAGGGCTCCACCGGCGCGTTCCGGAGCCCTAGACTGACCCTCGCACCTCGCCCCCCGAGCGGGGCATAGAAAGGAAAGACAATGGGCTCGTTCTGGGCGACCATCTGGGACACCATCTGGTGGTTCCTCACCATCTTCATCTTCGTCGCCTACCTGATGGCGCTGTTCTCGATCATCACCGATCTGTTCCGCGACCGGAAGCTCGGCGGCGTCGCCAAGGCGATCTGGCTGCTGTTCCTGATCTTCCTGCCGTTCCTGACGGCGCTGGCCTACCTGATCGTCCGTGGCGGCGGCATGGCCGAGCGGGCCAACGCCCAGGTCCAGCAGAACCGGGAGGCCGCCGAGGCCTACGTCCGCGAGGTGGCCGGCACCGGCCCGGCCGCGGAGATCGCCTCGGCCAAGCAGTTGCTCGACTCCGGCGCGATCACCCCCGAGGAGTTCGCCAAGCTGAAGGCCGCCGCGCTGGCCAAGGCCTGATCCACACCACACGATGCCCCGGGACTGGTTCCCGGGGCATCGTCGCGTCCGGGGGTGGTGACGTCCGGCGCCGCGGCGTAGGGTCCGACTGTGGAAACCGACCGACCTGGGACGGGCGTCCGCCCGTTGGCCCGGCTCGACCCGCCGCCGTCCGGCGGAGACCCGGCCTGCTGGCAGACGAACGTCTGCGACTGCGGGGCCTTCAACGAGACGGCCCCCGGCACCCCCTGCTGGCACTGCGGCCAACCCACCGAGACCCCCTGACCGCCTGGACAAGCGTGGGACGGCTCCCTACGCCGTCCATGAGTGCGGGTCGGCTACGCTCGCGAGCATGGATGCTTCGGAATTGCTGGCGCTGCGTCCCGGACGGGTGCCGGGCTGGAACTACAGCCGCACCGTCCACGACCTGGGTGAGCTGAAGGTGCCGAGCGGACGGCTGGAGGCCAGCGATCCGTTCGTGAACCTCGGCCAGGGGCTCGTGGTGACCATCCCGCCCGGCAGCTACCCGGTGCGGGTGACCGTCGCCGACGTCAGCGAGGAGCAGGACGGCAGCCACCTGCGGGAGAGCTACCTCAGCGTCGTGCTCGCCGAGGGGGAGGTCGCGCGGGTGGCGTATCTCGCCCCGGACGGCGCCAAGCTGCCGGACGACCCCGACGAGTTCTACGGGGTGCCGGTGGACGCCGGCACCGTCGGATTCGCCGACGCGGAGGCCGTGGCGCGCTGCATGCCCGAGGGCGACTGGTACAGCGACCTGTTCGACACCGGTCGCAACGACTCCTGGTTCGCGCTGATGGATTCGGTCAAGCACTACCGCGAGG
Organism: Propionicimonas sp.; assembly: GCA_027492575.1. Lineage (GTDB taxonomy): Bacteria > Actinomycetota > Actinomycetes > Propionibacteriales > Propionibacteriaceae > Propionicimonas. The sequence continues at coordinate 23,223 of JAPUEM010000165.1, forward strand.
GCTGCGCGAATATCGTCCTGCCGCTGGCCACCGAGGGCGAGAACGTCGTCCTTTCCCATTCCGGCTGGGGCGACGGCTTCTACCCCGTGGTGGGCGCCTACGACGCGGACGGCACCCTGCTCGCCGTCCACATCGACCTGTTCATCGAAGAGCGCGAGGGCGGCGACGAGCCGGATCCCGAACCCGAACCGGAACCTGCCGCTGAAGCGGAAGTGGAGGACGGTCCCGCACCCGAGACGAAGTCGTCGCTGTGGGGCCGGCTGCTCGGCCGATAGGCCGTTCTCATTGGAGCGGGCGACGGGAATCGAACCCGCACTGTCAGCTTGGGAAGCTGATGTTCTGCCATTGAACTACGCCCGCATTGACCCTCAGGCTGCCCACGCAGTCTAGCCACACTGCCCGGCAAGAGGGGAATCGGCGTCGGGGACCCCGATCGCTCTCGGGCTGGTTCGCAGAAACCGGGTGAATCCGGCCAGTTGTGTGGCGATTGCATGCACCAGCCCTGGATTGCCCGGTTTGTGCGAACCAGCCCGACACGGTTCCCCGGCTCCCCCCCCCACCTGCGGGGTCTGGGGACGGTTCCCCGGCTCCCTGCCAACCACCCTCTTCCCTCCCGCAGAAACCGGGTGAATCCGGTCAACCGTGTGGCGATTGCACACGTCGGCCCTGGATTGCCCGGTTTCTGCAGGGTCAGGGGAAGCCCGGAGCGATCCCGGGAGTGGGGCGGGCGGGTGGCCGTGGCGGGAGATCCCGCGTAGCGTCAAGGGGTGACCTCCTCTTTTGAACCCACCGATGTCGGCCCGGCGGTCGGCGGCGACATCCCCGCCACCGAGGCCGATCGCCAGCACGTCGTCACGCTGCTCGTCGAGGCGACCAACGAAGGCCTGCTGCCCGCAGCCGAGCGGGATCGCCGGGTCGCGTTCGCCCAGGCGGCCACCACCTTCGACGACCTGGTGCCGCTCACCCGCGACCTGGTCGGCTTGGACGGACCGATGGTCCGGCCGGCTCCCGCCGTGCCACCGTCGTCGGTCCAGATCGACACCACCGGAGCGACCGACGACGCCGACCAGGTGGTCGCGATCTTCTCCGGCGCCGTCCGGGGCGGGCATTGGCGGATGCGCCGCCACACCGGGGTGCTGGCGGTCTTCGGCGGCGCCGACCTGGACGCCTCGGAGGCCGTCTTCGAGGCCGAGACGGTCGTCGTCAACATCTTCTGCATGTTCGGCGGCTTCTCGCTGAAGGTGCCGGAGGGGGTCGAGGTCCGCAGCCAGGTGGTCGGCGTCTTCGGCGGCACCGACGTCAAGGCGGCACCACCCCGCCCCGGGGCTCCGGTCGTCATCCTGAAAGGGATCGCCATGTTCGGCGGCATCGAGGTGCGCAACCCCAAGGACAAGGCCAAACGCCACCACCGCGGCTGAGCCCCCTCCCCACCGGACCGCAGTTCCCCTTGTCAGAACCCGTGGACGGAGCGGGCAACCGTCCCCGGACCCCATTCACGGGCAGACTGTCACCCCGGACGCCTAGGCTTGGAGTCATGGATTCCCTCTTCCGCCCGCCGGACGGCGACTGGCAGCGGCTCGCCCCGCGCGCCGCGACCGCCCGTGCCCTCGGTGCCGCGGTCGGCACGCTGATCATCGTCATCCCGGCGGTGGTGGCGTCCTTCCTGTTCGTCGCCGAGTGGCTGCCCTGGCTGCCGTGGACGGTCGCCGGCGTCGGCCTGCTCTGGCTGGCCTGGGCGAGCTTCCGCGCCTGGCGCTGGACGCAGGCCTTCGGCTTCGCCGAGCGGGAATCCGATCTGATCATCACCTCGGGGCTGTGGAGCCGGCGGCTGGTCGCCATTCCGTACAGCCGGATGCAGTCGGTGCAGGTGCGCTCCGGGCCCCTCGACCGGCTGTGGGGTCTCTCGCGGATCTCGCTGGTGACAGCCAGCATCGAGACCAACTCCGACATCCCGGGCCTGGAGGCCGCCGTCGCGACCGGCCTGCGCGACCGCCTGATCGAAGCCGGCGAAGCGCAGGCGCTGCCGCTGTGAGCGAGCCCACTCCCGAGCCCCGCCTCGGGCCTTCCTTCGAGCCTCCGGCAGGATGGACGCCGCAACCGCCCGCCCCCGGGCCTTCCGCCGGCTGGACGCCCCAACACCCCGCCCCCGAGGCCGCAGGATGGACGCCGCAACCGCCCGCCCCCGAACCTCCCCCCGGCTGGACGGCCCAACACCCCGCCCCCGAGCCTCCCGCCGGGTGGACGCCTCATCCGCCCACCCCCGGCCTGCCGCCGTCCGATCCGTGGGCCGGGGCCGGGCTGGGGACCGAGCCGACCCCGGAGCCGTCCGGAAAGCTCACCGAACGTCCGCACCCGCTCACCCCGCTGATCCGCGGCTGGGTCGTGCTGCTGGCGCTCGTCGTCGGAGTGGGCCGCGAGTTCATCCCGGACGGCAGCGAACCCGGCGGCGGGCTGCCGCCGCTGGAATGGCTGTTCACCGGGCTCGGTGCGGTCGTCGTGATCGCCGGGCTCGCCGGCTTCCTCTCCTGGCGGTTCACCCGCTTCGTGGTGGACGCCGACGAGTTGCGGATCGACAGCGGCTGGATCGTGCGCACCTCGCAGCGCATCGCCTTCGAGCGGGTGCAGTCCATCGATGTCGTCCAGCCCTTCGCGGCCCGGTTCTTCCAGCTGGCCGAACTGCGGATCGACATCGGCGGCGGCGAATCCGCCCAGCTGCGCTACCTGAGCCTGCGCCGGGCCTACGAACTGCGCGACTACCTGCTCGCCCGCGCCCGCGGCCACCGCGACGCGCAGGCGACCACCCTCGACCTCTCGGTGGAGTCGCGACTGACCGACCTGCACGAGCAGGACGAGGTGCTGGTGCAGCTCTCGCCGGGCACCTTGGCGCTGGCCGCCGTCACCTCGCACGAGTTCTTCGGCATTCTGCTGGGCGGCGCGGTGGCGGTGGGGCTCTCGCTGTACTTCGACCTGGGCTGGGCCTCGCTCGGCATCCTGATCCCGACCGGCAGCGCCCTGATCGGCTTCATCGCGCAGCGGATCACCGGCCAGTTCAACTACACCCTGTCGCGGCGTCCGGCCGGGCTGCGGATCAGCCGCGGCCTCACCAGCCTCACCAGTCAGTCGCTGCCGCCGCGCCGGGTGCAGGCGGTCCAGATCAGCCAGTCGCTGATCTGGCGCCGGCTGGGCTTCTACCGGATCGACCTGGCCGTGGTGGGCTGGGGTCCGCTGACCGGGGACGAGGACGCTCGCGGGGTGAGCACGATCATGCTGCCGGCCGGGAACGCCGCCCAGGTGGCCACCGCGCTGACCGCGCTCTGGCCGTCCGGCGACTACCGGCAGGTCGCCCTGACCACCGCGCCGAAAGCGGCCCGGCGGCTGCATCCGCTGTCGGCGCCCTTCCTGCGGTGGGGGTTCGACGATCGGTTCTTCGTCTCCCAGCACGGCTGGCTGGTCCGCCGCTGGCAGATCGTGCCGCACGCCCGCGCGCAATCCGTCCAGGTGAAACAGGGGCCGGTCTCACGCCGGCTCGGGCTGGCCGACGTCGCCGTCCACACCGCCGGGCTGCAGCTGGAGACCCGCGCCAAGGGAGTGGACGCCGCGGGGCTGCGCGATCAGCTCGACCGGCTGCAGGAGCACCTGCATCGCCGGCCCGACCACGATGTGAGCGAGCCTGTTCCGGTCGTGGATCCCGATTCCGGCCAGCCGGAAGGCCGGCCCGACCCGACGGGGCCGACCCTTCGACGGGCTCAGGGATCGTCCTGGGATCAGCCGGCCGCGTTGCGTGCCGACCAGGCCGAGGACACCATCTCGTCGGTCGAGTAGCGCATCCGCCAGTTGAGGTCGGCGGCCGCGGCGTCGCCGGTGGCGACGATCCGGGCCGGATCGCCCGGACGACGCGGGGCGATCTCGGGAGCGAAGTCGATGCCGGACACCCGCGCCATGGCGTCCATGATCTGGCGGACCGACAATCCCTCGCCGCTGCCCAGGTTGTAGGCGGCGCGCAGCGGCTCTCCGGCCTCGAGGGCCTTGGCGGCGGCCACGTGCGAGATCGCCAGATCTCCGACGTGGACGTAGTCGCGGACGCAGGTGCCGTCCGGGGTCGGGTAGTCGTCGCCGTTGATCCGCGGCGTCCGTCCGGCCAGCAGGGCCTCGATGACCAGGGGGAACAGGTTGTGCGGGCTGGCGTCGAAGACCTCGTCGGTGGCCGAGCCGACCACGTTGAAGTAACGCAGGCTGACCCCCTGGAAGCCCGGCCGGGCGCGCACGACATCGTTGATCAGCCATTCGCCGATCAGCTTCGATTCGCCGTAGGGCGACTCGGGCCGCTTCGGGGAGGCCTCGTTCACCAGGTCGCCGTCCGGGGTGCCGTAGACCGCGGCCGAGGACGAGAAGACGATCTTCGAGACCCCCGCGGCCTCCATGGCGGCCAGCACGCTGCCGGTGCCGGTGACGTTCTGGGCGTAGGTGTGCAGCGGCTGCTCGACCGAGACCCCCGCGTACTTGAAGCCGGCCACGTGCACCACGCCGGCGCAGCCGTGCTCGGTGAGCACCCGGGCGAGCAGCCCGGTGTCGAGGATGTCGCCCTGGACGAAGGCCACCCCGGCGGGCACGAACCCCGCCTGCCCCGAGGAGAGGTTGTCCACCACCACCGGGGTCATTCCCTCGTCGGCGAGGGCGCGCACCACGTGTGCCCCGATGTACCCGGCTCCGCCGGTAACCAACCATGTCGTCACGGCCGCGACTCTACAGCCGCGCCCCGCTCCGGCCCGGCAAGGTGTGGCCGATTCGCCGATGTCGGGCCCTCGGCAACACCACCACGCGGGACGGGCAGAACGATCCCCCAACAACCCGCCCCGCCCGGCAAGATGTGGCCGATTCACCGACATCGGACCATCGGCAACACCACGACGCGAGACGAGGCAGGACAGCCCCCAACAACCCGCCCCGCCCGGCAAGATGTGGCCGATTCACCGACGTCCGACCACCGGCAACACCACGACGCGAGACGAGGCAGGACAGCCCCCAACAACCCCCGCCCCCGGCCTGGCAAGGTGCGGCTGATTCGCCGATGTCGGACCGTCGGCAACACCGTGTGGGCTGGAGGTCTGGATGTTGCCGGAACCGTCCCCAGTTCCGTCCGCGGGCTACCGAAAAGGCTGGGAATCGGACAGATGGTGGCGGGTCTCCCACGTGCGCGCGCGACTGGCTAGGGTTACGCCCATGAGCAACACAGCGGTTCTCGGCATCGACATCGGCGGCTCCGGCATCAAGGGAGCCCCGGTCGACCTCAGCAAGGGCGATTTCGCCACCGACCGGCTCCGGATTCCGACCCCCACTCCCTCGACACCGCAGGCGGTGGCCGACGTCGTGGCCGAGATCGCCGACCATTTCGCCGACCAGATCGGCGACTCCCCGATCGGAGTGACGATCCCGGCGATCGCCTCCCACGGCATCACCCGCTCGGCGGCCAATATCGACAAGTCCTGGATCGACGCCCCGGCGGAGCAGATCTTCAGCGAGCGGCTGGGCCGTCCGGTGCACCTGGTGAACGACGCGGATGCCGCGGGCGTCGCCGAGGTGAAGTACGGCGATGCGCAGAACCCCGGTCTGGTGATCGTGGCGACTCTGGGCACCGGCATCGGCACCGCCCTGATCCACCGCGGCGTGCTGATCCCCAACAGCGAACTGGGCCATATCGAGATCGACGGCCACAACGCGGAGAGCCAGGCCGCCGCCTCGGTGAAGACCCGGCTCGGGCTGAAGTACATCGACTACGTCCCCCGCCTGCAGCGCTACTTCGAGACCCTGGAGTTCCTGCTCTCGCCGGATCTCTTCGTGGTCGGCGGCGGCATCTCCAAGGATGCCGACAAGTTCCTGCCCCACCTGAAGCTGCGGACGCCGATCATCCCGGCCCGGCTGCGCAACAAGGCGGGCATCATCGGCGCCGCCTGGCTCGCCGCGGACGCCGCCGGGCGCACCGACCTGCTGGGCTGACGCCACATCGCCCGTCGAGGGCCAGCCTTACCCGTCGACAGCCAGCCTTGTGCGCTGGCCTTCGATGCCTAAGGCTGGCCCTCGACGTGAGTGTGGGACAAGGAACCGTCCCCTGTCCCACCGGCTACATGCGGTCGGGAGCCTGGATGCCGAGCAGGTCCAGCCCACGGGCGATGACCTGCTTGGTGGCCAGGCAGAGCCCCAGCCGGGAGGCGCGCACCTCGCCCTCGCTCTTCAGCACCGGGCACTTCTCGTAGAAGACGCTCAGCGCGCCCGCGAGTTCGTACAGGTAACCGCACAAGCGGTGCGGCTGCAGGGTCTCGGCGACCGCGTCCACCACCTCGCCGAAGCGGGAGAGCAACAGCGCCAGGGTCTGCTCCTCGGGCTCGGTGAGGACGGAGATCGGCCCGGCCGGGTAGCCCTCGGCCTCGGCCTTGCGCAGGATCTGGGTCGCCCGGGCGTGGGCGTACTGCAGGTAGGGCCCGGTGTCGCCGGTGGTCGCCACCATGCGCTCGACGTCGAAGGCGTAGTCCTTCTGCAGCCCGGACGACAGGTCGGCGTACTTGATCGCGGCCAGCGCGATCGCCGGCGCCGCCTCGGCCTCGGCGGCGTCCAGCAGCGAGTCGAGGGTCACCGCCGTCCCCTCGCGGGTGGAGAACTTCTTGCCGTCCGCACCCAGCACCTGGCCGAAGCCGACGAACTCGGCCACCACGTCGGGCGGCAGGTAGCCGGCCTTGCGGGAGACGGCGAAGACCAGGTCGAAGTGGAACTGCTGCGGGGTGCCGACCACGTAGATCAGCCGGTCGGCGCCGAGATCGCCCACCCGGTGCCGGACGGCGGCCAGGTCGGTGCAGTCGTAGCCGTAGCCGCCCTGCCGGTTGCGGATCATGGCCGGGGCCGGGAAGCCGTCCACGAAGACGACCAGCGCACCGTCGTCCACCACGGCGATCCCGCGCGACTCCAGGTCGGCGGCGACCACCGGTAGATCGGCGTTGTAGATCGACTCCCCCGCCACGTCGGCGTCGGTCAGCAGGACGTTCATCCGCTGGTAGGTGGCGTTGAAGCCGGCCAGCGAGATGTCGATGATCTGCCGCCAAATCCGCAGCGTCTCGGCGTCCCCGGCCTGCAGCGCGACCACCCGGTCGCGGGCGCGGGCGGCGAACTCCTCGGATTCGTTCAGGTGGGCGTTGGCGCGCTGGTACAGCGCCTCGGCGCCGGGCAGATCCAGGGTGGAGGCATCCAAGCCCTCGTCGACCAACTGCTCGACCATCATGCCGAACTGGCGCCCCCAGTCGCCCAGGTGGTTCTGCGGGATGACCGTGTGCCCGGTGGCCCGCAGCACCCGGGTGAAGCAGTCGCCGATGATCGTCGAGCGCAGGTGGCCGACGTGCATCTGCTTGGCGGCATTCGGCGAGGAGTAGTCGATCACCACGCGCTGCGGCCGCTCGGCCTGGTTGATGCCGCCGTGCGGATCGTTCAGCACCTCGTCGGCCACCCGGGCCAGCACGTCGGCGCGGATCCGCAGGTTGATGAAGCCCGGTCCGGCGATCTCCAGCGGCTCGCACAGGTCGGCCAGGTCGATCTGCTCGACCAGCCGTGCCGCCACCTCGCGCGGCGGACGTCCCTCGTTCTTGGCCAGCCGGAGCGCCACATTGCTCTGGTAGTGCCCGAACTGCGGACGGGTGGCCGGGCGCAGTTCGGGGTCGACCCCGGCGACGGCTTCGACACGGGCACTCAGGACGGCGGGCAAAGACAGCATGGACGCCATTTTCGCACGCACGGCACGCTGATCCGCCCGGATCCACCGCAGCCGGACCTCGGTGGATCCGGACTCAGTTTCCGGCTGCCGCCGGGATCACGACGGTGGCTCGCAGCATGTTGTGGTCGGACGGAATCCGGCCGATGAAGTTGCCTTCGTCGTCCACCGCGACGTAGGTCTCCCACTCGACCACCCGGATGTTCCGCGAGGTCAGGATGTAGTCGATGTTGGTGCCGTTGATCCAGCTGGTCGACGGAGCCTTCCGCTTGAAGCCGTTGTAGCTGGAGAAGTTGCTGTTGATCCGCTTCTCCACGGTCGCGCCCTTCGCGGCGTTGGTCGACTGATAGTAGTTGCCCAGCGGATCGACGTAGCCGCCGGCCAGGATGGTGTCGTAGGGGCCGTTCGACGGCGACGTCCGCTTGCTGGAGTTTAGGTCGCCCACGATGAAGGTGGGCAGGCTGTCGGGGTTGTTCTCCGCGACGGTCTCCAGCAACTCCTTCGCCTGGGTGATCCGCAACTCATAGTAGGTGCTCTTGCCGCTGGCGTCGGCCGTCGGCTCCAGGTGGGTATCGGCGAAGAAGAACCGCCGGGAGGTCTTGCGATCCTCGAAGATCGCCCACGCCACGTAGCGGTCGTTGTCGCTCGCCTTGACCTCGCTGAGCTGCCGGGAACCCTGGTCGATCAGCTTGACGGTGTCGTCGTTGTAGAAGATCCGGGTTCCCTGGGAAGCTCCGCGATCCTTGTACACGCAGTTGCTCGGGGTGGTCGACTTCACGCAGTTGTTGCGGTAGGAGTTGGTCACCTTGTAGGGCGATCCGAGGCGATCCTCGAGATCCTCGAACTGGGCGAGGCTCACCGAGTTGCCCTTGGCGTCCTTCAGCCAGCCCTGCGAGGCTTCCTGGATTCCGATCACGTCGGGAGCCTGAGCCTGGATGGCGCTCACCACGGAATCGCGGCGTTCGTACCAGGTGCCCTCCTCCGGCAGCGCCGAGTAGCAGTTGGCGCATTTGACGTTGTAGGAGGCAATGGTCAGGCCGGTCGGGCCGGCGGCGCGAGTGGTCGCCTTGACCGCCGGGGACGGCCCGAACCGGCTCTGCGCCGATCCGCTGCTGGAGACCACCCGCACCTGGAGGTAGTAAGTGGTCGATTCCCGCAGACCGGTGAGAGTCAGCGAGGTGGCGTTCGTGGCGGACGTCTGCGCGTCCTCCCACTTGGGGTCGGTGGCGTACCGTACCTGGTAGCGCATCCCCTCTCCCCGGCTGTCCCAGGTGAGCACGATCCGGGTGGCCATCGTGCTGGTGACCTGAAGGTTGGTCGGGGTGAGGTAGAGATCGGCGGCGGCTGTGGGCGTGGTCCCGGTCACCGGCTTGGAGAACTCGCTGGTCGGGCTTCCCTTGGCGGTCGCCACCGCGATCCGCAGGTAGTAGGTGGTGCCCTTGGTCAGGCCGCCCAGCTCGCCATAGGTGCCGGTGAACTGCTTGGCGATCGGATCGGCGAAGTCCTGCGAACTGGCCGCCTCCACGCGGTAGGCGGCAGCCCCCTTCACCGACTTCCAGCTCAGCGCGATCGTGGTCTGCGCGAGCCGCTCGATCTTCAGGCCGGACGGCGCCGGGCCGAGCTCAGCAGGCGGATCCGTCTTGGCCCCGGACTTGGTGCTCACCTTCACGACCGGCGAGTAGGCGCTGAGGTTGCCGCCCTCGGCGTCGATCACCCGCACCTTGACGTAGTAGGTCTTGCCGGCCTTCAGGCCGGTCACGGCCTGGGTGAGGTCGTCCACGCGTCGGTAGACCGGGTCGGCGAATCCCGAACTGGTCGCATAGGCGATCCGGTAGCGGACGCCCTCGGCCACGGCCGCCCAGCTCAGCGTGAAGCCGTCCTCGGCGATCTCGCCGGCTTTGAGACCGACTGGGGCGAGGTGACGGTAGCTGCCCGAGGAGCGGGTCTTGACCTTGATCGCCTTCGAGTACGAACTCAGATTGCCACCCGACTTCGAGATCACCCGCACCTTGACGTAGTACGTGGTGTTGGACTTCAGGCCTTTGAGGTTGACCTGGGTTCCGTCGACCCGGACGTACTTGGAGTTCTTCATCGACTTGGAGGTCGAGTACTGGACGCGATACTTGGGCGCCCCCTTGACCGCGTTCCAAGAAAGCGACACCGCGTCACGGCTGGTGGACAGCGACCGCAGGCCGGACGGCGTGGCGTATCCCGCGGCGGTGGCGGACGGCGCTGCGAACGGCACCAGACCAAGCGCCAGGGCGATTGTCAGCAGCGCTGTCAGCCACCACTTCGAAGTGGGGCGGTTCGATGGCACGGAAGCCTCCAAGGCCGGCAACAAGGGTCGTGCGGCAACGTAGCAGCGCCCCACCCGCCTCTTGAAAGGGCGGTGGTGAGAACCCTCAACCCCCGCTGAAAGCTTGCCGCTGGGCAACCTCGAGCGGGCGGCGGCAACTCTCAACCAGGGCTTGAAGCCTGGCTGTGGGCCGCCGAGTCGCGCCGGAACCCTCCTGGCGAGACGTCACAGCAGGCCGGTCAGGGCAACCAGACGTCGGCGCGAACCAGGTTGTGGTCGGACGGGATGGTGCCGATGAAGCGTCCGGACGAATCGACCTTCACGACCGTCTCCCACTCACTGACCCGCATCGGCGTCACCAGGATGTAGTCGAGGTACGTGCCGTTGATGTGCCCCAGCTTGGGTGCCTTGCGCTTGAAGTCGTTGTAGCTGGAGTACCGGGTGTTGATCCGCTCCTCGACGAAGGCGCCCGGGGCACGGCTGCCCCGGCTCTTGTAGGTCATCCCAAGCGGATCCTCGAAACCTGCGCGGGTGAGCACGTCGTAGGGCTTGTTGCCGTCGGGCATCCAGCGGTAGGAGTTGAGGTCGCCCACCACGATGGTCGGCAAGTCGTCGCTCCCGAGCGCCTTGAGCGTGCCGACGATCGTCTGTGCCTGCCGCCGGCGGAGGTTGCCGACCTTCTTCCCCGGCTCCAGGTGGGTGTCGCCGAAGAGGAAGACCGAACCGGTCTTCTTGACCCGGAACTTCGCCCAGGAGAGATACCGCTGCTGGTTGGAGCTCCGGTCGTGCGGGAGCTTCTTCGCACCCTGGTCGAGGAGTTCGACCGTCTCGCTGTTGTAGAAGATCCGTACCGCGCCGGAGGCGCCCGGGGCCCGGTTGGTGACCCGGTAGGGCGACCCGAGCAGGTTGAGCAGGTCGACGAACTGCGAGACCTTCCGTCCCTTCATCCTCCCCTGGGATGCCTCCTGCAGACCCAGGACGTCAGGCATCTCACCCAGGATGGTTGCGGCCACCGCGTGACGCCGTTTCGACCAGGAAGCGCCACCCTTGCAGTTCGCGCACTTGATGTTGTAGCTGGCGACCCGGATCGGCATCGGCTCGGGCACCTCGGCGGCGATGTTCGGCGACCAATCGCTGATCGGGTTCCCGCGGGAATCCAGGGCGCGTACCCGCAGATGATAGGTCTTGCCGGACTTCAGGTCGGTGAGGTCGGCTGACTGCTCCTTGACCTCGGTCACCACTGCGTCCGCCATCGCGGCCGACTGGCTGCTGGCCAGCTCGTAGGCGGCCGCGGACGGAACCTCGTTCCAGGTCACGGCCAGGGACGTGGTCGAACTGGGCTCCGATGTCGGGATCGGGGCGGCCCGGGGGTACGGACGGGCGCTGGTGATGAACCGCACCGGCGTGCTGCTGACCTCGGCTCCGCTTCCGTCGCGAGCCAGCACGCTCACTCGGTAGGCCGTGAGCGGCTTCAGGCCACTGGCCACCGCGATCGTTTCGGTGGCCGGGATCTGACGGGCGGGCTTCCCGGCTTCGGCGACCTCGACCACCCAGTCCTTGGCCGACGGGCTGTCCCAGGTGATCACGGCGGCGTCGGAGCGGGCCGCGACGGTGACCTCGGAGGGCGCGGGCAGCGCGGGTGGAGTGTTGCTGGAATCATCGCCCGGTTCGGCGGCGGCGGCCGACTGCCCCGCCAGGGCGAGGACGAGAGCAGCGACGACGACCCGCCGAACCGCTCGCCATCCCCTACTCACGCCCGACACCATCCGTTCGCCTCGCCGACCCTGCCGGAATCCGAGTAAATTTATCATGCTCTTAACCGGCTCACAGCTACCGGAGGCGGTCGTGGACACCGGCGGCCCGGGCTCCCGGGCCTAGTCGGGGCGCTGCTCGGACCGCTTGATCACAGCGCACGCCGAACGGGGGAGCAGTCTCGCGAACCTCCGACCCGACTTGCTCAAGACGCCCGCACGTGAAGTTGCGCCCGGCGGACTCCACCGCCCAGCACGACAAAGACCAACGACGGCGACTCAGCAGCCGTTGGAGTTCGACGATCCCGACCAGCGAATGGTGCACAAGCGATCGGATGAGCCGTTTCGATTGACACCCATGTAGAATTGGTCGCCCTTATGGAAGACACCCTCCACTTCCTCTGAGGACGAGTTGGTGGGCTTTAGCGGATCTGAAGACTTATAGGTGAGTGTCTTGCTCGGCGACCCATCAGCCGCCCCCCAAGCGTACTGGTAAACGTAGTTCGTCTTGTTGGAGGTGCCAGCAATGGAGCGCACGTCGTACACGTTGCTCCCTGAGCAGTCAAGGCCCTGCTTGCCATCCTCGCCAGCCGGGTCAACCATTTTGATCCGGTCCTCGGGATTCGTGTTCTGCGGCGTGCCGTTGCTGTTGGCGGCGTACGAGTAGACGTAGTTCGTGTTTGAACTCGAGAAATAGGCTCGGATCGCGTAGCGTCCATTGGCGCCCGCCACACTGCTGTAGCAGATACCGGAAGCGTCCAGAACAGTCCCCGTGGAGTTGGTGAACTGGAGGCTCCCGGCAACCGTGAAGAGGGGTTGACTCGAACCAGTGTTGATGGTGAGCCGCACGACGGTCGAGCTGGGATGACTCTTGGTCCCCTTCGGAATCAGCAGGCTCGCCGCTCCGGCATAGCTGGACACGTAGGCGATGTCGTTGCCATGGCCGAGATCAAGATTCTCCTGCGCGCCGTCGCAAGTCGCGCTGCTGGCGCCCAAGCTCCATTTGGTGAGCACAGTCCCGCCAACCTGCTCATGGAGTGCGTGGGACGAAGGAACTCCGAACACCATATAGACCTTGTTGGCGCCATAGGCGAGACCTTCCAGAACGGAGTACTTCGACAGCGACGCGATAGTGTCCGGATCGGTCGAGCACATAGTCGCGCCTACGTTCTGCCGGAGCGCGGAATCGACATAGATGGTGACGGCCGTCGCACTGGAGGCCTGTGCGAAAGCCACACAGAGACAGGTGACCGCTGCGGCCAGCGCGGTTCGAAGGTTTGACATTAAGGATGTCTCCTCTACTATTGGGGGCGGATACTAGGGAACCTAGCACGTCCTCCCGATTTGCGGTAGATGTTGACAACGGGCCCGA
>JAPUEM010000166.1:0-18206 GCA_027492575.1 Propionicimonas sp.
AGGCGCTCGGCATCGCGATCATCTACCAGGAGATGAACCTGATGCCCCACCTGACCGTGGCGCAGAACATCTACATCGGACGCGAACCACGCGTGCTGGGCGGCTTCGGCCTCGACGAACGGGCGCTCAACAAGCAGGCGGCCGACCATCTGAACCGGCTGGGCATCGCCCTCTCGCCAACGACCGTCGTGGGCACCCTCACCGTCGCCAAGCAGCAGATGGTCGAGATCGCCAAGGCGCTCTCCTTCAACTCCCGCGTGCTGATCATGGACGAGCCCACCTCGGCCCTCACCGCCGCCGAGACCGAGACCCTGTTCACCCTGATCAACGATCTTCGCTCGCGTGGCACCGGCATCATCTACATCTCGCACCGCATGGAGGAACTCGGCCGGCTCGCCGACCGGGTCAGCGTGCTGCGCGACGGCCGCTACGTCGGTTCGCTCGGCAAGGGCGAGTTCGACGTCCCCAAGATCATCGAAATGATGGTCGGCCGCCACATCGACGAGGACGCCCGGCCGGAAATCTCCGGCCGGCTCGACACCGAGACGGTGCTGGAGGTGAAGGGGCTCTACACCCGTGACCTGATCCGGGACGCCAGCTTCGACATCCGTAGAGGCGAGATCCTGGGCTTCGCCGGCCTGATGGGCGCCGGCCGCACCGAGCTGGCCCGCGCGATCTTCGGCGCCGACCCCAAGAGCGGCGGCGAGGTGCTGGTGAAGGGCCAGCCGGTGAACATCAGCGGACCGGTCGACGCCGTCGCGCACGGCATCGGCTACCTCTCCGAGGACCGCAAGGCGCTCGGGCTGCTGCTGCAGAAGGGGGTGGACGAGAACATCATCCTGGCCTCGCTGTCGGCCTACCGCGACAAGTTCGGGTTCATGCAACCCGGCAAGGCCCGCATCCGCGCCGAGGAGTTCGTCCGTTCGCTGCGGATCAAGACACCGCACGTCCGCCAGCTCACCAAGAACCTCTCCGGAGGCAACCAGCAGAAGGTCGTCCTGGCCAAGTGGCTGGAGCGCGACTGCGACATCCTGATCGTGGACGAGCCCACCCGCGGCATCGACGTCGGCGCCAAGGCCGAGATCTACGACCTGCTCAACCGGCTGGCGGCCGAGGGCAAGGCGATCATCGTGATCTCCTCCGAACTACCCGAGGTGCTACGCATCTCGCACCGGATCGCCGTCATGTCGCAGGGCCGGATCACCGGCTTCCTCGACAACTCCGAGGCGACCCAGCCCAAGATCATGGCGCTGGCCACCAAGGGCCATGACGAGTCCTACCTCCATACCGCATCCGATCAGCAGAAGTGAAAGGGAGCCGACCATGAGCAACCCGACCGAAACCGGTACTCCCGCCGTCGCCGAGTCCGCCGAGGCGGGCAAGCGCGACCTGAAGACCGTCCTGCGGCAGAGCCTGCAGCAGGGCCTGGCCTTCGGCACGCTGATCGTCCTGTTCATCTTCTTCTCGATCGCCAACCCGGCCTTCCTGCAGTGGAGCAACATCTCCGGCGTGCTGCTGGCCACGGCCGTGATCGGCATCCTGGCGGTGGGCACCACGCTGGTGATCATCACCGGCGGCATCGACCTGTCGATCGGCACCGGCATGACCTTCGCCGCGGTGATCACCGGCGTGACCATCACCAACTTCGGGTTGCCGATGTGGGTGGGCATTCTCGCCGGCATGGCCACCGGCGCGCTGATGGGCGCCGTCAACGGCGCGAACATCGTCTTCCTGAAGGTGCCGCCGTTCATCGCCACGCTGGCCATGATGATGATCACCCAGGGCCTCAACATGGTGGTCTCCGGCGTGAAGCCGGTCTACATCCAGGTCGACGGCTTCAAGACCATCGCTCTGGGCGAACTGATCCCGGGGTTCCCGAACGCGGTGCTGATCCTGTTCGCCTGCGCGATCGTCGCCTCCATCCTGCTCACCCGGACCATCCTCGGCCGCTACACCTTCTCGATCGGCTCGAACGAGGAGGCCACCCGGCTCTCCGGCATCAACACCAGCAAGTGGAAGATCATCATCTACATGACGGCCGGCATCTTCACCGGCATCGCGGGCGTGGTGCTGGCCTCCCGGCTCGGCTCGGCCCAGCCGCAGCTTGGCATGGGCTACGAACTGCAGGCGATCGCCGCCGTGGTCATCGGTGGCACCTCGATGCTGGGCGGCCGCGGCTCCATCCTCGGCACCCTGATCGGCGCCCTGGTGATGAGCGTGCTGATCAACGGCCTGCGGATCATGTCGATCCAGACCGAATGGCAGAACGTGGTGGTCGGCATCGTGATTCTCCTCGCCGTGTGGAGCGACTCGCTCCGTACCAGAAAGGGGGCTTGACACCGTCCGCCAACGACGTGACCAATCCACCCGCCAAACCCGGGCGCGAGCCTCGCACCCGATCCACGAACTCTGCTGATCGACGTTCAGCAGGAACCAACGAAGGAGTAACTACATGAAGGGAACGCGCAAGTTCGCGCTTCTGGCCGCCGGCATCGCGTCGGCGCTCGCCCTCTCCGCCTGTGGTGGGGGCGCCGCCCCCACCTCCGCCGCGCCCGCCCCGGAGGGCAGCTCCAGCGAGTCCGCTCCCCCGAGCGGTGGCAAGCTGCAGATCGCTCTGATCTCCAAGGGCTTCCAGCACCAGTTCTGGCAGGCCGTGAAGACCGGCGCCGAGCAGAAGGCCGCCGAACTCGGTGTCGAGATGACCTTCGACGGCCCGGCCTCGGAGACCGAGGTGGACAACCAGCTGAACATGCTGCAGACCGCCATCGACCGCAAGCCGAACGCGATCGGCTACGCCTCGCTCGATCCGCAGGCCTGCGTGCCGCTGCTCGACAAGGCCAAGGAGGCCGGCATCCCGGTCGTCCAGTTCGACGCCGCCTGCGATTCGCCGGTCGGGCTGACCCTGGCCGCGACCGATGGCAAGGCCGCTGCCGCTCTGGCCGCCGACAAGATGGCCGAACTGATCGGTGGCAAGGGCAAGGTGACCATCATCAGCCACAGCCAGATCAACCAGACCGGCATCGACCGTCGTGACGGCTTCGTCGACCAGATCAAGGCGAAGTACCCCGACATCGAGGTCGTCGACATCCAGTACGGCGATGGCGACCACCTGAAGTCGGCCGAGATCGCCAAGGCCATGATCGCCGCCCATCCCGACCTCGCCGGTATCTACAACACCAACGAGGGTTCCGCGATCGGCGCCGTGAACGCCGGCACCGAGCTCAACCTGGAGCCGGGCAAGATCAAGATCATCGGCTTCGACTCCGGCAAGGGTCAGATCGACGCCATCAAGTCGGGCCTGATGGCCGGCGCCATCACCCAGAACCCGATCGGCATCGGCGAGGCCACCATCCAGGCCGCCGTCGACGCCATCAACGGCAAGGAGCTGCCGAAGTTCATCGACACCGGCTTCTTCTGGTACGACTCGACGAACATCACCGATCCCGAGATCGCCGCGGTGCTCTACGAGTGATCGACTGATCGCTTCGCACTGAAACCCGCGAAGGCCCGGCACCCCAGGGTGCCGGGCCTTCGCCATCGGTGGCTGTCAGCCGGCGAGGAGTTCGGCGGGGTTGGTGACCAGGATGCGGTTCAGCGACGCGTCACCGAGGCGGCGGCGCAGCCGGGGGACGTAGCGGCGGCCCAGGTACTCCAGGCCGGGAATGCCGCCGTAGGCCAGGTAGCGGCTGCTACGCGCCACGTCCGCGCCCAGCAGCAGCCGGTGGCCCCCGCCGCCGGCGACCACGTCCTCGGTCAGCTTCAGCAGCACCGCCTCGCTGTCACCTTTGGGACGGGCCATGCCGTCGTAACCCAGGTAGGCGCCGCGGGCGATCAGCTCCAGATGCAGTTCCGGGTCGGGGTCGCGGTCGGCGTGGGCCAGGACGACGCGTGAGGCCGCCACCCCCTCGCCGGCCAGCAGGTCGAGCAGTTCGTGGGCGGCCGTGCAGTATTCCAGGTGCACCACGATCGGCGCGTTGGTCGCCCGGTGGGCGGCAGCGGCGGCCTCCAGCGTCGCGCGCTCGAAGAGGCTGATCCGCCAGTAGTCGATGCCGGTCTTGATCAGGCCGGCCAGGATCGGCTGGCCGTCCGGGGTGCGCGCGATGGTCAGTTCGTCCACGCTGCGGCCGGCCCGTAGTTCGGCGTCGTCGGCCAGTTGCCCGACGGTCAGCTCCCGTAGGAAGACCGCCGTCCGGGTCGCCACGTCGAGCGCGCGCAGCGGGTCGGAATCCGGGTAGTGCGCCTGACGATGCAGACCGGTGGACGCCACCACCGTCAGGCCGGTCGCGGCGCTGATCCGTGCCACCGCCTCGGGGCGCCGGCCCAGGCCGACCGGGGTGACGTCCAGCAGGGTCTCGAAGCCGCTGGCCCGCAGCGACCCGGCCTCGGCGGTGGAGGCCGCCTCGTCGTCCAGATCGTCACCGGGCAGCAACGGCGACACCTGGAACAGGTGATCGTGGTAATCCACCCGGCCGAGCGAGTCGACCGGCACCGGCCCCAGGACGGTCGCGACGGTCACCTCAGCGCACCTCGTAGGCGGCCTTCGACATCGCCTGGAAGCGTTCGGGGGTGAGTTCCAGCTCGAAGACCTCGGCGACCACCTGCGACCAGCCGTGGATGAAGTAGTCCCAGCCGTCCACCACCGTGAGGTTGCGGGCGTCCGCCTGGGCGAGGGCCTGGTGCATGAACTCCAGCGAGCCGCGGTAGTTGAACTCCCAGACGTAGGCGTCGGCGGGGAAGACCACCGCATCGGTGAGCGGGGAGCCGGGGATGTCCTTGCCCATCCCGGTGGCGTTCACCACCACGGTTCCGGCCGGCTGGGCGGCCAGGATGGCGTCGGCATCGGCCGGATTCGGGGCGAGCACGTAGTCGATCGCGTCCGGGCTGGTGCCGCGGGCGTCGTGGATGGCGCGCAGCTGATCCAGCGACGACTGGCGGCGGGCGGTGACGGTGATCCGCTCCGGGCGGTCGGGACGATCCTGCAGGTACCAGCTCAGCGCCGTCCCGGAGCCGCCGGCGCCCAGGATCACCATGGACGCCCCGGTGCGGGCGAAGTGGTCGGCCGGCAGGAACTCCTCCAGCGCCAGGCCGGCGGTGATCGGATCCTTGGCCCCGCCCAGCAGGCGGCGGCCGCCGTCCCGCTTGGCGATGCTGGAGACCTCCGTGCAGGCCAGCGCGAAGTCGTCGAACTCGTCGAAGAGCTGCGAGGCGGCCCGGTAGACCGCCATCTTGTGGGTGGTCACCAGCGCGCCGCGGTAGTCCGGATCGTCCCGCAGGCCCTGCACCAGATCGACGTAGACCTCATCCGGCGCCCCCGGCGGGACGTCGAATCCCACCAGCCGGTTGGTCGGCAGGCCGAGGATCTCCGCCCAGGCCGGGAAGACCTTCATGATCAGCGAGCCCCCGGTGGAGACCCCGATGAACCCCATGTACTGCTGCGACATCTCGATCCTTCTGTTGAGTTGCGTGGACGGAGCTCAGACGGGGTGGTGGGGCGGGTTTCCGGCCAGGACGGCGAGGGCGTTCTCCAGCGCCATCCGGCCCATCTCGTCGATGGCCTCGACGGTCTGCGCGCCGACATGCGGGGTGATCGTCACCTGGGGGGCCAGATCCTCGGCGAGCAGCGGGGAGTCGTGCCCGGCGGTGTCGCCGGCCACCGAGTCGGCGGCGTAGCCGGCGACCGTCCCATCCCGCAGGGCGGCCGCGAGCGCCTCCTCGTCCACCAGATCGGCGCGGGCGGAGTTCACCAGCAGCAGACCCGGACGAACCTGCGCCAGCCAGTCCGCGGTCACCAGCTGGACACCGCCGGGGGCGTTCAGCGAGACCGCGTCGCACTGGGCGAGATCGGACGGGGTCGCCGCCCGGGCACCCAGCTCGCCCGCCACGTCCGCGCTCAGGTAGGGGTCGCAGGCCAGCACCGTCGGGCCGAACCCGAAGAGCCGCCGGGCGACGCCCTGGCCGATCCGGCCGAAGCCCCAGATGCCGATCGTCATCGCCCCGATCTCGCGGCCGCGCAGCGCCTTCCAGTCGCCGCGCCGCACCCGCCGGTCACCCTCGGCCACCTGCCGGGTGGCGGCCAGCAGGAGGGCCAGAGTGTGGTCGGCGACCGCCCCACTGTTGGCGCCGGGGGTGTTGGTCACCACCACCCCGCGTTCCTTCGCGGCGGCCAGGTCGACGGCCTCGACGCCGACGCCGTAGCGGGCCACCACCTTCAGCGCGGGCGCCAGGTCGAGATGCTCGGCGGTGACCTGGCCGGTGCCGGCGATCCAGCCGTCCACCTCGGCCAGGATCGGCGCCAGCGCGACCAGGTCGTGGTCGGGCGGCCCGACGACCACCTCGTGGCCGCCGGCCAGCAGCTGGGCCGGGTAGTCGTTGCGTCCGGAGCCGAAGGAGCGACTGGTGACGAGGATCTTCATCGGGTGGGCTTCCGGTTGGCGAACCAGGGTTCGAGACGGTCGTAGGCGTCGCGGAAGATGCCGACGGCCTCGCGGTAGACCGCGGTGCGGGCGGCGTCCGGCTCGAAGGTGGCGGTGACGTGGGAGAGGGTGCGGGCGGCTGAGAAGTCGGTCAGCCCCAGGCCGACGGCGCCGACGACCGCGGCCCCGAGGCTGTTGCCCTCCTCGACCACCGAACGGCGCCGCATGGTGACGCCCCAGGCGTCCGCCATGATCTGCAGCCACAGATCGCTGGCCGCGCCGCCGCCGATGGCGTCGATGGTCTCGGTCCGGAAGCCCGATTCGCGGAAGGCGTCCAGGCAGATCAGCAGGTTGAGGGCCACGCCCTCCATCACCGCCCGCATCAGGTGACCGGTGGTGTGGTGCCGGGAGAGGCCGGCGAAGGTGCCGGCCGCGTCCGGGTTGAAGTAGGGCGACCGCTCCCCCATCAGGTAGGGCAGGAAGAACAGGCCCTCGTCCGCGGCCCGGACGCCCTCGGCCTGGGCGACCAGATCCGGGACGGGCGCGCCCAGCACCTCGCTGGCCCACTGCACCGCGCCGCCGCCGGCCTGCATGGTGGCGGTCGGGACGTACAGCCCGGGCACCACGTGGCTGAAGGTGAAGATCCGCGGATCGGCCGCGGCCGGCTCGGCGGTGGCGAAGGAGATCCAGGTGGAGGTGCCCATGCAGACATACGGCGGATCCTCCGGGGCGACCACGCCGGAGCCGACGGCCGCGATCGGGCCGTCGCCGCCGCCCATCACCACGCGGGTGCCGGCCGGCAGGCCCAGCACCGCGGCCGCGTCCGAGGTGAGCGTCCCCACTACATGCGTAGAGTCGACCACCTCGGGGAAGATCGAGCGCGGCAGCCCGGAGGCCTCGATGATCGGCTCCGACCAGGTGCCCGCCTTGATGTCGTAGGCATTGGTGCTGGAGGCGTCGGACGGGTCGGTGTGCAGCCGGCCGGTGAGCCGGTGGACGATGAAGTCCTTCGCGAGGCCGAAGTGGCGCACCCGCGACCAGGCCTCGGGCTCGTGGTCGCGCACCCACATGATCTTCGACAGCGAGTAGGTGGAGTTCAGCTGATGGCCCAGGATGTCGAGGGCCTGCAGCTGGGTGAAGCTTCGCAGCAGGTGGTCGACCTGGGCCGTGCTGCGGGTGTCGGCCCAGATGATCGCCGGCCGCACCGGGGCGTAGTCCTCGTCGAGCAGGACGGCGCCCATCATCTGGCCGCTGACCACCAGGCCGGCGACGTCGGCCGGGTTCGCCCCGGTCTTCTCCAGCAGGTCGCGGGTGGCCTGGACCACCGCGTTCCACCAATCCTCCGGGTTCTGCTCGGCTATCCCGCCCTCGGCGAAGTTCGCCGGATAGCGGACGGTGACCGCCGCCAGGAGTTCGCCGGAATCGGTGTGCAGGGAGGCCTTGTTACCAGTCGTCCCGAGGTCGTGCGCGATCAACATCGTCGTTGCACCAGCTTTCTCGCTCGTGGTGGTGAACCCTCACCACCGCAGATGATACATGTAGTAACAGGTTCGCGGCAGGGGCTTGAGCCCGCCCTGTCGCCCAGCTGCCGCAACACTTGCTCGGCCTCCTGAACGAGAAGCCGACCAACCGCGACAACAGGCGGCCGGCTCAGGCCGTGTAGCCCACGTGGTCGGGGTTGGGACGAGCCGCCCAGCCGCTGTCGGCGGTGGCGACGATCAGGTTCTTCATGCCCCCGGCGCGCTCGATGATGCCGTAATCCTGCCCGGCCACCGAGCCGTAGCAGAAGAGCGTCACGAACCGGTCGTCCCCCACGTTCACCGAACGGTGCACCCAGTGCCCCGGGACGTAGACCGCCTCCCCGGCCCGCAGTTCGACGGCCTCGCTGGCGCCGTCGATGGTCTCCAGCAGCATGACGCCGTGGCCGGCCACGCAGGAGTACAGCTCGGAGTACTCGTGGTTGGCGTGGATGTGGCCGCGGGTCATCGCGTACTCGTCGCCGATCCGGCCGGGTTCCAGCACGCTGAGCCCGATGATCAGCCCGCCGGGGCCCGGCTCGGTGTCACTGGATTCGACCCAGTAGACCGGCGCCCCGCTGTCGGTGGCCCGGGCCGCGGCGAAGGCCTCGGCGTCGCGGTACAGCCCGTCCAGGTCGGCCAGGAATTTCTCGTAGCGCCCGTTGCTGCCGGGCAGGGCGCCCTCCTCGGGAACCAGGGTCAGCTTGACCGGCTGCGTCACCATTGCGACTCTCCTTCTGCGGCGCTCGCCGCGATTCGTGGGTAGGTGCCGGGCCGGTCACAGACCGGCGTCCGCGTTCAGGATGGCGGGGAAGCCGGAGGACTGCACCGGCTGGATGCTGGGCAGTTCGACGGTCAGCCCCTCCGCCTCGGCGTCCGCGCCGGCCTCGGCCGGGCTGCCACGCAGGTGGAACTCGAACCGGCTGCGATCACCTCGGTGGTAGGCGATGAAGGTCTCCATCGGCTCGCCGTGCTGATCGAAGCTGACACTGCGCAGGACCAGCAGCGGATCGCCCGTCCGCACGCCCAGCAGTTCGGCCTGCAGCGGGGTGGCCACGGCGGCGTCCACCGACCGCGTTCCCGAGACGGCGCTGACGCCGTGGTCGCGCAGAAGCTGGTAGAGCGATCCCGAGTCGAGATCCTGCCCCAGCACCGCCGGGGCGAGCCGGGCCGGCAGCCAGGTGGTCGCCAGCGACCACGGCTCGCCGTCCACCACCCGGATCCGTTCCAGTTCGAGCACCTGCGCCCCCGGCGGCGTCGACAGCGCCTCGGCGACGGCCGGTTCGGGTGACACCCAGTCGAGTTTGCGGACGATGCTGGTCACCTGCGAACCGCGGGCGGTCGCCTCCTCGTAGAGGCCGATCAGGGTGTGGGCGAGTCGTTCCGGGGTGCGCGGGCGTCCGACGAAGGTGCCCTTGCCCTTCACCCTGACCACCAGCCCGTCGGCTTCCAGCTGGGCCAGCGCCTGGCGGACGACCGTCCGCGAAACCCCGAACTCGCCGCACAGCGCATGCTCCCCGGGCAGCGTCGTGCCCGGACGGACGCCCTGACGGGTCAGCACTTCGGCCACCCGATCCCGTAACTGCCGGTGCAAGGGGACGGGCGCCACCGGGTCGAGGCCGGAATGCCCGGCCAACGACACCAGGCTGCTCGCGCGTGGCACCGGAAGCTCCGCTAGAGCGCGGCCGCGCCGCCATAGACCACGCCCGCGACCAGGATCACATTGGCGTAGGAGGTGAACTCCCCCGAGCGGACGCAGGCGCGGGCCTGCTTGGTGAGCTCCTTGAACTCCACGTGCGGCACCAGTTCGATGGTGACGTTGCGCGCGGCGAGCCGGGAGCGCATCGCCTCCCACATCTCGGGGCTGGCCGCGACGACCTCCTCGGCGGCGATCGCGCCCTCGACCGAGAGGCTCTCCAGCACGGTGTCGAGCACGTCCAGGAAGGCGGGCTGGCCGGGCCGGAAGGCCAGGTCGATCCGCTCCACCCCCTGCGGCAGCGGCAGGCCGGCGTCGGTCACGACGATGGTGTCGACGTGGCCCGTCTCGGAGATCACCCGGGAGAGCTGCGGGTTCAGCGTGGACATCCTTCGCATTTATTTCTCCTTGTCGGCTTGGGTTTCGGGTCAGGCGCCGGAGGAGGCGAGCAGGGCCTCCACCTCGGCGACGGTGGGAAGGCTGGGCGAGGCGCCGGCGCGGGTCACCGCGAGCGCTCCCGCCGCGGTGGCTACCCGCACCGCGGCGACGATGTCGTCCCCCGCCGCGAGCCGCGCGCCCAGGTAACCGGAGAAGGCGTCACCGGCCGCGGTGGTGTCGACCGGGGTGACCGGGATCGCCGCGACATGCCGGACGCCCGCGGCGTCGACGATGGTCGAGCCCTGGCCCGCGCGGGTGATGACCGCGCACTCGGCGCCGCGTTCGACGAACCAGCGGCCGGCCGCGGCGGCGCTCTCGTCGTCGGTCACCGCGATGCCGGTGAGCAGTTCGGCCTCGGTCTCATTCGGGGTCACCACGCTGACCTCGGGCCAGGTCGCCGGGTCGAGTTCCCGCGCCGGCGCCGGGTCGAGGATGGTGATCATGCCGGCCGCGCGTGCCTGCCGCAGGGTGTGCAGGGTGAGCCGGTAGGGGGTCTCCAGCTGGGTGAGCAGGACGGCGTGGGTCTCCGCGCAGGCGGCGAAGGCGGCGTCGATCTGCGGGATGTCGAGGTGGTCGTTGGCCAGCGGCACCATGACGATGTTGTTCTCCCCGGCGGCGTCCACCCGGATGTGCGCGATGCCGGTGCGGGCGTCCACCCTTCGCAGGTGGGTGAGATCGACCCCGGCGGCCCGCAGGCTGTCGGTGGTCAGGTCGCCGAAGGCGTCCTGCCCGACGCAGGCGACCATGGACGCCGGCGCCCCGGCCAGCCCGGCTGCCACCACCTGATTGGCCCCCTTGCCGCCCAGCACGAGCGTGAACTCGCGCCCGATGATGGTCTCTCCCGGAACCGGAAGCCGGTCGGAGAAGGTGGTGAGGTCGGCGGTCACGCTGCCCACCACGAGCACACCCCGACGGGCTGGCGTTGCCGGTGTCGTCATGTCTGCCCCCTGCGTCTCACGGCCCACTCTGGCCGTAGACCGCACCCTAGCCGACCCCGTCCGCCCGTGGGGTGGTTCGACCGAAGATGTCACTACTTGTCCCTGCTTGTCTGCATACGCGCCGCCAGGCGGGCCGCCTCGAAGGCAGCCCGGGGAAGACCTTCGAACGGATCTGCCTCAGGATGTGCCTCCGCGACGGGATTCCGGCGAGAATCGCGCATCCAGCGGCAGCTCTGTTCACCCCCGGCCCCACTGCCCTGCCCCCGAGGTGCGGTTCGCCCTATGCTGACGGACAGCAATCGATATCAGGCAGGGAGGCCGTGGTCACGATCTACGACGTCGCGCGGCGGGCCGGAGTGTCCCCCGCCACGGTGTCGCGGGTCTTCAACGGCATCAAGGTGACCCCCGACCGGGATGCGGCGGTGCGCGCCGCCGCGGACGAGCTGGGCTTCGTCCCCAATCGCAACGCCCGGCGGCTGCGGACCAGTTCGTCGGAGGTCATCACCATGATGATCCCCGACATCGAGAACCCCTTCTTCACCGCCATGACCCGGGCGGTCGAGGATCTCGCCCGCGCCGACGGCTACTCGGTCATGCTCTGCAATACCGATGAGGATCCCGAACGCGAACAGGAATACCTGCGGGTCGCGGTGGGCGAACCGGTGGCCGGCATCATCATCGTCCCCAGTTCGCGGACGACCGACCTCGCCCTGCCGTTGGAACGCGGCGTGCCGGTGGTCTGCGTGGATCGCCGCGCCCCCGGCGGCGCGGTGGATTCGGTGGTCGCCGACAACGTGGCGGGCGCCACCGCCGGCACCGATCTGCTCTTCGACGCCGGCTACCGCCGGGTGGCCTGCATCACCGGCCCGGAGCGGGTCGAGACCAGCGGCGAGCGGCTGGAGGGCTACCGCCAGGCCTGCCGGACGCGGCTGGGCGACGACCCCCCGTCCGAACTGGTGCGGCAGACCGAGTACACCGTCGAGGGCGGCGAGGCCGCGATGCGCGCCCTACTGGACCTGCCCGAACCCCCCGACGCGGTCTTCGCCGCCAACAACAAGCTCGCAGCCGGCGCTATCCGGGCCCTGGCGGAGGCCGATCTGATGCCGCCCACGGTGGGCGTGGTCGCCTTCGGCGGCCTGCCGCTGGTGCTGCTCGCGCCGCGCGGCATCCGGGTCACCCATCTGCCCGCCCGCGACCTCGGCCTGCGGGCCGCCGAGATGCTGCTGGAGCGGATCCGCGGCCTGGACGCCCCGCCCCGCGAGGTCGTGCTGCCGGTGGTGATCGGCGACGAGGAGTCGGGCCTCTCCGTCCTGTGAATCCCCCAATCTCCTTGACCCTGAAATCGATTGCTGCGATGCTTGAGAGGTAGGCCGGAGCCAGGCACAGCAGCCCGAGAACCCGGCCGCCCATCACCTCGCGAGGAGAATCTGTGAGCACCTACACCTTCCCGACGATCACCGAGCGGCCGGCCGCCGAGCCCAAGACGGTGTACACCATCGCCAACGGCGATCTGCGTCTCACCACCAACGTCAAGACCTGGTCGATGCAGCAGCAGGTCGAGGGCGAGTTCGCCGCCGCGGTGGAAGCCCTCGGCTGGAACGTCCAGCGCGCCCACGACGTGAACCCGGAGACCGGCCACGGCTTCATCGACAGCCAGCACCGCGGCCGTCAGGTCTTCAAGAACGTCCCGAAGGATGCTCCGCTGGTCGTCGTCGAGGCGGTCTGGCAGTACAGCCACCACGTGCTGCACGGCCTGCGCGACCACCAGGGCCCGATCCTGCTGGTCGCCAACTTCGCCGGCGACTTCCCCGGCCTGGTCGGCATGCTCAACCTGCACGGCTCGATGGTCAAGGCCAACATCAAGCATTCGACGCTGTGGAGCAAGGACTTCACCGACGACTGGGCCCGCACCAAGCTCGCCGAGTGGCTCGAGACCGGGGCGATCGTCCACGACACCTCCCACGTCCGCGACCTGCCGGCGCTGCCCGATTCCGAGGAGAAGCGGCTCGGCGAGGCGCTGGCCGCCCAGCTCAAGGAGGACAAGGCGATCATCGCCGTCTTCGACGAGTACTGCATGGGCATGTACAACGCGCTGATCGACGACGAGCTGATGAACCCGGCCGGCATCTACAAGGAGCGGCTCTCGCAGAGCGCCCTGGTCGCCGAGATGAACCAGACCTCGGACGAGGAGGCCGCCGCCGTCCGCC
This sequence comes from Propionicimonas sp., assembly GCA_027492575.1. Taxonomy (GTDB): domain Bacteria; phylum Actinomycetota; class Actinomycetes; order Propionibacteriales; family Propionibacteriaceae; genus Propionicimonas. Next base: position 13,210 of record JAPUEM010000166.1, read on the forward strand.
AGTGGCTGAACGAGGCCGGCCTCACCTTCCACGTCGACAACGACGGCGACTGGAAGGAGAACCTCACCGACGAGCAGCTGACCAGCCAGATGAAGATGTACATCGCCGCCGTCCGGATGGCCGACGACTTCGGCGCCGACGTGGTGGGCATCCAGTACCAGCAGGGCCTGAAGGACATGGTGCCGGCGTCCGACCTGGTCGAGGGGCTGCTGAACAACGTCGACCGTCCGCCGGTCACCTCCCGCGACGGCTCCCGCGTGCTCTACGAGGGTGCGGCCGTCCCGTGCGCCAACGAGGTGGACGAGGGCGTGGCGATCGACGCGCTGGTCACCAACCGGATCTGGACGGCGATGGGCCTCGACCCGGCCACCACCCTGCATGACGTCCGCTGGGGCGACGACTGGGAGGGCGACTTCGTGTGGGTGCTGGAGATCTCCGGCTCGGTGCCCGCCTCCCACCTGGGCGGCTACGACAAGGCCCACGCCTACCGGCAGAGCTACTACTTCTTCCCGATGGGCGGCGGCACCCTTTCCGGCGTCTCGAAGCCCGGCGAGATCGTCTGGTCGCGGGTCTTCATCATGGACGGCGTGCTGCACGTCGACCTCGGCCGCGGCACCTGCATCGAGATGCCGGAAGAAGAGGTCGACCGCCGGCTCAACTCCACCAACAAGGAGTGGCCGATCATGAACGCCGTGCTGCATGGCGTCGGACGCGACGAGCTGATGGCCCGCCACAAGGCCAATCACCTCAACGTGGCCTACGCCCCCGATGCCGAGACGGCCGACAAGGCGCTGGTCGCCAAGGCCGCCATGTTCGAGGCCATGGGCTACCAGGTCCACCTGGCCGGAGACGTGCTCACCGGTCTCTGATCGACGTGCGAGGCCCCCGCTCCGGCGGGGGCCTCGTGCTGTCTGGACGGAGTGGGGACGGCTCCTCACTCCGTCCAAACGCGCTGACTAGGCATTTCCCGGCCAGGTGGACGGAGTTGGAACCGTCCCCACTCGGTCCATGGGCCGCCGGGTCAGGTCGTCAGCCGGACGCCGGTGCGCAGCAGCAGGGGTTCGCGCTGGCCGCCGGAGTGGACTACCTCGCGTCCGTCGACGGTGAACTGGGAGGCGTGCGCGTGCAGCGCCGGCAGCAGTTCCGGCAATCGATCGGACCGGTCGTACCAGGTGGCCCCGTCCGCTTCGGGGGAGCTGTCGTCGCCCGGGATCGAGACCACCTCGGCGAAGTCGACCCCGGCCAGGCGGGCCGCGGCGACGGCCACATGGTGGGCGTGCACGTGGTCGGGGTGACCGTAGCCGCCGTCGATGTCGTAGCCCACCAGAAGCTCCGCACCCCAGGACGCCACGAAGGCCGCCAGGTCGGCGGCCGCCTCGGCAACGCTCGCCGAGGTGAACGCGTCCGGGCCGGCGTCCTCCCCCGGACCGGCCAGGGTCGGCGTCACCCAGCGCATCCCGGAGTCGCGATAGCGGCGCGGGGCGAGCCCGGACGCCCGCGCTGGCGGTTCGCCCAGGAAGAACGGGCCTTCCGCACCCAGCGCTCCCAACGCGGCGGTCAGCTCGGCCACCCGGTGGACGTCCAGTGCGGGGGTGCCGGCCAGGTGGCTCAGCGGGCCGGGCACCACGCCACCGCGCTCGCCCCGGGTCGCGGTCACGACGGCCACCTCGACGCCCGATCCGGTCAGCAGCTGGATCAGGGCGCCAGTGGCCAGGGTCTCGTCGTCCGGATGCGCATGCGCGAAGACCACCCGCGCCACGCCGTCGAACGGGCCGGTCACAGCAGCCCCCGATAGTGGAGTTCGAGCAGTCGGGCCGTCCAGCCCCAGTCGAACCGGCGGGCATGGATCTGCGCGACCACGCCCATCCGGGCCAGCCGCTCCGGCTTGGCCAGCAGCCGGGTGATCGCCGTCCCCCAGTCCTCGGGCCGGCGCGAGTCCATCAGCTGCCCGGTCTCGCCGTGCACCACCGCCTCGCGCAGCCCGCCGGCGGCGGAGGCGATCACCGGCGTCCCGCAGGATTCGGCCTCCAGCGCGACCAGCCCGAAGGTCTCCGAATGCGAGGGCACCAGCACGATTCGGGCGCCGCGCATGAGGTCGGCGAGCCGCTCCCGCGGCTGCGGGCCGACGAAGTGCACAGCCTCGGTCAGTCCGTGGGCCGCCACGAGGGCGTGCAGTTCGGCCTCGTAGGCAGCGAAGTCGGCGGAGACGTCCCCGGCGATCAGCAGATCGGGCCGCAGCTCGGCGGGCACCTCGGCGAGCGCCCCGATCGCCAGGTCGGGGCCTTTCAGCGGCTGCAGCCGGGCGGCGTAGAGCAGGTAGCCGTGCGGGTTGGACGTCGGAGCTGTCGCGGCGGCTAAGGGCTCACCGGCGTGAAAGAGGGTTCGGTCGACCCCCGGCGGCACGATCACCACCCGGTCGGGGTCGGCGCCGCAGCGCTCCACCACGGTGCCGGCCTCCGCGGCGCTGATCGCGATCACGGCGTCCGACTCGGTGGCGACCAGTCGCTCCCCCGGCACCCGCGCCGGCGACTCGGGCGGTTCCCCGTCCGACAGCGCCGACCCCGGCAGCGCGGCCACCGAGTGGAAGCTCTGGACGTGCGGGACTCCCCTCGTGCGGGCCACCGGCAACGCCGCCACCCCCGACATCCAGTGGTGCGAATGCAGCAGGTCGTAGTGGACGTCCAACGCCGCCAGCCCGGCCGAGAACTCCTCGATGTGGGCGTCGATCAGGCTCTTGGCCAGCCGCCGCGGCGGCCCGGCCGGCAGGTGCAGCAGCCGCACGGCGTCCGAGAGTTCGACGACGTCGGGCTGAGCGGGGTCGCTACGCCGGGTGATCAGGTCGACGCGGTGCCCCAGCGCGGCCAGCGCAAAGGCCTGGTGGTACTCGACCACGTTCATCCCACCCGCGTCCCCCGACCCGGGCAGCTCGGCAGGCGAGGTGTGCATCGACACGAACGCGATATGCAGTGGAACGCTCACCCCGTCACTGTAGGCGCGGCAACAGCCAGCCCGCGCTGCCGGTGTCCAGAAGCATCCCCACCAAGCGCCCGTCTAGGAGTCGCTGATTCGGTCTTGCCAGTAGCCGGGCCGTCGGCTTTGGTGGGCGTACGCGACGATGACCAGCTGATCGTCGCGCACGAGGTACACGACCCGGTAGGGAAAGACAGGCACCTGGTGGCTGCGAACGAGAGGGAGGCGGTTCCAGCCCGAGAACTTCGGCCAGGCTTCCGGATTCCAGAGGATATCTTCGACGGTTCGATCGGCTTCGAACTCGAACTGCTCCCCCAGGCCTGGCTTCTTGCCTTCGTAGTACCTGATCGCATCGAGAAGCTCCGCCCGAGCCTCCGGATGGACTTGACGGGTGAGCGTCACTGGCGCAGATCGTTCAGCAGTTCATGCGCGGCCGCGCGCACCTCGTCGTAGCTCAACAACTCGACTCTGCCTTGGAGAACATCGTCGACTCTGACACTGATCTCATCGCGCCAGGCAGCATCGACATCGGGCTGAGCGGCATCGTTCTGTGGGTGCAAGCTGTCCAGGAGCCGATGCGCCACAACGGCACGCTCGTCGAGGTCGAGGGCAAGCCCCGCCTGGTAGACATCATCAGCCTTCAACGCCATGCCATGAGTGTAGGTCGTGGCACTGACATCGGACAGAGTCCGATGAGTCGATCGACGCTGAGCGTGGACGGAATTGGAACCGTCCCCAATTCCGTTCAGAGACCTCAGGCGAGGGCCGGTTCCTCGCCGGAGTTGTCGATGAGGTGGTGGATCACGTGGTCGAGGGCGAGGCGGTAGCCGTCCGTGCCGAAGCCGAACAGGACGCCGGCGGCGAGGTCGCTGAGGTAGGAGTGCTTGCGGAACTCCTCGCGGGCGTGGATGTTCGAGATGTGCACCTCGATGAACGGGATCTCGACGGTCGCCAGGGCGTCCCGCAGCGCGATCGAGGTGTGGGTGAAGGCTCCGGCGTTGATGATGACGTAGCGGGTGCCGTCGGCGCGGGCCTCGTGCAGCCGGTCGACGATGGCGCCCTCGTGGTTGCTCTGGAAGGTGTCCACGCTGATCTCGGCGGCGGCGCCCTGGGCGATCAGGGCGAGCTCGATCTCGAGCAGGGTGGTGCTGCCGTAGACCTCGGGCTCGCGGGTGCCGAGCGCGTTCAGGTTGGGACCGTTGATGACCAGGACGTCCATGCGCCTACTCTCCCGCCTCGGACGGCTCCGGGTCCAGCGCCACCGCGGACGGATCGGCCAGCCCGGCCGCCACCAGGGCGGCGAGTTCGGCCACCGAGCGTCCGGCCACGGGGACGCGCAGCGTGGCGACCTGGCGGTAGAGGGCCTCCCGGGCGGCGAAGATCTCGCCCAGGTCGGGCCGGCGCAAGATCGGACGGCTGGAGTCGCCGCCGAGCCTTCCCAGCGCGTCGGCCAGGGTGATGTCGAGCAGGACGACCTGGTGCCCGGCGAGCCTCTCGCGGACCGACTCCGTCGTCACCGCGCCGCCGCCCAGGGCGACCACGGCCGGCGGGCCGGCGAGCTGCTCGGCGATGGTCCGGGCCTCGATCTCGCGGAAGCCTTCCTCGCCGTAGCCCTCGAAGATGTCGGAGATCGACAGCCCGCTGGCCTGCTCGATGATCTCGTCGGTGTCGATGAAGGGGAGGTTGAGCCGCGCGGCCAGGGAGCGGCCGACGGTGGTCTTGCCGGCTCCCATGAAGCCGATCAGGACGATCATGTCGTGCCTCCCGCTGAGAGATCCCCGGTCGGAGCCCGGGGTGAACGTGGTTGGGTCCCTTGTGGACGACCCTTCGACAGGCTCAGGGATCGTCGGCTGGGGCCTGAGTCTAGTGGTCATCTGTCGTTGGAGAGTCGGGGTACGTGGTGGGACGGGGGACGGTTCCCTGTCCCACACCGCCGGCTTCCGATGCCGGAGAACCGGGACAGGGAACCGTCCCCTGTCCCACTTTGTCCCACAGGGAACCAGCCCCTGTCTCACTGCGCCAAGAGC
>JAPUEM010000166.1:18306-29173 GCA_027492575.1 Propionicimonas sp.
CCCTGTCCCACTTTGTCCCACAGGGAACCAGCCCCTGTCTCACTGCGCCAAGAGCTGTGGCTCAACCCGCCGACCCAGGCTCAGCCTGCGATCGCCTTCCGTCCGGCGGCAAACATCGCGTCGACTGGCGCGGGGTGGCCGGTGAAGAGTTCGAACTGACGAGCGGCCTGGTGGACGAGCAGGTCGAGACCGCCGACGACGGTCATCCCGGCGGCGGTGGCGGCGCGGGCGAGCGGGGTGGGCCAGTCGGCGTAGACCGCGTCGAAGAGGAGGCCTTCGCGGGCCGGCAGCCCGGCCTCGATTCCGGGGGCGGGGGGCAGGGTGGAGATCACGGCGGGCTCAGCGCCCTGCGTCCAACCGGTCAGGTCGGACGGGGTCACCGCCACCGCGACCCGTGCCTGCGATGCCCAGGCGGCGAGTTCGGCGACCCGCTCGGGATTGCGGGCGTAGACGGTGGCATGGGTGGCGCCGAGCACGTCGAGGGCGAGCAGGGCCGAGCGGGCGGTCGCCCCGGCTCCGAGGACGGCGGCACTCCCCCACCCCTGCCAGTGCGGAGCCAGCGCGTCCACCAGGCCGCCGACATCAGTGTTGTCGGCGTCCCAGCCGCCGTCCGTCCGCCGGATCAGGGTGTTTCCCGCACCGGCCCGCGCGGCCAGTGGGGAGACCCGATCGGCGACCTCCAGCACGGCCCGCTTCAACGGCATGGTGCACGACAACCCGCGCCATTCGAGATCCAGCCCGGCGACGAAGCCCGCGAGTTCGGGCTCTTCCAGGCGATGACGTCCGTAGCTCCAGTCGGTCAGGCCGAGGGCCAGGTAGCCGGCTTGGTGCAGCACCGGCGACAGCGAATGCTCGATCGGCGAGCCGAGGACGGCGGCCTTCACGAGCGCTCCAGCAGGGTGCCGAGCAGTCGTCCGGCGGTGACGCACTCGTCCAGGGTGACGTCGAGGTGGGTAACGGCGCGCAGCGCCCGCGGGCCGACCGGGGTCAGTAGCACGCCCGCCTCGCGAGCCGCGGCAGCCACCTCGGCGGCAGGACGGGAGCCGGTGTCGACCACGACGATGTTCGTCGCCACAGCCTCGGGGTCGATGCTGCTGGGCACAGCCAAGGCGACCTCCGCGGCGAAGGCGCGGGCTGCGCGGTGATCCTCCGCCAGCCGTTCCAGTTGATGATCGAGCGCGTAGCCAGCGGCCTCGGCGAGGATGCCGGCCTGCCGCATCCCGCCGCCCAGCCGCTTGCGCTGCACTCGCACCCGGTCGATCAGCTCGGCAGAGCCGACCAGCATCGAGCCGACCGGAGCGCCCAGCCCTTTCGAGAAGCAGACGCTGACGGCGTCGAACAGCCGGCCGTAGACGTCCAGCGGGACGCCGGTCGCGACGTGGGCGTTCCACAGCCGGGCGCCGTCCAGATGCAGCTTCACCCCGGCGTCGCGGCAGAGCTCGGAGATGCCGGTCAGCACCTCCAGCGGCTGCACCGTCCCGCCGCCGAAATTGTGGGTGTTCTCGATGGAAACAGCCGCCGTGGAGACCAGATAAGGGCCGGCGTCCGGGGTGATGATCCTGCCGACGGCAGCGGCGTCCGCGACCCCGTCCGCCGAATCCCAGGTGCGCATGGTGACCCCGTGCAGGGCTGCGTGGGCACCCATCTCGGCGCGGGCGATGTGGGCGCGGACGTCGCACACCACCTCTTGGCCGGGTGGCACCAGCGCCCAGATGCCCAGCAGGTTCGCCATCGACCCGGACGGGGTGAACAGCCCCGCCTCGTGGCCCAGCAGCGCTGCCACCCGCTGCTGCAGCCGGTTGAGCGCCGGGTCCTCGCCGTAGACGTCGTCGCCGACCTCCGCCCTCGCCATGGCTTCGCGCATGCCGGGAGTCGGACGGGTGAGCGTGTCGCTACGCAAGTCGATCATGGCGCATCCTCAACCAGAAACGCCGATCTGTGGGGGTTATGGCACTCGGCACGGCCGACAACTGATCGATCCGCCGATCTGTTGGGGTTATCGACGGTCCGCACGAGCTGATAACCCCAACAGATCGGCGTTTCCATCCGTACGAGCCGGTTGCCGCACTCATAACCCCAATAGATCGGCGAAAGTCCGGGCAGCCTCGCGGTCATCATCCCTAGAAATCCTCGGGGTGGAACTCCTGCACGGGGTTGGAGCGCAGGATCCGGCCGCTGGTGAGCCGCTCGGCCACCACGAAAGCGAGCTCCAGCGACTGGTCGCGGTTCATCCGCGGGTCGCAGGCGGTCTCGTAGCGGTTGGCCAGATCGGCCTCGGCCAGATCGCCCACCCCGCCGACGCACTCGGTGACGTCGTCGCCGGTCAGCTCGATGTGCACGCCACCGGGCCAGGTGCCCAGCTGTTCGTGGACGTCGAAGAAGCCGTTGACCTCCTCGACGACCTGGCTGAAGGCCCGGGTCTTGTAACCCAGCGAGGTCTCGAAGGTGTTGCCGTGCATCGGGTCGCAGACCCAGGCGACCTTGCGTCCGGTCGCCTCGACGGCCTGCACGATCGGCGGCAGTGCGCTGCGGATCCGTCCGGCGCCCATCCGGGTGATGATCGTCAACCGGCCCGGCTCGTGGTCGGGATCCAGCCGCTCGACCAGCGCGACCACGTCCTCCGGGGAGGCCGAGGGGCCGATCTTGAGGCCGATCGGGTTGCGCAGATGCCGGAAGAACTCGACGTGGGCGCCGTCCAGCTGCCGGGTGCGCTCGCCGATCCAGACCATGTGGGCGCTGGTGTCGTAGGGCGTGCCGGTGCGGGAATCGATCCTGGTCAGAGCGTGCTCGTAGTCGAGCAGCAGGGCCTCGTGGCTGGCGTAGAAGTCGACCGTGCGCAGGGCGTCGTTGTCGACCCCGCAGGCCACCATGAAGGCCAGCGCCCGCTCGATCTCGGAGGTCATCTGCTCGTAGCGCTCCTCCACGTCGGAGTTGCGGACGAAGTCGCGATTCCAGGTGTGGACGGCGCGCAGGTCGGCGAAGCCACCGGTGACGAAGGCGCGCACCAGGTTCAGCGTGGCGGCGGAATGGTTGTACACCTCGACCAGCCGGCGCGGATCGGGCACCCGGGCCGCCTCGGTGAAGTCGAGCCCGTTCACGGCGTCGCCGCGGTAGCTGGGCAGGGTGAGGCCGTCGCGGGTCTCGGTGTCCTTGGAGCGTGGCTTGGCGTACTGGCCGGCGATCCGTCCGACCTTGAGGACGGGGACCTGCGCGGCGTAGGTGAGCACCACCGCCATCGACAGCAGCACCCGCAGCTTGCCGCGGATGTCGCCGGCGGTCACCGAACCGAAGGTCTCGGCGCAGTCACCACCCTGCAGCAGGAAGGAGCGGCCGGCGGCCACCTCGGCCACGCCGCGGCGCAGTTCGTCGCATTCGCCGGCGAAGACCAGCGGCGGACGCAGCCGCAGCTCGGCCAGCACCGCGTCCAGCGCCGCCGGATCGGAATACAGCGGTTGCTGTGCCACCGGGCGTAGACGCAGTTCGGTCAGCGACGGGATCTGGTCAACCACGCCGGTCAGGATAGCCCGCGCGCGTGAGGAAGCCGAACCAGAGGCCCCACGGTGGATGCCCGGCGGTCGCCCAGCCTTGCGCCCGTGCGTACCGGTGCCGCCTGCAACTTTCTGCCATATAGCGCTCCTGGGCGCCAGATATGTCGGCCAGAGGGCCTATATGGCAGAAAGTTGCACCCCTCACGGAGTGGCCAAGCAGAGTGCGCGTGGACTGTCTCAGTCGGCGGCGGGCAGCTCGGGCGGCGTGGCGCCGTAGCCCGGACGCGGGAGCTCCTTGGCCTTGGCCTCCTCGGCGGACAACGAGCCGTACTTCACCGAGCTGGCGTAGGCCTCGACGTACTGCTGGCCGGTGAGTTCCTGGATGCCCGCCATCACCTCGTCGGTCACCCAGCGGATCACTTTGCGATCCTCGGGCTGGCTGAAGTAGGCAGAGAAGTCCAGTGGCTTGCCGACCACCAGCCGCGGCCTGCGCACCCACGGGATGCCGATCCGGCTGCGGACGGTCTGGGTGTCGAAGGCCGCCACCGGGATGACCGGGACGCCGGCGGCCAGCGCGATCCGCGCCACACCGGTCTTGCCGCGGTAGAGCCGGCCGTCCGGGGAACGGGTGCCCTCGGGGAAGATCCCGACCAGCCCGCCGTCCGCGAGCACGTCCAGCACCGGACGCAGGCCGTCGACCGAGGTGCGTCCCCCGGAGCGATCCAGCGGAACCTGCCCGACCGCCTTGAGGAACCAGGCGACCACCTTCGACGCCGGTCCGCGGTTGCCGGCGAAGAGCTCGGCCTTCGCGGGGAAGGTCAGCCGCCGCCTGATCATCGCGGGCAGCACGAAGGTCTCGGAGGCAGCCAGGTGGTTGACCGCGAGGATGGCGCCGCCGGTGGTGGGAATGTTCTCCTCACCGGTCAGCTTGGCGCCGAACAGGTACTTCACCACCGGCCGGAAGAGCAACAGCTTGAAGAAGTCGTACATCGGTTCCCCTCGCGTCGAGTTCGCGGGATCACAATAGCGATCTGACTCACCGAACAGATCTACCTGAGGATGGCCGCCGGCGGCGTCCGGCGTGCCGACTCGGCGTGTCCGGGGGTAGCTCTGTTCACTGATCGTCCTCGGCCGCCCCTACCATGACCACCATGCAGGTCGCTCAGCACGCGCAACCCCTTCACATCGGCCAGGGCCGGATAGGGGTGCTCTTCCTGCACGGGTTCAACAGCTCACCGCACTCGATGCGGGAGTGGGCCCAGCTCACCGCCGATGCCGGCTACCGGGTCGCGGTGCCACGGCTGCCCGGGCACGGCACCCACTGGCGCGAGCTCAACGCCACCCGGTGGCGGGATTGGTACTGCTGCGCCGAACGGGAGTTCCTCGCCCTCACCGCCGACTGCGACCAGGTCTTCGTCGCCGGTCACTCGATGGGCGGGACGCTCGCGCTCCGGCTGGCCGCGCAGCACCCCGACCGGGTGGCCGGGCTGGCTCTGGTCAACCCGGCGCTACTGCCCTACGGCTTCCAGCGGGTGGTGCCGCTGGCTTCGATGGTGATGGCATCGGTGCCTTCGCGATCGCACGATATCGCCCGGCCCGGGATCGAACGGCACGGCTACGACCAGACTCCGCTGGCCCCGGCCGTCTCGATGTTCCAGATGTTCGCCGACGTCCGGGCCAGCCTCGACCTGATCCACTGCCCCACCCTGATCTTCCGTTCCGCGACCGACCACGTGGTGCCCGGACGCTCGACCGACTACGTGCAGACCCATCTCTCCAGCGAGGAGATCGTGGTGCGCGACCTGCGTCACAGCTACCACGTCGCCACCCTGGATCACGATCGGGATCTGATCTTCGCCGAGACGCTGGCCTTCATCACGGCCCACTCCCACTGATCGCGTACCTGTCAGCGGAGGGTGGGACGGGCCGCGCGCAGGCCGTCCAGGTACCACCGGGTGATCCTGCTCGTGGTCGCGTCGTCCGGCGCGGCGAAGTAGGCCATCGCCGGGTCGTGGCCGAGGTGTCCGACCGTAGTGGCGACGGCGAAGACGGCCAGCGCATAGGCACCCGAGACCTGAGCGGAGGTACCGGCGAAGGCGGCGTCCTGCGGCAGGCCGGTGGGCAACCCGGCGGCCAGTTCGTGGTCGAGCCACTGCTGATTGGCTTCCTGGGCGGCCGGGTCGTGCTGCGCGGCGAACCACTCGGCCAGCCCCTCCTCGATCCACAGCGGTGCGTCCGTGCAGCCCGAGCCGGTGGCCGCATGCACGGCCTCGTGCAGCAGCAGCCCATCAAGGTAGCCGGGCTCCTCGGCCTCTACCTGAGGATTGATCGTGACGGACGAGGCGCCGTCCACGCAGCGGGTGACGGCCGCTGCCTCCCCGGCGTCCGCGCCGGCCAGGGCGGTGTAGTCGTCCACGGTGGCCGGCAGTTCCACGACCAGCCGTCCGTCCCAGTCGTCGTCGAGGGCGCCGAAGTCGGCCTCGCCGAGAGTGTCGACCGTCCGCGTCAGGCGAGCCAGCCAGGCCGTCCGCTCGGCCGGGTCGATGTCGGCGGGCGCCAGCAGCGTGCCGGCGTCCGTCTCGATCGGCTGCAGCGCGACCGGCTCGGCCCTGGGGACGGCGGGCGGCGCGACCGGTGCGGCGCAGCCCGCGAACAGCACCAGCGCAACCACGGTCGCCGCTCGCCACTGCACAGAGCGAGCCTAGCCACCCCCGCCACCCGGCGGGGGATGCCGAGCGCACGAAACCCGCGCTCTCCAGGAGAGCGCGGGTTCGGGGGAAGTCGGGTCAGCCGATCAGGCGGCGGGCACCCGTGAAGGGGGCCGGGTAGGAGCTGAGCGACTGGATCACCAGGTCGTTGCGGGGGTTGCGGGCGTGGACGATCTTGCCGTTGCCGATGTACATGCCGACGTGGGAGATCGGGCTGTACCAGAAGATCAGGTCGCCGGGCTGAAGGTCTTTGCGGGAGACCGCGCGGCCGTACTTGAACATCGCGCGCGAGGAATGCGGCAGCGAGACGCCGATCTGGCGATAGGCGGCGAGCACGAGGCCGGAGCAGTCGAAGTTGGTGGGGCCGGCGCCGCCGGTGACGTACTGCCCGTTGGGCACCTTGGAGACCGCGTAGGCGATGACCTTCTTGAGGGCCTTGCTGACGTCGCCGGCCTCGCCGATGTCGAAGGAGACCCGGGCGCCGTCGCGGGCGGCCAGCTGGCGGCGCTCCTCTTCGGTCAGCCGGTCGACCAGTGCCTTGGCGTCGGCGATCTTCTGCTCGAGCTTGGTGTGCAGCTCCTGGAGCCGCTGCTCCTCGGCAGCCAGGGCGGCCACCTCGGCCTCGGCGGCCCGCTTGAGCTCGGTGAGGTTGGCCTGTTCGGTCTGGTGATCCTGCAGGGTGGCGTTCAGGGTGGCGTCAACATTGCTGGTGGTGGTGAGCCGATCGAGGAAGGCGTCGGGGTCGCTCTCGGTGAAGAGCTGGACGGTGGTGTCGACACCGCGTCCCTGGAACTGCAGCAGCGCGATCGCCCGGGCCTGGTCGCCCAGTTCGTCCACCTTCGACTGCTGCGCCGCGATGTCGGCCCGCAGCCCCTTCAGCCGGCGCTTGCCGTCGGCCAGGGCCAGCTCGGCCTCATGCAGATCCTCATCGATGGCCGGGATCTCCGCCTCCAGGGCGATGACCTGATCCTTCGCGTCCTTGACGGTGGTGGGGGTCGGTGCGGGAGTGGGCGTCGCCGGCGGAGTCGGGCTCGGCGCGGCGCCTGCGGGCGTGGCCGCAACGCTCACTGCCAGAACGCCGGTTACCGCGACGGTCAGCGCGGACTTCAGCCAGACGCGCAGCGTCATGCAAACCCTCCCAATGCCCGCCCCCACGGGCAAGCTGAATCAATACTGAGAAAATCCTAAGGGAAAGGGACGGCAGTTGCCAACCCCGTCTCAGTATCGGGGTAGTAGCGAGGCTCCCGGACAGCCCCGCGAACCAGTCGCAGCGGCGAGATCAACCCACCGCCGGCCAGCGCCGCCAGCGCGCCGACCTCGTCGTTGCCGAGCTCGACATCGGCCTCGATCGGGCCCAGCAGGGCCGTGATCACACAGTCGGAGCAGGCGGGCCCCCGGGCCCGGCAACTCCCGCAATCCACATGCAAGGAACTCATGCCCCTACCCTGCCGGGCGCCTGTGACAGTTTTCCGGCGGCTCTCGCGCTCAGCGATCCGCGAAGGCGTGTGGACGGTAGGTGGGGATCACGCCCTGCTGAGCGGCAATGGCCGTGATGCCCGCTGAAGCGACTGCCAAGCTGGCGTGCGCCGCCGCCAGTTCGCGGCGCTGGCTGCCTTCAGGTCCGGCGGCGGTTGCCATCCACCCCACGAATCGCGTCTCGACGTTGTTGAGCCACCTCGGGGTGACCTTCCGTCCGCTCAGCGCCTGCGCGAGGGTGTAGAAGTACGGCCAGCTGGAACGGCTGTAGCGGCCGCGGCGGAAGAGCGACGTCTTGCCCGACATCTCGGCCTCGGCCGACTTCGACACCGCGGCCCAGGACGACCATGCCTGATCCATCGCACGCAGCCGGCGTCCGAGCTCTTCAGCCTGGTGGGAATCGGAAAGGTCCTCCAACGGCACGGTTTCCTCGTAGTCGAAGCTCGGCGCGAGGTCGCGTCCGATCCAGCCCTGCTTGAGCATGGCCGCGAACTTCACCGTCACAACGTCGCCCTCCACTGTGAGCGTCACCGCGCATTGGGTCTCGTCGTGGTCGATGAGGGCGACCGCCTGCTGGGGCCAGGGCTGGAAGTGGGCGCGGACGACGGCGCAGCCCGCCAGCGCCTGCTTGAGGAACCTGCGGTGGACGGTGGTCCCGGGATCGACCTTCTTGATCCAGCGAGGCATCGGGTGCCCGTCCAGATCCGGCTCGGTTTCTCCGGCCGCCTTCAGCCCGTTGTGCTCGAGGTAGGCGGCACCGACGCGCCACAGCATCCGCGAGAGATGGACGCGATCCTCGGCCGGCAGGTTCAGGCTCTGCTTGGCCAGCTCACCGTCCACGTTGGCCAGCCAGTCGGTCGAGACGACCCGGCCCAGCAGCCACTGGGCATGCAGGTAGATCTCCACCCAGTGATCGCCGGGCGCTCCACCGAGCCCCTCGACGAAGCCATCGAGCCCTGTGAGGAAGGGGTCATCCCCACCCGCGAGATCGGGGCGCGCGGCGTCCGCACCGCCTCCGTCAACCCGTGCTCGACGAGTCGCTCCAGGGAACAGGTGCGCTGAAGGTAGGAACGCCACCGGGTGGCCTGGCCTTGCCGGGCTCGCTGATCCTGGGCGAGTTCCTCGTCCCATAGCAGCTCCTCGCCGTCATCGTCGAAGCCGAACCGGTACTGGAGCTCCGGTGCGCCATAGGCCCGGCTGCCGGGGATCGCCCGCAGAGTGATCACCACATCCTTGAAATGGGCCCGCCGCGTCATGACGTCCGGAGCGCGTTCCTCAAGAACCGGCTCGAACGGATAGCCGGCCGTCACCACGTCCAGCAGTTCTGCCAGTTCCGCTACCCCTGTCCACATGGAGGCGAGGCTAGTGGACGCACGTCACCGCACGGCAGCGACGTCGAGAGCACCGTCGCGCGAAACTGTCACAGGGGCCGCCTAGCGTCTCCACCGTGATGTCAACGCAGCCGAGCTTCGACGACCTGAGCCCGTCCCTGAGCCAGGTGACCTTCTGCGTGGTCGATCTGGAGACCACCGGGGGTGGGGCGGAGGACGCGATCACCGAGTTCGGGGCGGTGAAGGTGCGCGGGGGCGAGGTGCTGGGCGAGTTCCAGACTCTGGTGAACCCGAAGGCGCACATTCCGGCGCTGATCGCGGTGCTGACCGGCATCACCGACGCCATGGTCGCCGACGCGCCGAGCCTGGGCGAGGTGCTGCCGGCCTGGCTGGAGTTCGCCGGGGACGCGGTGCTGGTGGCCCACAACGCCCGGTTCGACATGGGCTTCCTGAAGCGGGCCTGCGAGCTTCACGGCTACCGGTGGCCCTCCCCGGAGGTGGTCGACACGGTGGCGCTGGCGCGCAGCGTCCTGCTGCGCGACGAGGTGCCGAACGTCAAGCTGTCGACGCTGGCGCGCCACGTCCGCTCCGGTCACGAGGCCAACCACCGGGCGCTGTCGGACGCCCGGGTCACCGTCGACGTGCTGCACTACCTGCTGGAACGGGTCGGCAACCTCGGCATCGCCACCCTGGCCGATCTCATGGAGTGCACCCGCCGGGTATCGCCCCAGCGCCGGGCGAAGCGGACGCTGGCCGCCGGTGTCCCGTCCGCGCCGGGGATCTACCAGTTCGTGGCCGATCTGCCGGACGCGGAGGGGGTTGTGCGCCGGCAGGTGCTCTACGTCGGCAAGAGCCGCAACCTGCGCAACCGCGTGCGCAGCTACTTCACCGCCGCCGAGACCCGGCCGCGGATCGACGAGATGGTCCGGATCGCGACCGCCGTGGAGACCACGGTCTGCCGCACCGAGCTCGAGGCCGAGGTGCTGGAGTTGCGCCTCATCGCGGCGCACTCGCCGCGCTACAACCGGCGCTCCAAGTTCCCGCAGCGCCAGCACTGGCTGAAGATCACCACCGATGCCTTCCCGCGGCTGTCGCTGGTCAGGGCGGTCTCGGACGACGGCGCGACCTATTTCGGGCCGTTCTCCCGGCGCCCGGCCGCCGAGGAGACCATGGCCGCGCTGCACGACGCCTTCCCGATCCGGCAGTGCACCAAGCGCCTCTCGGTGCGGACGCCGGGCTCTGCCTGCATGCTCGGCGAACTCGGCAAGTGCATCGCCCCTTGTGAACTGAAGGTCGGCCGGGATGTCTACACGGCGCTGGTCGATCAGGTGCGGGATGCGCTCACCGCCGACGTGCGTCCGGTGCTGGAAGCCGTACGGCCCCGGCTGAACCTGCTCGTCGCCCAGTTGCGCTACGAGGAGGCGCGGACGCTGATCGAGCGACTGCGCGGTTTCCTGGCCGCCGCGGTCAAGCACCACCGGTTGGCCAGCCTCGCCGGCTGCTCGCAGATCGTGGCCGCCCGCCGGGTCGACCGGACGGTTCCCGGACGTCCGCCCGCCCCCGCCTGGCAGATCCACGTGATCCGCCACGGCCGGCTCGCCAACGCCGCGGTCGCCCACCCCGGCGAGATCCCGCAACGGGTGGCGCGGGACGCGGTCGCGACCGCCGAGACCGTGCTCCCCGGGCTCGGCCCGTCCGCCCCCGCACTGGTCGAGGAGACCGAGCGGATCGCCGCCTGGCTGGAGCAGCCCGGCGTCCGGCTGATCGAGATCGAGGGCGACTGGATGTGGCCGGCTCACATCGGCATCGCCGAGGGCCGGCTCAGCTCTCTGGCCCTCGGGGCGAGAGCCGCCGGTTGACCAGG
>JAPUEM010000166.1:29273-36387 GCA_027492575.1 Propionicimonas sp.
AGGGCGTCGGCGCGCAGGGTGTCAGCGCAGGGCGTCAGTCGGTGACGGTGACCGAGTTGATCACCACCGGCTCGATCGGACGGTCCATGCGTCCGGTCTGCACGGACGCGATCTCGTCCACGACTCGCTGGGAGGCCTCGTCCAGCACTTCGCCGAAGATGGTGTGGCGCCGGTTGAGGTGCGGGGTCGGGACGACCGTGATGAAGAACTGCGAGCCGTTGGTGCCGCGTCCCATCTGGATCCCGGCGTTCGCCATGGCCAGCAGGTAGGGCCGGTTGAAGACCAGGTCGGGATGGATCTCGTCGTCGAAGCGGTAGCCCGGGCCACCGGTGCCGTTGCCGAGCGGGTCGCCGCCCTGGATCATGAAGCCGTCGATGATCCGGTGGAAGCCGGTGCCGTCGTAGAAGTTGCCGGTGGTCGGCTCACCCGATTCCGGGTCGATGTACTCCTTGGCGCCGGTCGCCAGGCCCACGAAGTTCGCCACCGTCTTCGGGGCGTGGTCGGGGAAGAGCGCGATGACGATATCGCCGTGATTGGTGTGCAGGGTTGCGGTCGCAGCCACCGGGGTTCCTTTCGTCGAACAGTCCGCCCACATCCTTCCAGATTCGCTACCCGCGCCTGGCATCGGCCGAGTACGGTGGGGCTGTAAAGCGAGCAACACCGCGACTGGCAGCACGGAGGAAACATGGCCCGCAGGAAATTGATCGACACCGTCGAGGACACCGCCCAGGTGGCCGCGAGGAGGGCGTCGGAGGCCTTCGTGGAGGCCGCTGAGCGCCTCGCCCCCTTGATCGACCAGGCAGCCGAGTACCTCGGCCCGCTCGCCGAGGCGGCCGGCGAGGTCACCGCCAGGGTCGCCTCGGACGCCTACGCCAAGGTGCAGCCGGTCTTCCGTGATGTGCAGGTGCGCGGCGCACGGCTGGCCTCCAATGCCTACGACCGCGTCCAGCCCACCATCGATTCCGCGCTCTACGCGGTGCCGCCGGCGGTCGATTCGGCGGTCGGCAAGGTGCGTCCGGCCGTCGACGACGTGCTGGGACGCATCCCGCCGCTGGTCGAGGACGCCCGTTCCGTGGTGCAGGACGATGTGCTGCCGAAGATGGCCAGCGCCATCAAGCACGTCGCCAAGCAGCCGCTGGCCGCCGAGGCCGCCGCGCAACTGGCCCTGGCCACCGCCGTGGTCTCCAAGGAGCTCCGTAAGACCGCGGAGGCCAAGCGCAGCTGGCCGCGCACCCTGGGCAAGATCCTCCTGGCCGGCGCCCTGCTGGCGGGGGTGGTCGTCGCGATCCGCAAGCTGCTCGCCCCGCCGAACGACGGCTGGCATGCTCACTCGCCGGCCGACGCCTACGTCGCCGACCCGACCGAGGCCGTCCACAAGGTGGCCGAGCAGGCCAAGAACGCCGCCGAGAAGGTCGCGGACGTGGTGGAGGACGCCGGCGAAGCCGCGGCCGACGTGGCCGAGGAGGTCAAGGACGCCGCTGCGGATCTGGTGGAGGACGCCAATGAAGCGGCCGAAGACGCCGTGGACGCAGCCACAGAGGCTCTC
The DNA here is from genome assembly GCA_027492575.1 of Propionicimonas sp. Classification (GTDB taxonomy): domain Bacteria; phylum Actinomycetota; class Actinomycetes; order Propionibacteriales; family Propionibacteriaceae; genus Propionicimonas. The sequence continues at coordinate 30,820 of JAPUEM010000166.1, forward strand.
GGCGAAGGAGACGATGCCGCCCCTTTCGCGGATAGCCCCTTCGGAGAGGAGTCCTACCAGGGCTCCGAACCGCCGGAGGGGTACGCGGTGAAGGCCAACAGCCGGAGCCGCAAGTACCGCGCGCCGGGCAGCACCGGCTACGACAAGGCCAATGCCGACGTCTGGTTCACCAGCGCCGAGGCGGCCGAGGCAGCCGGCTTCACCCAGGCCCAGCGCTAGGTCGCACAGAGATCCCCGCCTCCTGCTGGGATGACGCAGAGGATTCCCGTCATCCCAGCAGGAGGCGGGGATCTCTGCATGCTGCGGCAGGTTCGGGGATCCCGGGAGTGCTGATCAACGACCCCTGAGCCGGTCGAAGGGTCACTGAGGGATCGCCTGGAGGGTCACTCAGGGATCGTTGGGCGGGTCAGCTGCGCATTCCTGAAAGTCACCTGTCACAAAACCCGCTCCTCAACGGCTTTCTAGGACGTAACCACCCCTAGGAGGCAACATGACCGAACCACCGGACCGGCACGCCTGGGTGCCGGCCGCCCCGTTCCGGGCGCACCTGCGCCACCTGCAGGCGGCGACCGGGCTGCCCTGGGAGGTGCTGGCCTGGGCGGCCGGCGTCTCGCCCAGCCTGGTGCGGCACCTCGTCCTCGGCAACAACGGACGCCACCCGCGACGGATCAGTCCGCTGTCGGCCCGGCGGCTCGCCGAGCTGACGCCGCAACGACTGCCGCGGGTCGTCCTAGGGTGAGCCCATGGCCTGGATCGGCGTGGGCATCGCCCTGGTTGCGGCGCTGGCCATGGCTGCCTGCACCGCCGCGATCCTGCGGCGGCTCCCGCTGCCGGTCGACGAGCCGGAGGCCCGTCCGTACGCCGAATTGATCTCGCCGCGGCTGTTCGTCACCGTGCTGATCAGCTCGCTGGCCGCCCTGCTGACCTCGTTGCTGCTCGCCGAGCCGGCTCGGTGGCCGGTCTGGGTGGTGGTGGGGACGGTCGGCGTCCTGCTGGCCGTGGTGGACGCCCGCACCGGCTTCCTGCCGAAGAAGCTGACCTGGTGGTTCGGCGGGCTGGTGCTGGCGGCGACGATCGCCGTGGCGGCACTGGCCGGCAACCCGCTGATCGTGCTGATCGCGCTGCTGTGCGGAGCCGGGGCCGGGTTGATCTTCCGCCTGCTGTGGCAGATCGGCGGCGGGCTGGGCTTCGGCGATGTCCGGCTGGTCACCGTGCTGGGCATGGCCGCCGGTGCGACCTCTGTGGAACTGGCCGTCTGGTCGCTCCTGCTGGGTGGTCTGGCCGGCGTGGTGTGGGGTCTGGTGGTCCGGCTGCGGCGCGGCAAGGACGGTCCGTTCCCCTACGGGCCATCGCTGGTGATGGGGCCGTTCCTGGCCCTGATCGTCCAGTGGTGGCTGCCGCTCGCCGGGCTGGGTTGACCGACCCTTCGACAGGCTCAGGGATCGTTCACGACCGCGCGGCCGGCTGACGGTCCCTGAGCTTGTCGAAGGGTCAGGAGGCTACGCCTTGTCGGCGGCGGCGGTGGCGGCCACCCAGCGCTCCAGCAGACCCGCTCCGGCTCCGGTGTCGATGGCGGCGGCGGCGCGCTCCAGCTGAGGCGCCAACTGCTCCGCCACCGGCTGATCGGAGGGGCCGGCGTAGGCGAGCAGGGCGGCGGCGGCGTTGAGCAGCACGATGTCGCGAACCGGCCCGGTCTCCCCCGCGAGCACCCGGCGGACCACGGCAGCGTTGAACGCGGGGTCGGCGCCGACCAGCGAGTCGGGGTCGGCGGGCGCCAGCCCGAGTTCCCGCGGGTCGAGTTCCGCCTCGCGGACCGAGCCGTCGCTGACCAGCCACACCAGCGAACCGGTGGTGGTGGTGAGTTCGTCCAGGCCGTCCTCGCCGTGGAAGACCAGCCCGCGGTGACCGCGTCCGGCCAGCACCCCCGCGACCCGGGGCGCCAGAGCGCGATTGGCGCAGCCGATCGCCTGGGCGGTCGGACGGGCCGGGTTGGCCAGCGGGCCGAGGAAGTTGAAAGCGGTCTGGACGCCGAGTTCGCGCCGGGCGGCACCGGCGTGCCGCAGCGACTGGTGGTACAGCGGCGCGAACAGGAAGACGATGCCCGCCTGCGCGAGCACCTGCGCCTGTGCGGACGGGGCGACGTTCAGCGCCACCCCCAGCGCCTCCAGGCAGTCGGCGGTGCCGCATGCCGAGGAGGCCGCCCGGTTGCCGTGCTTGACCACCGGGACGCCGGCGGCTGCCGCCACGATCGCGGCCATGGTCGAGATGTTCACGGTGTTGGCCCGGTCGCCGCCGGAGCCGACCACGTCCACGGCCTCCCGCGGCAGTTCCAGGGCAGTCGCATGGTCGAGCATCGCCTGCGCCAGGCCCCCGAGTTCGTCCACCGTCTCGCCCTTGGCGCGCAGCGCCACCGCGAAGCCGGCGATCTGCACCGGCGTGGTGTCGCCGGAGAGGATCTGGTCCATCGCCCACCGGGCGGTGTCAGCGCTAAGGTTGCGGCCTTCGATCAGCCCGGTCAGCACGTCGGGCCAGGTCTTCGCCACTACTGAACCTTCGCGGCCAGCCGGGCGCGCAGCAGGTCGGCGGCGGCGGCCGGCAAGCGCACCGGATCGACCGGGTACGAGCACACCGCCTCGGCCTTCGACCAGGTCGCCAGCCAGGCGTCCGCCGTCCGGGCCACCAGCAACAGCACCGGCGGGCAGTCGGCGATCTCGTCCTTCAGCTGATGAGCCAGGCCGATGCCGCCGGAGGGCACCGCCTCGGCGTCCAGGATGGCCAGATCGATGCCGCCGGCGTCCATCGCCCACAGCACGGCGGGCTGGGTGGCGACCTCACGGACGTCGATCTCGGGCAGGTCGGCCGCCAGCTTCGAGCCCAGCGCGAGCCGGACCTGTTCGCGCACGGTCCGGTCGTCGGAATACAGCAGCACTGTTGCGGGGCTGGACTGCTCGTCGCTCATCGGTCTTCCTCGTCTGGCATAGCGATTCGGCTCGTCGTCATGGTAACCGGTTCGACCCTCCGGCTGCTCACTATTGCCCCCCTTCCAGGCGGCCACCACGCGGTTCGATGGTGCAGGAAACCTGCCGAACACGCCATACTGGCCCAATGGCACACGAAGCTTCGACTGGAGCCGCCGCCCTGGCATCCCCAGGGGCGGTGCACTCGCTCGCGTCCTCCCGGCTGGGCGGCGTCAAGGGTCGCCCCGACGCGCTCGCCGTCGGCGTCATCGTGTGGCTGGCGAGCGACCTGCTCTTCTTCGCGGCACTGTTCGCCGCCTACTTCTCACTACGCGAGATCACGAACGCGGCCGTCATCGACCAGCCGGACGCCATCTCGATGTGGGAATGGGGTGCTGCGCACCTAGACAACGACTGGTTCGGCATCTCGTTCCCCTGGTTCGCCACCATCAACACGCTGATCCTGGTGCTCAGTTCGGTGACCTGCCAGCTGGGCGTCCACCAGGCCGAGGAGGGCAGGGTCTCCCGCACCGGCTCCCTGCTCAACGTCGGCGGCTGGGGGATGCGCGAGTGGTACACCCTCACCTTCGTGATGGGCGCCATCTTCATCGGCGGTCAGGCCTACGAGTACGCCAACCTGATCGGCGAGGGGTTCACCCCATCCACCAACGCCTACGCCTCCGCGTTCTTCCTCGCGACCGGCTTCCACGGCCTCCACGTGATCGGTGGCCTGGTGGCATTTCTGCTGACCCTGGGCCGCACCTACCTGGCGCGCCGGTTCACCCACGAGCAGGCCGTGCACGCCATGGTCACGTCCTACTACTGGCACTTCGTCGACGCGATCTGGGTCGTGCTCTTCTTCGTGCTCTACATCCTGCGCTGACCCATCCGAAACCTGGGGAGGAATCCGTACCGATGCGATCGCTCACCTCGAAGCGGCACCACAAGGCGGCCCGGCTGGGGCTGGTAGCCGCCGCCCTGCTGCTGACCGGCGGCCTGTACGCGCTGGTCGCCCCCAGCGCCTCGGTCGCCGCGCCCAACCCCGAGGTGACGGTCGAGAAGGGGCAGGCGCTGTTCGCGGTCTCCTGCGCCTCCTGCCACGGCCTGAACGGCGAGGGCCTGGCCGCCGAGGGGGCTCCCTCGCTGGTGAACGTCGGAGCGGCCGCGGTCGACTTCCAGATGCGCACCGGCCGCATGCCGATGGCCAACCCGCTGGCTCAGTCGCCGAACCGGAAGACCACTTTCACACCCAACGAGATCGCTGCGATCTCGCTCTTCGTCGCCTCGCTGGGCAGCGGCCCCGCGATTCCGGAGGCCAACCAGTACGATCCCAGCGGCCTGGACGCCCACGAGGTGGCGGTCGGCGGCGACATGTTCCGGACGAACTGCTCGGCCTGCCACAACTTCCAGGGCTCCGGTGGCGCGCTGCCCAACGGCAGGGTCGCTCCCCCACTGCTCGACTCGAAGCCGATCGACATCTACGAGGCGATGCGCACCGGCCCCGGTGAGATGCCGGTCTTCGCCGACGGCGCCATCCCCGACAAGGACATCCGCGCCATGATCGCCTACCTCCAGCAGGTGCATGCCGAGCCCACGGCCGGCCTCACCCTGGGCGGCCTCGGCCCGGTCTCGGAGGGCTTCTGGGGCTGGGTGGCCGGCCTCGGCGGCTTGATGCTGTTCGCGATGTGGATCACCAAGAAGGCGGCCCGCAAATGAGCCTCGACACCAGTCACGACCACTCCCACGTGGAGACCCCCGTCCATCCGGTCCCGGATCCGGGGCTGCACGAGGAGGAGCGGTTCACCGACGTCGATGAGAAGGCCGGCGCGCGGGCCTATCGCCAGGTCGTCGGCATCCTGGCCGTCGTCCCGGTGCTCGCGATCGCCTTCGTGGTGCTGTACTTCACCATCCCGCTGGACGCCACGCTGATCATCTTCGGTTCCACCATGAAGGCCAACCACCTGCTGCTCGGGCTGACCCTCGGCCTGGGCGTGCTGGCCATCGGCGTCGCGCTGATCCACTGGTCGCGCACCATCATGGGCGACGAGGAAGTCATCGAGGAGCGGCACGCGGCGGGAGCCCCCGCCGACGCCAAGGTCGAGGCGGCCGAGAAGTGGGCCGAAGGGGTCGAACAGTCCGGCATCGGACGCCGCAAGCTGATCGGCGCCGGCCTGGTCGGCGGCGTCGGCATCATGGCCGTCCCCGCCGTCGTCCTGCTGGCCGACCTGGGCCCGTGGCCGACCGCCGAGGAGCGCGCCAAGACCATCGAGCGGACGATCTGGGCCCAGGGCGTCCACATCGTCAACGACGTCAACAAGGAGCGGCTGCGGGCCGCCGACATCGTGGTGGGCCAGCTGATCAACGCCCAGCCCGAGAACCTGTGGGACTACCACGGCACCGAGTTCCAGGTGGAGAAGGCCAAGTCCTCGCTGATCGTGGTGCGGATGGATCCGGCCTCGATCCGGATCCCCACCTCGCGGCAGAACTGGCAGGTCGACGGCATCCTGGCCTACTCCAAGATCTGCACCCACGTCGGCTGCCCGATCAGCCTGTGGGAGCAGCAGACCCACCACCTGCTCTGCCCCTGCCACCAGTCGACCTTCGACCTGGG
>JAPUEM010000167.1 GCA_027492575.1 Propionicimonas sp.
GTACTGCAGGTAGAAGGCGTGCTCCCACATGTCGAGCTGCAGCACGGGCAGCTGGCCGACCGGCACGTTGGCCTGCTGGTCGAAGAGCTGGTTGATGTTCAGGCGCTGGCCCAGCGGATCCCAGACCAGCATCGCCCAGCCGGAGCCCTGGATGCCGTTGGCGACCGCGCCGAACTGGCCCTGGAAGGCCTCGAAGGAGCCGAAGAACTCGTCGATCGCCGCGGCGACCTCGCCGTCCGGCTCGCCGCCGCCGTCGGGGGACATGTTCTTCCAGAAGACCGAGTGGTTGATGTGGCCGCCGAGGTGGAAGGCCAGATCCTTCTCCAGCTTGTTGACCGCGCCGAAGTTGCCGTTGGCACGGGCCTCGGCCAGCTGCTCCAGGGCGGTGTTGGCGCCCGCGACGTACGCGGCGTGGTGCTTGCTGTGGTGCAGCTCCATGATCTCCGGTGCGATGTGCGGCGCGAGTGCTCCGTAGTCGTAGTCGAGATCGGGCAGCGTGTAGACCATGACATGTCCCTTCATTGACGGCTTGTCCTTCATCTTCCCCCAACCGGCGGGGTTCAAACCCTATTCCGTCCTAGACGGTGGACGGTGGACGGGACGCCGACCCCCACTCTTCCCACTGACCCCCACCCTTCGCGTTGATCGCCACTCGTACGGTCGAGCGCCTGGCCGCAGGGACAGGTGGTCGACGTCAGGGCTGGTTCTCGACGGGGAGGGAGGGGGTGGGAGGGCGCTTGGACGGCTCGAAGTGGGCCTGGCGGGCGGCCCGGCGCAGCAGCCGCAGCAGGGCGGGGCCGACCAGCGCGATCACAACGGCGTTGGTGAGCGCCCGGCCCAGGTTCCAGCCCATCGAGGTGGCGAGGTTGTACAGCACGAAGTGGTGCAGGTTCTGCAGCGGGGGGAGGGACGGGTCGAAGGAGAGCTGGGTGCCGTCGCCGAGGGCGAACGGCCAGAACGAGAAGTCCATCAGCCAGCCGTAGGCGAAGGCCGAGACCATGCCGTAGCCGATCAGCCAGGCCAGTTCCATCCGTCCGGACGCCCGGGGCAGCAGGCCGGCGAACAGGCCGACGAAGCCGGCGGCCAGCATCTGATAGGGCAGCCACGGCCCGACGCCGCTGGTGAGCAGGGCCGAGGTGAACAGCGTGATGGCGCCCAGGGCGAAGCCGAAACCCGCGCCGAAGACCCGTCCGGCCAGGATCAGCAGGAAGAAGACCAGCTCGATCCCCGCGGTACCGGCCCCGAGCGGACGCAGCACCGTCCCGACCGCCGCCAGCACGCCCAGCATCGCCAGCGCCTTGACGTCCAGCCGGCCGCCGGCCAGCTCGGCGAGCACCACCGCCAGCACGATCGGCAGCACCAGCGCGAAGACCATCGGCGCGAGGGCGGGCGGGATCCCCGATTCCGGACGCAGGAAGAGCGGCCAGCCGAAGGCGACCAGGCCGACCACCATGGCCACCCCGAGGGCGAGCGAGAGCCGGGAGCGACCCTTCGACAGGCTCAGGGATCGTTCGGACAGGGTCTGGGTCATCGCAACCCCCGCGTGACGTCGTCCACGGTCAGCACCGGGGCAGGCGCGAAGACCTTCGCCATCTGCGGGGCGTAGGCCGGCGACGAGGTGAGCAGATCGACGGTGCTGCCGTCCGCGACCACCTCGCCCTCCGCCATCAGCAGGGTGCGTTGGCTCAGCCCGGCGGCGAACTCCACATCGTGGGTGCTGATCAGGCAGGCGATGCCGCCGGCGGCCAGCCGCCGCACGATCCGCTGCAGTTCGGCCTTGGCCTGGTAGCTGAGGCCGCGGGTGGGTTCGTCCAGCAGCAGCAGCCTGGGCCCGGCGGTCAGCTGGATGGCCAGGACGAGGGTGAGCCGCTGGCCCTCGGAGAGATCGCGCGGATCGCGGTCGGCCGGGACGTCGGTGCCCAGCTCGGCGAGCAGCCCGGCGGCGGTGCCCGGCCGGGCATGGCTCTCGGCGTCCGCCTGGGCGCATTCGGCGGCGACGGTGGGCAGGTACAGCAGATCGGACGCGGTCTGCGGCACCAGGGTGACCAGCCGCCGCGCGTCGAAGGCGCCCAGGGTGCGCGGGTCGGTGCCGGCCACCGCGATCTCGCCGGAGCAGCTCAGCGCCCCCTGCAGGGCCCACAGCAGGGACGATTTGCCGGCGCCGTTGCGGCCCAGCACGGTGGTGATGCTGCCGGCGGTGAGTTCCAGATCGACCCCGCGCACGGCCACGATCTCGCCGAATCGGACGTCGACTCCGCGGGCGGTCAGCACCACCTCGCCGGGCGAGGGCTCCTCCGGCGCCGGGACGACCGGGACGAGCCCCTCGGCCAGCGCGGCCCGCCGGGCCTCGCGGACGCTCAGCGGCACCCGCGGCCAGCCCACCGCCTGCGCCAGCGCGGCCAGCGGCGGACGGACGGACGCCCGTCCCAGGATCTCGGCCGGCTCGCCGTACTGGGCGCTGCCATCCCCGGGCAGCCAGATCATCGAGTCGGCGGCCTGCATGACGCGTTCCAGCCGGTGCTCGGCGAGAACTACGGTGAGCCCGACCTCGTGCACGAGGGTGGAAATGGCGGCCAGGACGTCCTGGGCGGCGGTCGGGTCGAGGGCCGAGGTGGGTTCGTCCAGCACCAGGACGCGCGGCTGCGCGGCCAGCACCGCCGCGATCGCCACCCGCTGCTGCTGGCCGCCGGAGAGTTCGGCGAGCGGACGCCGTCGCAGCTCGGCGATGCCCATCAGGTCGAGGGTCTCCTCGACCCGCTTGCGCATCGCGACCGGGTTGATGCCCAGCTGCTCCATGCCGTAGGCGACCTCGTCCTCGACGGTGTCGGTGACGAAGCCGCGCACCGGATCCTGCCCCACGTAGCCGACCAGGTCGGCGAGTTCGCGTGGCCGATGCTGGTCCGTTCTGCGTCCGGCCACCTCGACCCGGCCACTCAGCGTCCCGCCGGTGAAGGTGGGGACCAGGGCGTTGATCGCGCCCAGCAGGGTCGACTTGCCCGAGCCGGTGCCGCCCACCACGAGGCAGAGATCGCCCTCGGGCAGCTCCAGGGACACCCCCTTCAGCACCGGCCGGGCGGCTTCGGGGTACCGGAAGCCGACCTCCTCGAAACGGATCATCGGACGCCTCCGACCGCGACGGCCGACACGGGCCCGGACGAGGCTTCGACGATCCGGGAGTCTGCCGAAGGGTCGTCAGCGCCGGCCCGCAGCGAGCGCAGCCGGGTGTCGTGCCGGGGCGATTCCACCACCGCCGGTGGACGCTGCACGGTCAGCGGCAGCGGGGCGATCACCAGCAGCACGACAACCAGCATCGGCCAGGTCAGCGTCGGCCACACCAGCGGATCGGTGCCGGGCGCGAAGGCCTCCGGGTCGGTGCCCGCGCCCAGCCACACGGTCAGCGCGGCCAGCACGCCGGCGGCGGCCACCAGGGTGGAACGCGGCGTCCAGCGGTGCGGACGGTAACTGGTGACCGCCAGCCGCCGCCCGGCCAGCCGCAGGCCCCAGGCGGCGCCCAGCCCGCCGATCGCCAGCAGGGCCAGCGCAGGCTGCCACCAGGCGGTGCTGAGCAGCAGGAAGACGCCGCCGGTGGCCAGCAGTGCGGCGGTGAGCATCAGGGTGAGGCTGCCCCGGACCGGCAGCCCGCGGGTGCGTCCGAAGCCGCGCGACTCCATGCCGGCGGCCAGCGCCAGGGATCGTTCGATCGCGTCGGCGAGCACCGGCAGCGCGATGGCGCCGAGCGCCCGCAGCCCCTTGGCGGTGGCCCCCCGCAGCCGGCGGGCCCGCCGCACCCGCAGCAGGCTCTCGATCAGTTGCGGGGCGAGGCTGAGCGCGATCACCACCGCCACCGAGGCCTCGTACAGCGCCGCCGGCACCGAACGCAGCGCCTGCCGGGGGTTGGCCAGGCTGTTCGCGGCGCCGATGCAGAGCAGCATCACCGCCAGCCGGGCCGCGTCGTACAGCGTGTACACCAGGGCCTCGACCGTCACCGGTCCGCCCAGCCGGATGCCGGCCGCCCAGTCGGGCAGCGCGATCTCGGGCAGGGTGAACCAGACGGTCTCACCCCAGCCGCCGCCGATGGTGATCTGGAAGAAGACCCGGACGCCGATCACCATCAGGGCCAGCACCAGGTAGACCCGGACCGACCGTGCCCAGGCCGCCGCCGAGCGCCGCAAGAGCACCACCACGACCATCGCGGTGGCGACCAGTGCCAGCAGGAGCGGGTTGGTGGTGCCGCTGACGGCCAGGCCGATCCCGATCGCCCAGCACCACCAGGCCCAGGGGTGCAGTGAGGTCAGCGATGCCGTCCCTTCAGCCACCACCACAGGCCGGCGCCACCGCCACCGGCGACCACCACGATGCCGGCGACGATCGCCGCCACGGGGCTGCCCGGGTCGGGTTCGACGGGTGCGGGTTCGGCGCTGGGGGAGTCGCTCGGCGGCTCCGGTGAGGGGACGGCGGATTCGGACGCGGACGGGCTGGGCGTCGGCGTCCCGGTGGCGGACGGGGTCTGGCTCGGGGTGGCCGAGGCCGTCGCGGATTCGGAGGCGCTCGGGGACGGCGAGGGAGTCTTCGACGGTGACGGGGTCTTCGACGGTGTCGGAGTGGGTGACGTGGTCGGCTTCGGGGTGGCGGTCTTGGTGGGCTTGGGGGTGGCCGTCTTGGTGGGCTTGGGGGTCGGCTTCTCGGTCTTGGTGGGCTTCGGGGTGGGGGAGGGCTCGGGCTCGGCGACCGGTGGGTTGACGCCCGGCTTCACCTTGCCGTCGTCCAGGCTCTGGAAGCGCCAGCCCTCGGCGTTGCCCTTGGTCGGCTTGTAGCTGTTGGCCCCGACGTTGGAGTAGCTCCAGTCGGAGAAGCTGCCGTCGTCGTTGCGGGTGGCGTGCCAGTACGACCAGTACTCGACCTGGATGTCCGGCTTGCCGGGCTTGCTGTTGATCTTCATCACCATGCCGCCGTCGGTGGTCACCGTGAACCCGGCGCTCTTCAGCGCCTTCAGCCCGGTGTCGTGGCTCTTGGCGCATTTGGTGCTGGTGCCGCCCAGATCGCCGTAGTCGACGATCACCCACACCCCGGAGCAGGTCGCCGCCTGCGCCGGGGCGGGGAGGGCGACGGCCGTGCCGACGGCGAGGAACGCCGCCAGCACGACCGAGA
>JAPUEM010000168.1 GCA_027492575.1 Propionicimonas sp.
CCAACCACCGTCATCCCGGGCTCGACGCCCAACCCAACCACCGTCATCCCGGGCTACGACCCGGGATCTCAACCGCGACTGGCAGCGTCCGCAACGTCCACGGTGTAGTTGCGGAAGGCCCTGACCGGCCCGGCGACCGCCAGGGTGACGATCACCACCAGGACGCCACCCAGGGCGGCGGTCAGCGGCGCGCCCAGCCAGGACGCCGCGAGCCCGTGCAGCACGTCGGCGATCCTCGGGCCACCCACAACGACGACCAGGAAGACTCCCTGCACCCGGCCGCGGACGGTGTCGTCCACAGCCGCCAGCAGCATGGTCTGCCGGAAGGCCGCGGAGGCCATGTCGGCGCCTCCGCCGAGGGCGAGCATGGCGATGGCCAGTACCAGCATGGGCGTCCGCCAGGCCGGCGCCAGGCCGACGGCTACCCCGAACAGGGCGATCGCCACCCCCCAGATCACGATGCAGACGATCACCGCGAACCCCTGCCGCCGCACCCGGGAGTACCAGCCGGAGAAGACCCCGCCCAGCAGCGAGCCGAGCGGGATGCCGATGAACAGCAGCGCGTAGACCAGGCCGCCCTCGGCGGGCTCGCCGAAGGAGGTGTGGGCCAGTTCCGGGAAGAGCGCCCGCGGCATGCCGAAGACCATCGCGACCAGGTCGAGCCCGAGGCCGACCAGCACCACGACATGCCAGCGCAGGTACTTCACACCTTCCACAATCGACTTCAGCCCGGGCGAGCCGGTGCGTCCCTCGACCGGCAGGCGGGGCAGCCGGATCACCGCGCTCAGCGTGGCCAGCAGGGTGATGGTGTCGGCCAGGTAGAGCCACGAGAAGCCGATCACCGGGATCAGCGCCCCGCCGACCAGCGGCCCGGCGATCGCGCCGGCGGTCATCACCGTCATGTTCAGGGCGTTCGCGGCGGGCAGTTGCGCCTCGGGCAGCAGCCGCGGCAGCACCGCCGTCCGGGTGGGTTGGTTGATCGCGAAGAAGGCCTGCTGCACCGAGAACAGGCCGAGCAGCAGCCAGACGTTGTTCAGCCCCAGCGCCGCCTGCGCCCAGAACAGGCCGCTGGTGAGGATCAGGCCGGCGGTGGTGACGACCAGCAGCACCCGGCGGTCGAAGTGGTCGGCCAGCGCCCCGCCCCAGAGCCCGAAGACGATCAGCGGCACCAGCCCGAACAACCCCGCCAGGCCCACGTACGCCGAGGAGCCCGTGATCGCGTACAGCTGCGCGGGGACGGCCACCACGGTGAGCTGCGCCCCGATCACGGTGATGATGTTGGCGACCCACAGCCGGCGGAAGGCAGGGGTCTGCAGCGGTGTGGTGTCAGCCAGCATCGCTCGTAGTCCGGCCACGTCGCAGCAGCCTACGCGCCCTCGTCCGGGCAGCCCTTCTCCGTCCAACGCTGCGGTTGTTCGGCCAAAACGACCCGGAAGCCGACGAAGGGTTGCGTTCGGCGGCGGAGATTCCCGCCTTCGCGGGATGGCACGAGGTTGACGTGGGGATGACGGTGTGAGGCGCGACGCGGCCCGGGCGTTCAGGGACGGCGGGCACGGGTTAGGGTGTCGGGGTGCCTGAACTCGGCCTGGAGGCCCTCCTGCTGCTGGTCGTCTCGGCCTTCCTGGCGGGCACCGTGGACGCGGTGGTGGGCGGCGGCGGGCTGATCCAGCTGCCGGCGCTGATGCTGGCCTTCCCGGGGGCGACCCCCGTCCAACTGCTGGCCACCAACAAGCTCGGCTCGATCGCGGGAACGTCCATGTCGAGCCTCACCTATCTGCGCCGGGTCCGTCCCGATCTGCGGACGGCGGCACCGCTGGCCGTGGCCGCCTTCGCCGGATCGGCACTGGGCGCCCTGGTGGCCTTCCACATTCCGCGGGCGGCCTTCAACCCGATCGTGCTGGCCGCCCTGATCGCGGTGGGCGGATACATCGTCTTCAAGCCCGACCTGGGGCGCATCGAGCAACTGCGCCACAGCGGACGCCGCCACTACATCTCGGCCGCGGCGATCGGCGCGGCGATCGGCTTCTACGACGGCGCGCTGGGCCCCGGGACCGGTTCCTTCCTGGTCTTCGCCCTAGTCAGCTGGCTGGGCTACGCCTTCCTCGAGGCCAGCGCCAAGGCGAAGATCGCCAACTTCGCCACCAATCTGGCGGCCCTGGTGATCTTCATCCCCCAGGGTGCCGTGATGTGGCGGGCCGGCCTGATCATCGCGGTCGCCAACCTCGCCGGCGGCTACGTGGGCGCGCGGGTGGCGGTCGCCAAGGGAGCCGGGTTCATCCGCATCGTCTTCATCGTCGTGGTGTCGGCCTTCGCCCTCAAGATCGGCTGGGACATTCTCGCCAGCCGGTGAGCCCGCGCGGAACCCGCGGCCCACCCGCTACGGTGGACCATGGACGCTGTGCTGTGGCTGATCGCAGGCCTGATCGCCTTGATCGCCGGTGCCGAGCTGGTCGTCCGCTACGGATCGCTGCTGGCCGCCCGGATGGGTGTGCCGCCGATGATCATCGGGCTCACGATCGTGTCGATCGGCACCAGTGCCCCCGAACTCGCGGTGGGCGTGGACGCCATGCATCGCAATGCCGGATCGCTGGCGCTGGGCAACATCGCCGGCACCAATATCGTCAACATCATGCTCATCCTGGGGCTCAGCGCCGCCGTCCGCGCCATTCCGTTCGGCCGCCGCACCCTGGTGCTCGACCTGCCGGGCATGGCGATCGCCGCCGTCCTGGTGCTGATCTTCTGCCTGGACGGCGAGCTGCAGCTGTGGGAGGGCATCCCGCTCGTGGCAGGGGCGGTGATCTACACGGTGCTGCTCGGGCTGTGGACACGGCGGGAGAACGGTCGTCCGGTGGAGGTCCCGGGGGTCGGGCTCGTCGGCGCGGCGGAGATCATCGAGCAACCCGACCTGCCCGCCCGTCCCAACCGCTGGTCGGCCGGGTGGTACACGCTGGTGCTGATCGCCGGCATCGTCGTGATCGTGGTGGGCGCCGACTGGCTGGTGAGCGGGGCGGTCAGCCTGGCCCGCGAGGTTGGAGTGTCGGACGCCTTCATCGGGCTCACCATCGTCGCGATCGGCACCTCCGCACCCGAACTGATGACCACCATCGTCTCGACCGTCCGCGGCGACCGCGAGATCGCGATCGGCAACCTGATCGGCTCCAGCGTCTTCAACCTGACGCTCATCCTGGGCGTGCCGGTGCTGGTGGCCAACGGCTCCGGCCCGATCGACGCCCACCTGCTGCACATCGACCTGCCCATCATGGTGGCCGTGTCGCTGCTGTGCGTCCCGCTCTTCCTCACCGGCAAACGGCTCTCCCGCTGGGAAGGTGCAGCTCTGGTGCTCGGCTACATCGTGTACTTGACCTACGTGATCACCGTGCGCGGGTAGGTGCTGCCGAGGCGCGGGAAGCCGGCTTGCGCAGGCGAACGATCCGTGAGCTTGTCGAAGGGTCGTTGATCGGTGTTTCCTTGGGGCGTAGGCCGTGGTTGCGGCCCACGTTCGGTCCCTTCCAGGAAAGTGAGTGCGCATGCCCACCAAGGTGATTCTCGACGTCGACACCGGGACGGACGACGCGGTCGCCCTGATGCTGGCGGCGCTGCATCCCGAGATCGACCTGATCGGCGCCTGCTCGGTCAACGGCAACGTCTCGCTCGACTTCACGACCGAGAACACCCTGCGGGTCTTCGACCACATTGGCGTGCCCGTCCCGGTCTACCGCGGGCTGGCCAAGCCGCTGGTCCGGGAGGACTTCCCGGTGCCGCGGGGCGCCCCCAACCCGGGCACCACCAACGTTCACGGCGACTACCTGGACATTCCGGCCGCCACCTCGACGATCCAGGACGTCGGCGCCGTCGACTTCCTGATCGAGACCTACCGGGCCGCCACCGAGGAGATCGTGCTGATCCCGGTCGGTCCGCTCACCAACATCGCGGCGGCGCTGCGAGTCGAGCCGCGACTGGCCGAGTGGATTCCGCGGACGATCATCATGGGTGGCGCCCACCACACCGGCAACCTCACCCCGCGCGCGGAGTTCAACATCTGGGCCGACCCGGAGGCCGCTCACGTGGTCTTCCACGCCGGGCTGCGCAACCTCACCCTGGTGCCGCTCGACGCCACCCACAAGGCACTCGTCTCCCTGGAGGATTGCGCCGCGCTGCGCGCTCTCGGCACCCCGGCCGGCGACGCGACCGCGACCTTCGTCGAGCGGCGCATCCGCGGCTATGACGAGGGCCAGCCGATGAGCAGGCGCGGCGCGGCGCCCGTCCACGACGCGCTCTGCGTGGCGGCGGTCTTCCAGCCCGGCATCATCACCACCGAGCAGCTCTACGTCACCGTGGAGACCCACGGCGAGGTGACCGTGGGTGAGACCGTCATCGACGTCGCCGGACGCTCCAAGCAGGAGCCGAACATGGCAGTCGCCTTCGACGCCGACGAGCGGGCCTTCGTCCAGATCCTGCTGGACACCTTCGCGGCCTGATCCGGGCGGTTCCGCCGCCGGCGTGGCAGGATCGGGTCGTGACGAACGTGCCGGCGCTGGTCGAGCGGATCGACGGGCTGTTGCAGGCCCGTGGCACTCCGGAGCGGGCCGCCCAGGAGCAGCGCTACCTCAAGAGCGAGCTGGATCACTACGGGGTGACGGTGCCCGCCGTCCGGGCGGTGGTGAAGGAGACGACCGGCAAGCTGGCACTCTCCCACGACGAGTTGGTCGACCTGGCCGAGCTGCTGTGGGCCGTGCCGGTGCACGAGCGCCGGGCCGCCGCCGCCGAACTGCTGGAACAGCGGGTAGAACAGCTGCGGGCCGGCGACATCGTCGGTCTGGAGCGGCTGCTGCGCGAATCACGGACCTGGGCGCTGGTCGACAACCTCTCCGCCAGCGTGGTGGGGCCGCTGGCCGAGCGTGAGGAAGCGGTCGGCCCAGTGCTGGATCGCTGGGCGACCGACGACGACTTCTGGATCCGGCGGTCCGCGCTGCTGGCCAACCTGATCCCGCTGCGGCAGGGACGCGGCGACTTCGACCGCTTCACCCGTTACGCCGATCTCATGCTGGACGAGAAGGAGTTCTTCATCCGCAAGGCGATCGGCTGGGTGCTGCGCGACACCGGCAAGCTGCGTCCCGAACTCGTCTTCGACTGGCTGCTGCCCCGGGCCTCGCGCGCCAGTGGCGTCACCCTGCGCGAAGCGGTCAAGTACCTGCCGGAAGCCGACCGCGCCACCATCCTGGCCGCCCGCTGATCGACCCTTCGACAGGCTCAGGGAACGTTGAGGCGTGCCGCCTGGTCGCGCTACGCCGTCAGGGACCCTTCGACAGGTTCAGGGAACGTTGGCTGAGCCTGTCGAAGCCCAGCCGATGGGTGCTCCTCACCGGAAGTCGCGGGAGGTCTGCCTGATGCCGACCAGCAGGGGTTCGATGCGGTCGGCGAGCAGGTTGGTGACCCCTTCCGGGGAACGTTCCAGGGTGCCGCGGACGATCAGCGCCGAGGATCCTCGAGCCACCTGGCGATGGCGGGACCACACCCCCGCCGAGCAGATGACGTTGATCAGGCCGTGCTCGTCCTCGAGGTTGACGAAGGTGATGCCCGAGGCGGTGGACGGACGCTGCCGGTGGGTGACCAGGCCGGCCACCTCGACCCGGCTTCCGGGTTCGGCGGTGCGCAGTTCGGCCGAGGTGAGGACGCCACGGGCGTTCAGCCGGCCGCGGTAGTGGTTGATGACGTGGTCGTCGACCGAGACGCTGGTCGACCACAGGTCGTCGGCCAAGGTCTCGAAGCCGGTCGGGTCGTCGAACAGCGGCGGCTGTAAGGGGGTGATGGCGCCGGGCAGGGTGTCGGCCCGGTCGAGGGCCGCGGTGCCGGCCCGCCACAGCGCCTGCCGCCGGGTGAGCCCCAGCGAATCGAAGGCGCCGGAGGTGGCCAGCGTCGACAACTGCTTCTCGGTCAGTCCGACCCGGCGGACGAGATCCTCCAGCGAGCCGTAGTCGCCGTGCGCCTCACGCTCGGTGACGATCCGGGTGGCCACCTCCTCCCCGATCCCCCGGACCCCCGCCAGCCCGAGCCGCACGGCGAATCCGTCGTCACGGCGATGAGCCGCGCTCTCGTCCGGCGCCGTGGGGTCGAACTCGGGGACGGGGTCGTTGTTGTGGTGCAGGCAGGAGTCCTGCAGAGCATGCGTTGAGAGATCCCGGGTCGGGGCCCGGGATGACGTGGCTGGGCTGGACGACTCGAGGGTGGGATGCACCCCCGAGCGGAACAGGTCGGGGCGCAGCACCTCGACGCCGTGGCGGCGGGCGTCGGCGGTCAGCGTCTCGGGTGAGTAGAAGCCCATCGGCTGGGCGCGCAGCAGGCCGGCGAGGAAGGCCGCCGGGTAGTGCAGTTTGATCCAGGAACTGGCGTAGACCAGCAGGGCGAAGCTCAGCGAGTGCGACTCGGCGAAGCCGAAGTTCGCGAACGCCACGATCTGCTTGTAGATGATGTCGGCGGCGTCTCCGGTCAGTCCGTTGCGGGCCATCCCCTCGTACAGCCGCTCCTTGACCGATTCGATCCGTTCCACGCCCCGCTTGGAGCCCATCGCCCGCCGCAGCAGGTCGGCGTCCTCCCCGGAGCATTCGCCGATCACCATGGCCATCTGCATCAGCTGTTCCTGGAAGATCGGCACCCCCAGCGTCCGCTCCAGGACGGGCTTCAATGTGGGGTGCGGGTAGGTGACCGGCTCCTTCTTCAGCTTGCGGCGGACGAAGGGATGCACCGCGCCACCTTGGATAGGCCCGGGACGGATCAGCGCGATCTCGATCACCAGGTCGTAGAACTTCCGCGGCTGCAGCCGGGGCAGCAGCCCCATCTGAGCCCGGGATTCGACCTGGAAGACTCCGATCGAATCGGCCCGGCAGAGCATGTCGTAGACCGCCGGCTCTTCCTTCGGCAGGCTGGAGAGCCCCCACTCTTCACCTGTAGAGTCGCGGATCAGGTCGAAGCAGTACTGCAGGGCGGCCAGCATCCCCAGCCCCAACAGGTCGAACTTCACCAGCCCCATCCAGGCGGCGTCGTCCTTGTCCCACTGGATCACCGTCCGGTCCTTCATCCGGGCGTGCTCGATCGGCACCACCTCCCCCACCGGACGCTCGGTGAGCACCATCCCGCCGGAATGGATGCCCAGATGCCGGGGAGCTTTGAGCAGTTCGATGGCGAGGTTGCGGACTGCGATGGGGATGCCGGTTTCATCGTGACCTGCACTCCTGTCATTCCGGCGCAGGCCGGAATCTCTATCTGCCGGCGTGGTGGGCGTGAGATCCCGGCCTTCGCCGGGATGACGTATTGAACCGGGATGACGTAATGAAAGGGAGGCCGAATGGCCTGGCGAAGGGGGATCGGAAGGATCTGGCGAAGAGGAGTCGGAATGGTCTGAGGTGGGGGTCAGCGCGTCCCAGCGTTCGATCTGGCGGGAGAAGGCGTCCTGCTGGCCGGGGCCGTAGCCGAGCGCCTTGGCGATGTCGCGGACGGCGTTCTTGGGGCGGTACTGGATGACATTGCAGACCTGCGCGGCATTGTCGCGGCCGTACTTGTGGAAGACCCACTGGATGATCTCCTCGCGGCGCTCGGAATCGAAGTCCACGTCGATGTCGGGCTCCTCGTCGCGCATCGAGGAGAGGAAACGCTCGAACGGCAGGTTGTAGAAGATGGCATCCACCGCGGTGATGCCGAGCAGGTAGCAGACCGCCGAACTGGCCGCTGAGCCTCGGCCCTGGCACAGGATCCCCCACTCCTTGGCCTGAGCGACGATGTCGTGGACGATCAGGAAGTAGCCCGGGAAGTCCTTGGCCTCGATGACGTCGAGCTCATGCTCGATCCGCTGCCGCTTCGCCTCATCGAGCGGGCTGCCGTACCTCTCGTGCGCACCCCGCCACACCAGTTCGCGCAGCCACGACATCGGCGTGTGGCCGACAGGAACCTCCTGCTTGGGCAGGGCCGGCTTGGCCCGGCGCAGCGGGAAGGCGAGTTCGTCGGCCAGCTCCACGGTGCGCTCCACCGCCCCGGGGTAGCGGGCGAACCGGGCCCGCATCTCCGCCCCGGAACGCAGAAAGGCGGTGCCGGCGGCCGGCAACCAGCCGTCCAGGGCATCCATGCTGCGGTTGGCTCGGATCGCCGCCACCGCCTGGGCCAGCTGGTGCTTGGCGGGCGTGGCGTAGTGGACGTTGCCGGTGGCCAGCACCGGCACCCCGGCCCGTTCGGCGATCCGGGCCAGCGCGTCGTTGAGCGTGGAATCCAGCGGGTAGCCGTGGTCGGTGAGTTCGACGTGGACCCGGCCGAACCGTGCCACCAGTTCGTCCAGCTCCCGGGCGGCGGCTTCCGGCCCGGAGGTCAGCAGCGCTTGGCGGACCGCGCCTTTGCGGCAGCCGGTGAGCACCGCCCAGTGCCCGCCGGAGCGTTCGGCCAGGTCGTCCAGGTCGTAGTGCGGGCGTCCCTTCTCCTGCCCGGTCAGCTGGGCATGGGTGAGCGCGCCGGCCAGCCGGTGGTAGCCCTCCTCCCCCGCCGCCAGCACCAGCAGATGGCTGCCGACCGGATCGGGGACGCCCGACTGCGGAGCCGGCAACTCCAGCGAGAGTTCGGCGCCGAAGACCGTCCTGACGCCGGTCTGCTCGGCGGCTTCGGCGAACCGCACGATGCCGTAGAGGCCGTCGTGGTCGGTGATCGCCAGAGCGTGCAGACCGAGCCGTTCCGCCTCCTCGACGAGTTCCGCCGGGCTGGAGGCGCCATCGAGGAAAGAGTAGGAGGAATGGGCGTGCAGTTCGGCGTAGGGCACGGCGTCGGTCGGCCGGACGATCGGCGGACGCTGATAGGGCTTGCGTTTCCCCGAGGACGGCCCCTCCCGGTCTTCGGTCCGGCGGCCGGACAGCGTCCCCTCCAACTTCGACCATGAGATCGGCGGGTTGTAGTAGCCCATCAGTCGTACCGGCCTTCGGCCCACCAGCCGCCGTCCGCGTCGTGCACCAGCAGCCAGGCGCCGCCGGTGTCGTCGGCGACCTGGAAACGGCAGCCCCGACGGGCCCGCTCGGCGTCCCAGCCGCGTTCGGCGACCGGCCACGGGCCGGCCCAGCCGGCCGTCCGCAACCGAGCCGCTCCCACGACCAGCTGGGCGGGCTCGCCGGTCAGCAGCAGCCGATCGTCCACCCGGATCCGGACGCCGTCGGCGTCCAGCACGTCCACCTTGCGGCGGCTGGGGAAGACGGTGGCCGGCAGTGGATCCGGCAGGCTGCCCGGCCAGGGCAGCCCCGGCGGCTGCGGCAGCACCGCCCGGTCTCCCCAGGGCACCAGCACCTGCCGTTCGTCCAGCCAGCGGCCGCCGCCGACCGCCGGGGTGGCGACACCTTCGTGGCCCAGCATCGCCTGCACCCGGGAGAGGACGTGGTGCACCTTCTCGTCGCTGCCGGCACCGAACAACCCCGGGGTGTGGTGGGAGACCGCGTCGGTCGCGACCGGCTCCAGCCGGAGGCGCACCACCGGACTGCTGATCGCATTCCCCGCGGCGGCCTGCAACTGCCAGCGCACCCGGTCGACCACCGCCGCGGCGTCGAAGCAGGCCGGATGCAGCCACACCCGTTCGACCCGCTCGCCCTGCTCGGCGTACAGGGTGACCCGCAACTCGGTGCAGACCAGATTGATCGCGCCGAGGGCGGCGATGAACTCCTCGGCGGTGCCGCGGCTGCTGAAGGCCACCTGTTCGGCCAGTTCCAGCGGTGGTTCGAAGTCGAGCTGTCGCGCCAGCTCGGGCGGTGGGGTGCGGGGCCGCACCGGACGCGAATCCGCTCCGGCGGCCAGCGCATGCAGCCTCACCCCGCGTTCGCCGAACCGGTCGCGCACCTGGGCGGCGGTCATGGCCGCGAAATCGCCCAGTTGGCGGATCCCCAGCCGGGGCAGCAGTGAGGTGAGCTCCGGATCGTCCAGCCGGGTGATCGGCAACGGTGCCAGGAAACCGGCCGACCCTCCGGCCGGCACCACCCGGATCGGATCAGCGCTGCGGGCCGCCTGCTCGGCGGTGAACACTCCGTCCGCCACCCCGGCCCGGGCGTCGCCCACCCCCAGCTCCTGGCTGCCGGCCAGCAGCGCTGCCGCCGCCTGTGGTTCGCCTCCGTAGTAGCGCGCCGGGCCGCGCGACCGCAGCGCGACCAACCCGGGACGGATCACCTGCACCCCCGGTGCCGCCTGCTCGACCAGCTGCAGCAGCGGAGCGAACTCGTGCTCGTCGCGAGCCGGATCGGCCGGGATCACTGTCAGCTCGGGGCAGCGGGATTGGGCTTCCCGGCGGCGTTGCCCCATCCGCACCCCAACGGCCCGCGCCTGCGCGGAGGCCGAGATCACCTGGTTGGCCTCGATGACCACCGCCGGGCCGTCCGGAGTGTCGGTGGCCAGCCGCCAGGCCGAGACCGGCCAATCCGGGTACCACAGCACCAGGCTGCGCGGCGTCACGGCGGGCATCAGCCCACCGCCCGCAGGTGGAAGACCGGGGACGGTTCTGGATGTTCCAGCTTGTCAACTGCTGTTTCGAGGGGCATGGCCGGCGACAACCGGCCGAGCCGATCCGGCAGCACCAACCGGACGGACCGGGTGAAGCCGTTCCTGCTGCGGGCCGTCACCTCCACCTCGCGGCCCTCGAGGTAGCCGTAGCCCTCACCCAGCCCGGACCACTGCGTCCGTCCGAGCGAGAAGGTCGCCTCGGCGCGGGGCCATTCCCCGCAGACCAGCAGGACGCAGCCCCGCTCCCGCAGCCGGGCGGCCAGCCGGTTGGCGTCCGCCTGGCCGACCTGACCGGGCGGACGGACGGCCACCACGCCCATCACCTCGCTCAGCGCCGCGACCACCGAGAGCCAGCGCTGCTCCGGCTCCGGCACCAGCGCGAGCCGCTCCAGCACGATGCCCGCGCTGCGGGCCGCCTCCGCCCCGAACTCCGGCACCCCCACCACCGAGCACCAGGCCCCTGCCGCCGAGGGCTCGGCGAGCAGCGCGAGCAGCAACGCTCCCCCGGTCACCCGATAGGCCGCACCCGGCCGCAGACCCCCGTCCGGCAACAACCCGGCCAGCGCCGGGTGAACCGCCACGACCCGTGACATCCGAGGCTGGGCCTTGGCACGCAATTGCTGCAGCAGGAGTTCCCTGCCCACTGGCTCAGCGACGCGTACCGACACCCCACCATCTTCGAACGTATGTTCGAATCAGTCAAGCGGTTTCCAGCTCCGCCCGCCGGAGATCGTCGATCTGCCTACGGCGCCGTCACCGGATCGCCGGCCGGGCTGCTGGCGGATACGGTGCCGTAGCCCGAAAGCTTCCCAGTCACCCGTACGGTCACGACCTTGCCCACATCGGTGGCGGTCAGCTTGTAGCTGGACTTGGTCGCCTTGGCGATGACCGCACCATCGCGCAGCCACTGGTAGCTGAGCTTGGTCTTCTTCGTCCAGGTGCCCGGCTTGGCCGTCAGAGTCGACCCCTCGACCAGCGTGCCCTCGGCCGTCACAAGGCCGACCAGCAAGACCTTCGCGGAGGCCTTGCTGGTGGTGGTCACCGTGGCGTGGCCAGCAAGTTCACCGGTCACCTTGACCGTGATCTTCTTACCCGCAAGGCCGGCGGTCAGCGCCAACGTCTCACCGGTCTCACCGGTGAGTTCCTTGCCGTCGGCGTACCACTGCTGGGTGAACGCCGTCCCGACCGTCCACGTGCCTGGGGTGAGGGTCAACTCGTTCCCGGTGCCGAAGGTGCCTGAGATGACCGGGGTGGCCGTCTTCAGCACTTTGACCGTGCCGGCGCTTTCCTTGGCGACCGTCGCGTAGCCGGAGAGCTTGCCGGTCACCCGGACGGTGATCAGCGTGCCCTCGTCGGCGCTGGTCAGCTTGTAGCTGGACTTGGTCGCCTTCGAGATCGCCTCACCGTCACGCAGCCACTGGTAGCTGAACTTGGTCTTCTTCGTCCAGGTGCCCGGCTTGGCCGTCAGAGTCGACCCAACGGCCAGTGCGCCGCTGACCGTCGGGGTCGCCACCGTAGCCACCTTGCCGGTCGCGGCGCTCGTCCGCGACAGGTCCGGATAGGCGGGGTAGGACTCGAACCGGCCGGTCACCTTCACCGTGATCTTCTTGCCCTTGTGGCTGCTGGTCAGGCCCAGGCTGCGATCGGTCGCGCCGGAGAGGGTCTTTCCGTCGGCGTACCACTGGTAGCTGAAGCCGATGTATTCGTCCCAGGTGCCTTCGTCCACCGTCACCGTCGAACCGACCGCGGCCGTGCCAGTGATGGTCGGCACCCCGACGAGGGTGATCCACCAGGAGGTCGGGGATACCACGGTGAAAGTGTTGTTGCCCTGCTTGGCGGTCATCCGCACCTGCAGCTGCAGGTCACGATCCGCGATCCCGGTCTTGTAGGTCGACTGGGTCGCCTTCGCGATGTCGCCGCCGTCGCGCAGCCACTGGTAGCTGAAGGTGGTCTTCTTCCACCTGCCCGGGCCGCGATCGATCTTCAACGTCGATCCGGTCGACGGTTCGCCTTCGATGAACGGAGAGAGCCAGCCTTCGGATTTCGTGCCGGAGTACGCCAACAGTGAGACGTAATGGCCTGTCACCTTCAGCCGCGCATCCTTGGGGAGATCATTGTCGCCGACCTGGTAGTAGCCCGCTGGAAGGCCGAACATCGCCGCCTGGCCATTCGAGTCGGTCCAGGCGCCTCCCAAGTCCTGCCATTCACCCGCATCATCGATGAGCCACAGCTGCACCCAACGATCAGCCAGCGGCTTCTTCGCAGCGTTGGTGACAGTCACCTCGATGGACGCTCGCACACCAAGCTCGGCACTCGCCTCCACGGGCTCGCCGTCAGCGACCGACAGATGTGTGGCCTGCCACCTGTCCGGGACGTCGTCCCACCATTCGGGGAAGAAGTCGGCGTGGGAGAACTGCACGTCGTAGCTTCCGGCGGGCAGATCTTCAAAGACATAGAAGCCGTAATTGGTGGTCGTGGTGGCGTACGGCTCTGCAGAACCCACGGGATACACCGTGACGTCAACACCCGTCAGGTCGTCGGAGGAGTAGTCGTCCCACACCCAGCCGTAGATCGACTCGACCGGTTCATCCTCGGATTCCAACGCCTCGGTGAACAGTAGCCGCGGCGGACGGCGCGGCCCGAAGTATCGATGGGGTGGGTCATGGTGTGGTGCGCTCCCTCGTGCACATCTTTGGCGGAACAGCTTGCTGTGTTCCTACTGTGAAGAATATCGAGCGTTCCCGGCGGTTGCCGAAAATCCCCCTGTCATCGTGCATGAAACCAGCGAAATTCCGTGCAGTTCGGGGACGCTTCAGGTTCTGCGACACCCCCGGCGCTGCAGTTCGTCGGCTTCCGGGGCCTTGAAGCCGAACAGCGGTTACGTCAGGCATCTCTCCCAGGACGCTCTACGCTGGCGGGCGTGCTGGACTGGCTGATCGCGAACTGGACCGAGGTGCTCGGCTTCACCACCGGGGCCGTCTGCGTGGTGCTGGCGGTGCTGCGCAATGTCTGGACGTATCCGATCGGGCTGGCCAACAACCTGGTCTTCATCGGCCTGTTCGCGGCCAACGGACTGTACGCCACCACCGGCCTGCAGATCGTCTTCGCGGCCCTCGCCATCCACGGTTGGCTGCGCTGGACGCGGGGCGCCGAGCAGGATTCCGACTACATCGGTTCGATCCCGCGCCGCGCCGTCCTCCCGCTGGCGCTGGCCGCGGTGGCCGCCGCCGCGGTGCTGTCCTGGGTGCTGCTCAGCTTCACCGACTCGACGATCGCGGTGCCGGACGCCGCGGCCACCGCCGGCAGCCTGGCTGCGCAGTACATGCTCAACCGCAAGTGGATCCAGAACTGGTTCGTGTGGCTGGCGGTCGACATCGGCTACGTCTGGCTCTACGCCGTGACCGGGCTGGTGCTCACCTCGGTGCTCTACGCCGGCTTCGGCGCGCTCTGCGTCACCGGCTACCTCAGCTGGCGGGCCATCGCGCGGCGGAACGCCGGGGCGACCCTTCGACAGGCTCAGGGATCGTCCCACCCAGTTCAGGGTTCCTTTCATGCCGGCTGACTCACGCCGAACCACCCACGACCACGTCATCCCGGACTCCGATCCGGGATCTCGGAGTGACCGCGCGCGCACTTTCCGCCACGGTCTGGTGCTGGGGAAGTTCTATCCCCCGCATTCCGGCCATCACCACCTGATCCGGACGGCGTTGCGCGCCTGCGAGCGGGTCACCGTCGAGGTGCTCGCGTCCGAGGTCGAGTCGATCACGTTGCGGCAGCGCCTCGACTGGCTGACCGAGGATCACCCGACCGCCCGGGTGGTCGGCGGCATGGACGAGGCCGAGATCGACTACGACTCCCCCACCGTCTGGGATGCGCACATGACGGTGATCGAATCCCTGCTCGACGCACCGGTGGATGCGGTCTTCACCTCCGACGGCTACGGCGCCGAGCTCGCCCGCCGGCTCGGTGCGACCTGGGTACAGGTCGACCCCGGACGTACCGACAACCAGGTCTCGGGCACGGCCGTCCGGGCCGATCTGGCCGGGCACTGGCACGAACTCACCCCCGGGACCCGCGCCGGCCTGGCGGCCCGCGTGGTGATTCTCGGCGCGGAATCCACCGGTTCCACCACCCTGGCCGAGGATCTCGCCGCCCACTTCGGCGCTCCCTGGGTTCCCGAGTACGGACGCGAGCACACCTTCGCCCGCGAGGGCGGGCTGGACGAGCCGTGGCGGCCCGACGAGTTCGACCTGATCGTCGACCGGCAGATCGTCATGGAGGACGTGGCGCTGCGCCGTGCCCCCGTCCCACTGCTGATCTGCGACACCGATGTGCTCGCCACCGCGCTGTGGTACGAGCGTTACCTCGGCGTCGAGTCGCCGGCGATCCTGGCCCGGGCCGCCGCGCACCTGCCGGATCTCTACCTGCTGACCGGCGACGAGATCCCCTGGGTCGACGACGGCTCCCGCGACGGCGAGCACATCCGGCAGGCCATGCAGCAGCGTTTCCGCGAGGTGCTGGACGCCCACCCGACCCCCTGGGCCGAGGTGCGGGGCACTCCGGCCGAGCGGGTGGCCGCGGCCGTCCCGCTGGTCGAAGCCGCCGTCGCCCGCCGGACGAGCTTCGCGCTGCCCCTGGAACAGCTGCAGCAGATGACCCTTCAACAGGCTTAGCTCGAAGATCGGCTGCCAACTTCGGTACCCAATCTTCGACGTGGGGATGGTGATAGGCCGAGGAACTGAGCTTGTCGAAGGGTCGTCCGCTCACGCCCTAGTCTGAGCCCATGGCCGACCGCTGGAACAAGCTCTCCGCTTCGCCGACGACGCATGGCGAGGGGGCGTCCATCGAACCGCGGACGACGGCGGATCTGTTCACCCCGCCCGGTGAGCCGGCCAAGCCGGACCTGGACGAGAAGCTGCGGCGGGCCTACTACTGGCTGGTCAACCGTGCGGTGATCTCGCCCTACTACGACGTCGAGTTCAGCCACGGGACGCCGTTGGCCTACAAGCTCGGCGATGCGGGTGCCGAACTCAGCCTGCCGCGCGACCCCTCCTTCGCGTCGAACGTGCTAATCCCGCTGCTCACCTTCGCGGTCGGTGGCAAGTGCCTGCTCATCGGCGGTCCGGGACGCGGCAAGACCACTCTCGCCGTGCTGATGGGCGTCCTGGCCGGCTCTACACCTGAAGAGGTGCGTCGTGGCGTTCAGCAGGGGCAGCCGCAGCTCACCATCAGCGACCTGGTCGGCATCCCGCTGCCGCGCGACCTGGTGAACGCGAGCCGGCTGGCCGACATCGGCATCGCCTGGCGGGAGTGGCTGACCCGTCCGGTGAAGATCGTGGACGAGTACAACCGCATCCCCACCAAGACCCAGTCGGCGCTGCTCACCATGGTCGCCGAGGGCTACGTGGAGAGCCACGACCAGATGCATCGCACCGATCCCGGCCAGGGGGTGGAGAGCTGGTTCTTCACCGCCAATGACGACGCCGGCGGCGGCACTTTCCCGGTGATCCAGGCCCTCAAGGACCGGATGGACGTCACCGTGGCCGCGCTGGGCTTCAACAGCCGGTTCTTCAGCGAACTGGTCGCCCGGGTCGAGGCCGGCGAGAAGCCCGAGGAGCACGTCCCCGCGGAGCTGGTCTTCACCCCGGCCGAGCAGACCGCGATGCTGGCCGAGATCCGCGCCGTCCCGCTGCCGGCCGCCGTGCGACGGCGGCTGGAGTTCTTCTTCAGCCACTTCGAGTTCGTCCAGCACGGCGGACGCCAGTTCGAGTACCGCACGAAGGACACCGTGATGACCGCCGGTGGCCGGGTCAGCGAGGTGATCGAGGCCAACAGCGGGGCCGACCAGCAGGCCGATCTGGGCGCGCAGACCCTGAACAGCCTCTCGGTGCGCAGCCTGCAGAGCCTGGTGCTGTACGCCAAGGCGATCGCCTGGTTCCGCGGTCAGACCGAGGTCGGCGTGGCGGACGTGGCCGCGGTGCTGCCGTTCGCGCTACGCGGCAAGCTGCTGCCGAACCCCACCCATCCGCGCTTCGACGTGGGCGCCGAGCCGGAGCTGGCCAGTGATCTGGCGAGCTGGCTGGCCGGTCTGTTCGCCGACTCGAACCGGCAGTTCGACGCCCTCGGCCTGGCGGTGGACGACCCGGTCGGCGCCCTGCTGGCCGAGTTCGACAAGGGCCTGGACGGGCTGGGCGCCGTCGAGACCAGCCAGCGGATCACGGCGATCGAATCCCAGCTGCACACCATCGCCGCCTCCGGGAAGCTCTACGGACGCCACTTCGACGACCTCGCCGCGCTGAAGTACCTGCACCAGCGCTACTCCGGCTACCTGCGCTGGGTGCAGGGACGGCCCGGAGCCACGCGATGAGGATCGTGAGCCGGCCGGGGCAGGCCGTCAACGCCTGGGTCAACCCTTCGACAAGCTCAGGGATCGTCGGAAGCTCAGGGATCGTCGGCGGGCCGGTCCCTCAACTGGCCGCCGAAGAACTCGCCGTGGCCGCCGCCAATGTCACCGCCTGGGGTGGCAGCCCCGCGCTCTTCCACCACTTCCTGGCCGCCGGGCTGGCTGCCACGCCGGTGCCGGACGCCCACCAGCTCGCCTCGATCGCCGGCTGGCGGGCCGGTGCGCTCAGCCTGCGCTTCGAGGCGCTCCGGCTGCTCTCCGTCGTGCCGCAACCGGCCGTTGCGGCAGCTCTCGGGTTCTCTCCGGAATCGCTCTCCGACTTCGCCGAACTTCAGCAGCTCGACCCCTATTGGTGGCCCGGACGGGCCGCCACAGGCGGCCAGGTGATGCGGGCGGGCGGCTTCTCCGGGCTGGGCGGCCCGTGGCTCGCGCCGCCCACTCTGGCCGGACGCGGGTCGATCACCGGACGCTGGGTGGTGCTGGCGGGCGACACCTGGTGGCAGCTGGACGCCGATGTCTTCGGCGCCCTGCTCACCGAGCTCGGTGAGGCCCCGGAATGCGGACCCGACACCGATTCCTCCGGGGTCCGGATCGCGGTCTTCCCGGCGTCCTACCTGGTCACCCTGACCGTCCCCGCAGAGAGCGGTCGGCAGTGAGCGGGCCCGAACGATCTCCGAGCCGGTCGAACGGTCGTGACGCGGCCGGGGCCCAGTCCATCGACCTCGACTGGCGGCCCGCCTGGCTTTCCGCGCAGGCGCTGTGGGGCGTCCAGCTGCACGATCCGGAACTGGTGGCCACACCCCACCCGCCCAGCTTCGCCTGGTTCTCCTTCCCACCGCAGATCACGATCCACGTCCCGGCGCTCCGCAAGGCGGACGCGGTGGCCGAGCTGGAGAGCGTCTTCGCCCACGAGATCGGCCACCACGTGCTCTCCCCCAGCACCCGGCTGGATTCCCTGAAGCTGCGTCATCAGCTGGGCCGCGCGCTGCTGGCCAGCGACCGCCCGGCGCTGCCCGATCTGGTGAACCTGCTCAGCAACCTGTGGTCGGATCAGCTGATCAACCTGCGCGTCGCCGCCTTGCAGCGCCGCCGCGACCCGGAGACCGAGCCCGGCATGATCCGGCTCTGGCGGCGACTGGCGGTCACCGAGCCGGCGGACCCGCTGGGCTGGGTGCTCCGGCGCTCCTATGAGCTCTCCTGGGCGCTGCCCCCAGGAACGCTGTGCCGCGCCGATCCCCCCGTGGCACGGCAGCCCGGCCAGCCGCAGATCGCGGCTCCGGAACCGGTGTGGATCGCCGTCAAGCAGGACAAGTACGCCGAGCAGGAGAAGCAACTCCAGGCAGCCCAGGCCGAGGTGCAGGCCGCCGAGCAGGCCATCGACGCCCAGATCCTGGCGGATCCGGTGGCCGACGCGCATCTGCTGACCCGGCTGACCAGGGTCTTCGCCGACGATCCGATCTCCGGGGCGCTCTCCTTCGGGATGCTGGTCGCCCCCTACCTGCCACGCAGCGGCGCGCTGTCGTTCTCCATCCGGGTCGGCTGCGCGGGCGAGACCGGCGCGGAAGACCCCACGGCCACCGAGATCGGCGCGGTGCTGGGCGATCCGCGGCTGTCGGCGCCACCGGTTCATCCCGCCTTGGGCACGCAGAAGGAGACCGACCCTTCGACAGGCTCAGGGATCGGAGGAGCAGCCGCAGGGATCGGAACGGGCGCCGGCCAGGGCTACGGCCTGGCCGAGACGCTGGCGCTCTACGACCCCTCGCTGGCCGACGCGGTGATGGCGACCTGGTACCGCACCCAGGCCCGGCCCTGGGTGAAGCCGCTCACCGAACTCCAGCCCAGCGACGACGCCGCCGACCTGCCCGGCCCACTGGAGCAGTGGGAGCTCGGCGACGATCTGGCCGATCTGGATTGGCCCGGCTCGCTCACCGCGGCGCCCGAGATCCTGCCCGGCATCACCACCCGTCGCCGCGCCCGGATCGACGACCCGGAACGTCCCGCGCCGGTCAGCGTCCGGCTCGATCTCTACATCGATTCCTCCGGTTCGATGCCCGATCCGAGGCGCGGCTCGCCGGCCGTGCTCGCGGGCGCGATCCTGGCGCTGTCGGTGCTGCGTGGCGGCGGCGCCGTGCGTCCGACCAGCTGGGCGAGCCCGGGTCAGGTCGCCGGGCCGGACCGGTTCCTGCGCGATCCGGTGGCGGTGATGGCCGGGATCGCCTTCTTCTACGCCGGCGGAACCTCCTTCCCGCTCGACCTGCTGCGCGACCGCTACGCCGGCCTGCCCGACGCCGGCGAGACCGTCCGGCGGCATCTGGTGGTGCTCTCCGACGACGGGCTGAGTTCGATGTTCGGCAAAGGCAACGACCCCTACGCGCAGGTGGCCGCGCAGGTGCGTCCCAAGCTGACCACGGCCACCCTGGTGCTGCTCGACCGGAGCCGGCGGGTGGCGCCGCTCGCCGCCCAGGCGGGCTACCAGGTCGCCTACCTGGAATCGATGGACGATGCCCCGGCGGTCTGCGCCCGGCTCGCGGAGGTGATTCATGGCTGACACCGAGGAACTGCTGCGGCAGTGGAGCTCGATCGCGCCAGTGGAGGACGACCAGTGGGCGTCCCTGCGGCCCGGTCCGTCCGTGGTGGCTGTCGCCGCCCGGCTCTCCACCGTGCCCGCCGACTTCCTGGCCGAGCAGGCCTCGATCCCTGCGCTGGCCGGCGACCTGCTCGGCACCCACACCCTGCCCCGGCTGGCCGCCCTGGCCTTCGTCGCCGACCACCGGGTGCGCCGCGGGCTGGCGATCGGCCTGTGGCTGTTCGCCAGCGAACTGCTGCTCGGCCCGTTCGACCCGCCACTGAGCGTCGGGCCGCGGGAAGGCGAATCCCTGCCGCTCGTCGATCCCCGCGACACGCTGGCCCTCGACGCGTTCGGGCTACGGCTGGCCCCGGTGGTCGATCCGGCCGAATGGATCGCCGACGCCGAGCGCCGCGAAGAGGCCGCCCGCACCTTCCTGCTGTGGAACGGGCAGCTTCCCGCCGGCGAGCGTCCGGACGCGGCCCGCGCCGCCCTGGCCGCCCGGGATTCGCTGAGGTTCAACCAGGCGCTGGCGGCCAGCTTCGCCGAGCACCGCCACCGCGACGAACTGCGCCGCCGGCTGGACGAGGCCCGCGCCCGCGAGGCCGCCGCCAGGTACAGCCGTGAGTGACGACCCGCTGGCCATCGCCGAGTACCGCCCCGGCGTCTCGGCCGTGCTGAGCGACGCCGAGCGGTGGCCCACCCTCACCCCGGACGGGGCCGCCCGGCTGGCTGCTCTCCGGCATCATCCGGCCGCACCACGCTGGACGCACGCCACCGGCGACCGGCTCACCGCCGAGCAGATCGAGCGCACCCGGCGTCCGCTGCCCATCGAGGGCTGGCTCGAGGAACACCTGGCCGTTGCCCGGAAACTACCCGCCTACCGCCGGCTGACCGGCCTGCACACCCTGGCCGACTTCCCCACCATCGGCCGCGCCGACCTGGCCGCCGACATCGCGGCCTTCGTCCCACTGGACGCCGATTTCAGCCGGCTGCTCCACGGCTCCAGTTCCGGATCGACCGGGGCGGCGCTGATGATCCCCGACGACGTCGAGGAGGTCGCCCGCTCCTTCCACCTGCTGGTCGACCTGGTCCGCGCCGAGGGCATCGACTGGCAACCGGTGGTGAACCGCATGGCGCTGGTGAACCTCGTCCTGCAGCACCAGGCCTTCACCTATGCCTCGGTGATCAGCGGCTTCGACCAGACCACCATGGCCCGGATCAACCTGGCCGAGGCCGAATGGCCCTACCCCGGCGCCCGGCGCGACTTCCTGATCGCACAGGATCCGCAGGTGATCACCGGCGACCCCTCCACCCTGGCCGAACTGCTGCGACCGGATCTGGTGGACGCGGTGCGTCCGCTGGCCCTGTTCTCCGGCGCGATGGCCCTCTCCGGACCCCTGCGGGCGCGCCTGAAAGAGGCCTTCGGCTGCCCGGTCTTCGACGTCTACGGGCTGCACGAGACCCGCCCGATCGGCGTCCGCACCGACGACGGCCCGTTCCGCATCCTCGACCGCCGCCTGGTGGTCGAGATCCTGGACGACCATGGCCACCCCGTCCCCGATGGCGAACCGGGCGAGATCGTGGTCACCGCCGGGGAGAACCCGCTGCTGCCGCTGGTCCGCTACCGCACCGGGGACCACGCCCGCCTGGTCGAGCTGGACGGACGCCCGGCCCTGGCCGATCTGGAGGGACGGGCGCACGTCCGGTTCCGGGCCGCGGACGGCTCGGAGGTCTCCAGCATCGACCTCACCCAGCAACTCCAGGCGGCGGGCGCTCTGGGCTGGACGGTGCACCAGCGCGCCGACGGCTCCGTCCTGGCCCGGGTCGTCCAGGGCGACCTCCGGCGGGTCGAGACCGCCCTGCGCACCCTGCTGGGCCGCGAGGCGACGGTCGAGCCGGTCGCCACGCTGGCCGGCCTCGGCCCGGGAAAGCCGCGCCGTTATGCTTGCGACCCCTGAACCGGCCTGCCAGACTGGGCGGCGGACATGTAACTGGTCACAGGCAGGATCCGAGCGGAGCAAACGCGACGCCTCGGGTCTTTTTTGTTTGGTGCGCAGGCAGCCGTCCACCGGGCAACACAAGGAGGCAGCACAGTGAGTCTTCCCGAGGGTTTTCTGTGGGGCGGCGCGCTCGCCGCGAACCAGTGCGAGGGCGGCTGGCGGGAAGGCGGTCGCGGGCCGGCGGCGTCCGATGTCGCCAAGTACCGTCCGAAGGCCGATCCCAAGGAGTACGCCGCCCATCATCACCACACCGTGGCCAGCGTCACCGAGGCGATGGCGGACGAGGACGACACCTACTACCCAAAGCGGCGCGGCATCGACTTCTACCACCGCTACCCGGAGGATCTGGAGCTCTTCGCCGAGCTGGGCTTCACCGTGCTGCGGGTCTCGATCGCCTGGACGCGGCTCTTCCCGACCGGTGAGGAACTGGAGCCCAACGAGGAGGGGGTCGCCTTCTACCTGGACCTGTTCACCCGGATGCGTGAGCTGGGCATCGAACCGCTGGTGACGCTCTCCCACTACGACCCGCCGCTGGCCCTGGTGCTGAAGAACAACTGCTGGGTCCAGCGCAGCACGATCGCCCTTTTCGAGCGGTTCGCGCAGACCTGCTTCGACCGGTTCGGGCACCTGGTGAAGCTCTGGCTGTCGTTCAACGAGATCGACTCCATCATCCGGCACCCGTTCACCTCCGGCGGCATCATCGAGGAGACGGTCGAGGGCAGCGTCGAGCAGGCCTGCTACACCGCCCTGCACCACCAGTTCGTCGCCTCCGCGTCGATCACCAGGATGCTGCACGAGCAGTGGCCGGAGTCGACGCTGGGCTGCATGCTGACCATGCTCACCACCTACCCGAACACCTGCCACCCCGACGACGTCGCCGCCACCCAGGCCAAGGAGCGGATGCTCTACCTGTGCACCGACGTCCAGGCCGGCGGCGAGTATCCCCGGCTGGCGTTGCGCGCCCTGGAACGCAAGGGGATCACGATCCCGTTCCAGGACGGCGACAAGGAGTTGCTCAAGGCCCATCCGGTCGACTTCATCTCGTTCTCGTACTACATGACGATGACGGAGTCGGTCCGTCCGGACGCCGAACGCACCCCGGGCAACACCATCCTGGGGGTGAAGAACCCCTACCTGGAGTCGTCGGAATGGGGCTGGCAGATCGACCCGGTCGGGCTGCGGATCTCGCTGATCGACCTCTACGACCGGTACGGCAAGCCGCTCTTCATCGTGGAGAACGGCCTGGGCATGCGCGACGTGCTGGAACCGGACGGCAGCATCCACGACCCGTACCGGATCGACTACTTCCGGGCCCATTTCGCCGAGATGATCCGGGCGGTCGACGAGGGGGTGGAGCTGATGGGCTACACCAGCTGGGCGCCGATCGACCTGATCAGCGCGTCGACCTCGCAGATCAGCAAGCGGTACGGCTTCATCTACGTGGATTTCGACGACCTGGGCAATGGGACGGGGAATCGCAGTCGCAAGGATTCCTTCCACTGGTACCGGAAGGTCATCGCCTCCAACGGCGCCGATCTCGCCTGACCGCGCCGGTCACGGGAGCTTGGCCGAGCTGAAATCCACCGCCTGACGGATTGGGTGCTTCCCGCCGGACGTGAGAGAATCGTCTGATGCGTCCGTATCTCGACATTCTTCGTATCCCGGGCGCCCTGAAGTTCTCCTCAGCCGGCCTTCTGGCCCGTTCCGGCGGCGCCATGATGGGCATCGGGCTGGTGCTGATGGTCTCGGGCCTCTACGGCAGCTACGAGCTGGCCGGCGCCCTGGCCGCCGCCAATGGGTTCGCGTGGGCGCTCGGCACCGCCGTGCTCTCCAACCTGGTCGATAGCCATGGGCAGCGCCGGGTGATGCTGCCGGCGGCGATCGTGAGCTGCCTCAGCATCGCCGCGCTGGTCGTCCTCGCGCTGCTGCGGACCCCGGTGTGGACGCTCTTCCCGGCGGCGGTGCTCGCCGGCGCCACCGGAGGCGCGCCGGGTGCCCTCGTAAGGGCCCGCTGGAACCATGTCACCGCCGATCCCGGCAAGCTGCACACGGCCTTCGCGCTGGAATCCACCCTGGACGAGCTGACCTTCGTGGTCGGCCCGGTGGTGGCCACCGCGATGGCGACCCTGGTGCACCCGGTGGCGGGCCTGGTGCTGCCCGTCGTGCTGACCCTGGTGGGCGCGCTGACCTTCTACTCCCAACGCGCCACCGAACCGCCGATCCTGCCTCGGGAGACCGTCGCCGGCGCCCGCGTGCCGTTGCGGGAACGACTGGTGGTCCTGTTCCCGGGGGTGGGGCCGGTGATCGCGGTCAACCTGTTGATCGGTGCCGTCTTCGGCAGCATCGACATCACCGTCGTCGCCGCGGCGACCTCGATGGACGCCCGCGGCTCGGCCGGCCTGGTCCTGGCCGTCTTCGCCCTCGCCTCGGCGGCGGCCGGCTTCTACTACGGCGCCCGGCACTGGCGTTCACCGCTGCCGATCCGGTTCCTGGTCGGGGTCATCGCCCTGCTGGTCACCGCCTTCGGGCTGCTCGCCGCCAACTCCGTCCTGCTGCTCGCGGCGGTCGGCGTGGTGGTCGGGGTCACGATCGCGCCCACCCTGATCAATGGCAACACCCTGATCAAGCAACTCGCCCCGGCCCCTCGCCTGACCGAGAGCCTGGCCTGGATGGGCACGGGCATCGGCATCGGCGCCTCGCTGGGCTCGAGCGTGGCCGGTAAGGCCATCGACTCCGGCGGCTATCACGCCGGCTTCTGGGTGGTCGTCGTCTCCGCCGCCCTCGCCGCCCTGATCGCGGTCGGCTCCTACCGGACGCTGCGCCGGCTCGCCCCTGCCGACGATCTGGACGCCGCGCTGGCCACCGCCTGACCGGCGGCACTACCTCATTCGGTGAGCAGCCGGCTGAGCCGGCGGACGAACCGGTGGTGGTCGTCGCAGGAATCCAGCAACGCGACGATGCTGGCGGGGTCGTTGAGCACGCCGATCAGCTCGTCCAGGACGTCCCGGAAGACCGGGCGTCCGTCCGGGCTCACCGCGAACATCAGCACCAGTCGCACCGAGGAGGGTCCCCAGGGAATCGGGGTCTCGCTGACGAGCACCGCGATGCCGGTCTTGGCCGCGTCCATGTACATGGAATGGGGAATGGCGAACTGTCCGCCGAAGGCCGTCGGTGAGCGCCGCTCGCGGTCGAGCACGTCGGCCAGGAAGCCCCGCGCGACGTAGCCCTCCCGTTCCAGCGTCCGGCTCAGCAGGGTGAGCGCGTCCAGCTTGCTGGCGACCTGTTCCCGATGGTGGAAGAGGTTCGGATCCAGCAGCGAGATCATGTTGGCGCGCAGCTTGGCCCGTGCCGCCCGCACCCGTTCGGCGCGGACGGCGGTGGCCACCTTGTCGATGTCGGCCTCGGTCAGGAAGGGGCTGATCCGCAGCACCGGAAGGGTGTCCAGATCGAGATCCACCACCGAGACCACCAGGTCGCTGGTCACCGTCGACCAGTCGTGGCTGAGGCTGGTCACCAGGTTCTCCACCACCGCGTGCTCCTGGACGATCCGGCCGAGCCGGTCGGCGAGCTCCTCGTGCAGGGTGCTGTACCGCGGGGCGACGCAGGTGATGGTGACCGGCGGGCCCTGCGTCATCTGCCGCTGCACCTGGTTGCCCAGGTGGAAGGCCAGGAAGTCCACCTCCCCGGCGCCGACCTCGATCCCGGTGCGGGCCTCGATGCGGTGGGCGAACTGCAGCGCAAGTTCATGGATGAGCGGGTGCATGTTGCGGAAGTCGGGACCCAGCGGGGTGTCCAGACTCTCGCCATTGCTCGCCCGCAGGATCAGCGCCTGGACGTGGAGCGTCAGCGCGAAGACGGTCGCCTCGTCGTAGAGGTCGAGCAGGAACTGGTTGGAGAGATCGCGCAAGGCCTCACGGGTGATGCCCAGGGCCTCGGCGGAGACGGCGGAGCGGACGGCGGTCTCCGACACCCGGGTGGCCAGGATGTCGTGCAGGTTCTGCAGATCCGCGTCGGAGAGAACGACGTCGAAGATCTGCCGCACCGCGCTGGCCAGGCCCTCGGTGGCCGCCCAGACCGCGCCGCGGCGTCCGGTGGGCAGCGGCTCCCCGACCGCCGTCAGCACGTGGCCGGCGCTGATCCGATCGGCGGCGATGGTCAGGTGCATCACGAGATCGTTCAGGACGTACTCGTTGACATCCAGCCCCGCCTCGGCCAGATGGCCGATCGCGGCGTCGTGCAGCCGGCGGGCGCGTCCGTGCCGCTGCGGGCCGTCCAGGCTGGGCAGGCCGGCCTCGCCGGAGCCGAGCAGCAGGTGGCGCACCAGCTTGCGCTGCTGCCGTTCCGGCCCCTCGATGCGGACGATCTCGCGGTCGCGGCGGATCACCAGCTGGTGCTCGCGCAAGAGTTCCCGGGCGCGGCCAAGGTCGGCCTCGATGGTGGCCGGGCTCACGCTGAGACGCTCCCCCAGTTCGAAGACGTCCGCTCCGTCGGCGTGGCCCACCAGGTAGCGAACGATGTAGTAGAGCCGCTTCTCGGGGCTGTCGTAGCCGGTACGGCGCTTGCCGCGCGTGTTCCGGTGGCGCCGGTAGGCGCGCTCGTCGAGGCGGTAGCCGTCCTGGTCGGAGATGATCAACGGAGCCTGCGCGCCGGAGTTGATGGCGCGCACGTAGTCGCGGACGCTGCGGGCGGTCACTCCCAGGCGCAGCGCCAGCTCCCGGCCGGTCAGCCGTCCCTCTGCCGCCCGCAACTCGTTGACAAGCTGCTGCTGGCGCTCATGGCGTGTCTGCATGGTTCGTCGTTGGCCCTCCTGACTGCCGATCATCATTGACGGTGGGCGGAAGAAACGCCACCAGGGCCTCTTCCTCACCCCCGGAAGGCCGCCAGTGCGGTTTCCGGGGGTGCGGAAGACACTCTGGTGGCTTCGAGGCCGCCCGTCCGGCACCGTGGAACGGTGGGCGCCAACACCGGTGCTCCGGCGACAAGGAGGCGCAGTGAAGCAGTTACGGATCCTATTGGTGTGTGGCTCGGGTGCCAGCAGCGGGTTCATGGCGGCCAACATCCGCAAGGCAGCGGCTGCCCGTGGGATGGACGCGAAGGTCGTCGCCCGCGGCGAGGCCGAGATCGAGAACTACGTCGACGAGATCGACGTGCTGATGGTGGGGCCGCACCTGGCCTACATCCTCGACGAGGTGGACGAGTACATCGGCGACCACCCGGTGAAGGTGATCCTCATGAAGCCGGATTACTACTCCACCCTCGACGGCAACAAGGCCGTCGACCATCTGCTCGCCGAACTCGGCTAGAAGGAGCGCTCGCTGATGAAGAAGTTCATCTACTGGCTGGAGAACTCGTTCTCGCCGCGCATGGCCAAGATCAACAACAACGTCTGGATCGTGACCCTCAAGGACTCGATCATGCAGACCCTGCCGTTCATCTTCCTCGGCTCGCTCTTCGCGATGCTGGCGATCCTGAACGACTACATCGAGTGGCTGCCCAGCTTCTGGACCCCATTCGGCTGGACGATGGGGATGGTCTCGCTCTTCGTGGCCTTCCTGATCCCGTTCAACCTGATGGAGAAGAAGCGGCTGCGCAAGCAGCGCATCATCGCCGGCCTCTCCGGCATCTCGCTCTTCCTGATCATCATCACCCCGCAGGTGATCGCCGACGGAGCGCCCGGCTTCGGCCATAGCGCCCTCGGCGCCGGCGGCATGTTCGTGGCGATCGTCTCCGGCCTGTTCACCGGCTGGGTGATGAGCGTCTTCGGAAAGTTCTCGTTCTTCTCCGACGAGTCGGTGATCCCCGACTTCGTCCGCGCCTGGTTCGACGCCATGCTGCCGGTCGGCACCGTCATCATCGCCGGCTGGGTCGTGGTCGACCTGCTCCATTTCGATCTCTACAACGCGGTGCTGGCGATCTTCATGCCGCTGGCCGGTGTGATGGAGACCCCGTGGGGCTTCTCGCTGATGCTCTTCATCTTCTGCTTCCTGTACTCGATGGGCATCTCGTCCTGGGTGCTGACCCCCGTCTTCACCCCGGTGCTGCTGGCCGCCATGCAGGCCAACATGGACGGCACCGCGGTCAACCTGGTCACCAACGCCACCATCTACTCGACCTACCTGTGGGTCGGCGGCATCGGGGCTACCTTCCCGTTGGTGATCATGCTGATGCTGTCGAAGTCGACCAAGCTCAAGGCGCTGGGCCGGGCCTGCCTGCCGCCGGCCATCTTCAACATCAACGAGCCGGTGGTCTTCGGCGCGATCGCCTGGAACCCGACGCTGATGATCCCGATGTGGCTGCAGGGCATCGTCCTGCCGCTGGTGGTGTGGATCTTCACCAAGGTCATCCCGTTCGCGCCGATCCCGATGTTCCAGTTCGAGATGTGGTACATGCCGTTCCCGATCTCCACCTGGATCACGACCGGCTCGGTCACCGCACTCCTGCTGTTCGCGGCGATCGTCGTGCTGGCCACAGCCATCTGGTACCCCTTCTTCAAGTCCTACGAGAAGCAGTCCCTCGAGGCCGAGGCCGCCGAATCCGCCGATTCCGCGTCCGTGGCCGCCTAACCCCCCACTGAAAGGTTCCGAACATGGAAAACGAGGACAAGCTCGTCCCGGCTGCGATGCAGATCATCATCAACGCCGGCGAGGCACGCCGGCTCTCCTTCGAGGCCGCGGACGCCTACGCACAAGGCGACTTCGCCACGGCCACCGACCTGCTGGATCAGGCGCAGGTGAAGGTGCGCGAGGCGCACCGGCAGCACACCGACTGCATCCAGGCAGCGGCGGCCGGGGAGGATCTCCCCTACTCGATGCTGTTCACCCACGCTCAGGACACCCTGATGACGGTGAACAGCGAATACCGGCTGGTGCGCAAGCTCTCGTCGGTCTTCCAGCGGATCGACGCGCGGCTTTCCGCGCTGGAGAAGATCGAGATCGACGCAGAGTCAGGAGCAGTGTGATGAGTGTGCCGAACGGCTTCCCGGAGGGCTTCCTCTGGGGCGGCGCGATCGCGGCCAACCAGGCCGAAGGGGCCTGGAAGGCGGACGGCAAGGGGTGGTGCGTCGCGGACATCAACCTGTTCCGCGGTGACCTGCCGCTGGAGAAGCGGGGCAACGCCGAGTTGACCACCGCCGACGTCGAGGCGGCGATGGCCGACCAGGTCGGCCGCTACCCGAAGCGGGACGCGATCGACTTCTACCACACCTATGCCGACGATCTGCAGCTGCTGGCCGGTACCGGGATGAACGCCTTCCGGACGTCCATCAACTGGGCGCGGATCTTCCCCAACGGGGACGAGACGGAGCCGAACGAGGCCGGTCTGGCCTACTACGACCGGCTGGTCGACGAGATGCTGGCCAACGGCATGGAGCCGGTGCTCACGGTCTCCCACTACGAGATCCCGCTGCACCTGACCACCGCCTACAGCGGCTGGTACTCCCGGGAGCTGATCGACTTCTTCGTCCACTACTGCGAGGTGCTCTTCGAGCGCTTCCAGGGCCGGGTGAAGTACTGGATCCTGGTGAACCAGATCAACCTGATCACCCACGAATCGTTCAACCACCTCGGGGTGGCCGCCGACAAGGTGGAGAACCTGGACGAGGCGAAGTACCAGGCGGTGCACAACGAGATGGTGGCCTGCGCCCGTGCGACCAAGCTGGCGCACGAGCGGTTCCCCGAGCTGAAGATCGGCATGATGCTCTGTCACGGCAACGTCGACCCGGCCTCGTGCAAGCCCGGGGACGTTCTGGCGGCGTTGCAGCAGAACCAGATGGAGCTCTACTTCTCCGACGTCATGCTGCGCGGACGCTACCCCGGCTTCGCGCTGCGCTACTTCGCGGATCGCGGGATCGAACTGCAATTCGGTGCCGAGGACGAGGCGGATCTGGCGGCGGGGACGGCCGACTTCATGACCTTCTCGTACTACTACACCAACGTCATCGACGAGGCGGGCTGGGCGGCCGGCCAGAGCCACGGCACGGCCAATCCGTATCTGAAGGCCAACCCGTGGGGCTGGGCGATCAACCCCACCGGCCTGCGGGTGGCGTTGAACCAGTACTGGGATCGTTACCAGTTGCCGATCATGATCACCGAGAACGGCCTGGGCTGTTTCGACACCCCGGACGAGAACGGGGTCGTGCACGACGACTACCGCATCGAGTACTACCGCGACCACGTCGCGGCGATGCGCGAGGCGGTCAAGGACGGGGTGGACCTGGTGGGCTACTTCCCGTGGGGGCCGATCGACATCGTCAGCTGCTCCTCCTCGGAGATGAGCAAGCGGTACGGCTTCATCTACGTCGATCTGGACGACTACGGCCAGGGCACCGGCAAGCGCACTCCGAAGGACAGCTACGACTGGTACAAGGCCGTCGTCGCGTCCAACGGCGAGGTGCTGTAGGCAGCTGAACAGCGCGCCCGGGGCGGTCACCGATCTGGTGGCCTCCCGGGCGCGTTCGTCTTTGGTGAGAGGTCAGCCGTCGCTGCCGCGCGGGATGCCGAGGGTCGCCAGCAGGTCTTCGTGGAACTGGATCCACACCAGCTGGCAGGAGGCCCGGTCCGGAGCGTCCACCCACTCGGCCCGGCCGGCCCGGGCGTGCCGGACGGCTGTGGCGTGAAGGTCGGCGTAGCCGTCGAACCGGTGCAGCTCGCTGGTCAGGCCGGTGGCAAGCGTCGCGAACTCGCGGTCGATCGCCTCCAGCTCACCGAGCACGGCGTCGTCCCAGACCAGGTCGCTGTGGTCGTTGGCCGCCAGCCGGTCCCACGGCTCGGGCTTCAGCTGCCAGCGGGTGCTGGCCTCGCCGTGCCGCCGGTTCAGCGGAAGGAAGCGCTGGTGGGCCGCCGCCACGGCTTCGCGGAGACCGGTCTCGTCCAGCTCCTCGGCCAGCTGGCGTTCGTTCTCCGCTCGTCCGCGCTCAGTCAGCGACCAGGTCTCGCCGAACCAGTCGTGGCGGGTCACCCAGCCGTACGCCTGGGCGTCCAGCAGGTGCTCGCGGACCTCGGCCGCGTTGAGCCGGAACCGCTCCGCGATGGCCACGGCGGATGGGCCGCCCAGCACCCGGACACCGTGCAACGCCAGCAGCGCGGGACCGGACCGGTGCGTCACGACTGCGAGGTCCGCTCGGCGATCAGGGCGCGGATGACCTGCGGCACGCCGTGCTCCTCGTTGGAGGCGGTGGTGAATCGGGCCACCTCGTGGATGGCCTCGTCGGCGTTGCTCACCGCGTAGCTGTGGTACACCGAGCCGAGCATCTCCAGGTCGTTGAGGGCGTCGCCGAAGGCCATCAACTCGTCGTGGTTCAACCCGAGGTGTTCGGCCAGCACGCCCAGCGCGTGGCCCTTGGTGACGCCACGGTTCATGATGTCCATCCAGGCGGCGCCGCCGATGGTGACCGAGTAGTCGTCCCCGTAGACCGGCTGGAAGACGGTCTCGTAGTGGTGGCGGGCGGTGCCGTCGGCGAAGTGGGCGGTGAACTTGTCGGCCGGCACGTCGACGCTGGTCAGGTCGTCCACGAACTCGATGGTGGTCTGGAACCGGCGCAGCACCTCCGCGTGTTCGAGGTGGCCGCTCCAGGCGTAGGCGGATTCGACGCCGCAGATGATCGGGATGCCGGAGGTCCGCGAAAGGGTGAGCTCGATCATCTCGTGGTAGCTCGGGGTCGGCAGAATGCTCTGGAAGAGGATCTCGTCGCGGTAGACCACGGTGCCGCCGTTGTCGGCGATGTAGGCGATGCCGTCGCTCGGCGGGAACATCGCCTGCAGGGTCACCAGCGGACGTCCGCTGGCCGCCACGAAGAGCACCCCGGCCTCGTTCAGGCTCCTGATGTCGTCCAGGAAGCCGGGCGGCAGTTCGCCGTCCCCGGTCAGCAGCGTGTGATCCATGTCGGACGCGACCAGGCGCACGGACTTCATCGGTTCCCTCTCGATCTTTGCGGCGAAGACCACTCTCCCATGTCCGCGCCAGGACTCAGGCGGCCAGGCCGATCACGAGCAGCACGATCGCCAGCAGCGGAAAGAGCCCCTGGACCAGGGCCGCCCGGAGGCGTCCGCGGTCGGAACCGACGAGCACCAGGGAGGCGGCCAGCATCGAGCCGACCCCTGCCAGCACCAGCGTCGACCCGATCAGCAGCCGGTCGGCGGCGACGAAGACGATCCCGAGCACGGTGATGATCGCCAGGAAGAGGTTGTAGAACCCCTGGTTGAAGGCCAACTCCTTGGTGGATTCGGCCTGCTCGGCGGTCAGCCCGAAGACCGCCCGCCCCGGCCGCTTCGTCCACGCCACCGACTCCAGATAGAAAATGTAGACGTGG
Source organism: Propionicimonas sp. (assembly GCA_027492575.1). Lineage (GTDB taxonomy): Bacteria > Actinomycetota > Actinomycetes > Propionibacteriales > Propionibacteriaceae > Propionicimonas. The sequence goes on from JAPUEM010000168.1 coordinate 31,785, forward strand.
ATCAGCGCCGCCACGCCCGCCAGCACCAGCCCCACGATCAGCACGAGTTCAGGGTAACCCGTCCAGCCGATGTCGGCCTGGCGTGACGAGCCCGGATTCGTAGGCGAGCACCACCAGCTGCGCCCGATCCCACAGGCGTCGTGCACTGCGACCCAGGAACATCAGGTCGGATACATCACGGTGCTGGTGGTCCTGATGCCGGCCACTGGGTGCAGCGCGACCAGCCCGCCGTCGTCGCCATAGCCGTGCTGGACTTCCTGGCCGCCCTTGCCTGAGAGGGTGCGCGGAATAGTGGTTATGGGCGGGGGCAAGGGTGCGCGACTGGCTGGTGCGCTACGAGTTGGTTGTTGTGGGGTCGCACGGATGGGCTCAGAACGACTAGTTCATCGCGCAGCGGCGACGCGGGTCGGACAACCTGCCTCGTAACGACCATCCTGCGCACCAGCCGCGCTCCCCCTCCTCATTCTCCGAGGCGGTAAGTACGCTTCCGGCATGGCCGAGAACAAGACCCAGCCCACTGCCGCCAGCGTCGCGGAGTTCCTCGACGGCGTCGCGCCGCGCCGGCAGGAAGAGTCCGAGAAGCTGATCGCCCTGATGCGGGAGATCTCCGGCAACGAGCCGGTGCTGTGGGGACCGAGCATCATCGGGTTCGGCAGCACCCATTACCGCTACGAGAGTGGCCGCGAGGGCGACATGCCGGTGCTCGCGTTCAGCCCGCGCAAGGCCCGCCTGACGATCTACTTCGACGGCTTCGACCGGTACGCCGAGCACCTCGCCCGGCTCGGCAAGCACAGCACCAGCGTCGCCTGCCTGTACATGAACAAGTTGGACGACATCGACCTGGGCGTGCTGCGCGAGATGCTGGAGATCTGCCACAGCCGGTTCGCCGACCGGTGACATCTGCCGATCCCTGAGGTCGGCCGAAGGCCGATTCTCGAAGGGTCGGCCACCACGGACAGCCGTTCGACCATCGCCCTTGTGCGACCTCCCTGTCATGCTATTGTATTAATGCATTAGTACAGGAGGACAGTGATGGACTTCGACCCGGGGCAGCCGATCTGGCTTCAGCTCGTCCGCGAGTTCACCCGCCGGATCGCGACCGGCGCCTGGCCCGCCGGCGAACGCGTCCCGAGCGTCCGCGATCTGGCCGGTGAACTCGGAGTGAACCCGAACACCGTGCAGCGAGCGCTCGCCGAGCTCGAGCGCACCCGGCTGGCGGTCGCAGAACGGACAGCCGGACGCTTCGTCACCACGAACGCAGAGCTCATCACCCAGGCCCAGCTCGGTCTGGCCCGGGCGGCCGCCGACACCTTCATCGCCGCGGCACACGGCCTGCAGCTGCTCCCGGAAGCCGCCCTGAACCTGGTAGCCGAGCGCTGGCAGCTCTCCCCCACCGACGCATCCACACCCAACGAGGAGCACCGATGACCACCGCTCTGGAGATCCGCAATCTCAGCCGTCAGTACGGCCCAGTCCGGGCGTTGGACGACCTGAGCCTCACCCTGGACGCCGGGCGCATCGTCGCGCTCTTCGGCGAGAACGGCTCCGGCAAGACGACCCTGCTGAAGATCGTGGCGGGGCTGCTGGCCGAGTACACCGGCGAGGTGCTCGTCCACGGCGAACGGCCCGGGCCGGCCAGCAAGGCGATGGTCTCCTTCCTGCCGGACGAGAGCTTCCTGCCCGGCGGGGTGACCGCGCAGGGCGCGGTGGCGATGTTCACCGACTTCTTCGACGACTTCGCCCCTGCCCGGGCAACAGCCCTGGTCGACGACTTCGGCATCGACCGCCGGCGTGCGCTGAAGACCCTGTCGAAGGGTCAGCGCGAGAAGGTGCAGTTGGCGCTGGCGATGAGCCGGCGGGCCCGGGTCTACCTGCTGGACGAGCCGATCTCCGGGGTCGACCCCGCGGCGCGCGAGACGATCCTTTCCACCATCCTCACCCAGTACGACCCGGAGGCCCTGGTGGTCATCTCGACCCACCTGATCGCCGACATCGAGCCGGTGGCGGACGCCGCGGTCTTCCTGCGGGCGGGCCGCGTCCTGCTCGCCGGGGACGCCGACGACCTGCGCGCCGAGCACGGCATGAGCCTCGACCGGCTGTTCCGCACCGCCTACCAGACCCCTGTCAGGAGCTGACCATGTACGCCGCCCTCATCAAGAACGAAGCCCGGCTCGAGGCACGGCCGCTCGCCGCCTACCTGGGCATCGCGCTGGCCCTCTTCGGCACCGGCTCGCTGTCGGTGCTGCTGCGCCTGCCGGTGGTCTCCGGCTTCGGGTTCGTCATTGCGATCGCCGCCAGCATCCTGTTGACCATCGGCATCCCGCTGCACCTGCTGGTGCGCTACTACGTCAGCATGTACGGCCGCCAGGGCTACCTCACCCACGCGATTCCGGCGAAGCACACCGTCCTCTACGCGGCGAAGTTCACCTGGGCGCTGGTGATCTGGCTGGGCGCGATCCTGGTCGCGCTCGGGCTCGGACTGCTCACCTTCATCGCTCAGGCGATCGCCAGCGGCGGCGGCGCAGCGGATGTCTGGCGGGCCCTGGACGAGACTTTCGCCGCGGCACCCGCCGCCCGCGGCGTGATGGGTGTCTGGCTGGTGATCGTGCTCTTCGCCAATGTCGCCCAGTTCGGCTGGGTGGTCAGCTTCGGCATGGAGGAACGGTTCCGTTCGCTGGGGATCGGCGGTCCGGTGCTGATGTGGTTCGCGAGCTACACCGCCCTGCAGGTGCTGAGCATCCTGGCCATCGTGCTGATCCCGATCGGGGTGACCAGCGATCTGAGCCAGTTGGTCTTCGCCAGCTTCATCCCGGAACTGGCGACGGCGTTCACCGGCGGGGAGCCGTCCTTCATCCCGCTCGGCTGGCTGGTGGTGCTCCCCCTCGGCCTGCCGGTCTTCGTGCTGTGGACGCTGCGCTCGCTGCGCGACCACACCTCGCTGCGCTGACTCCGATGTCAGTACCTCGGCGTACGGTGTGAACATGTCCACGATCACGATCGAACCAGCGGTCGCCGAGCGTTTCGACGACGCTCAGGATGCGCTCTCCGGTGGCGGTGACGGCCGCGGCTGCCAGTGCCAGTGGTGGATGCTCACCAACGCCGAATGGGAACGAAGCAGCCAGCCGGAACGGCAGGAGATGCTGCGCGCCGAACTGGCGGAGGGTCCGCCGCCTGCCTTGATCGCCTACGTCGACGGCGTTGCTGCGGGCTTCGTCCGGGTCGGTCCGCGGACGACCCACGTCCGGCTCGCCCGCACTCGGGCGATCGCGCCCCACTCCCCCGAGCCCTGGGACGACCCGGCGGTCTGGACGGTGAGCTGTTTCGTCGTCCGCCGGGAGTACCGCAATCAGGGGCTCAACGCCCGGCTGCTCGCCGCGGCGATCGACCATGCCCGAGACCACGGCGCCCGGGTGATCGAGGCCTACCCGATCGACGCCACCGTCGGGAAGCCGCGCTCGAACGACCTGTATCACGGAGTGCTCTCGGTCTTTCTGGCAGCCGGCTTCCGCGAGGTGGCCCGACCCAAGCCGCACCTGGCGATCGTCGAACTGGCGCTGGACCGCTAGGGGAAACGGGCGATCGGGCGACCCTTCGGCAGGCTCAGGGATCGTCCCCGAGGCCGTCAGGTCGCCCGACCGCCCGAATACCGGCTTGCCGAGCCTAGGCGCGACGCCTGAGGAGGGTCGTCACCAGGAAGGCGCCCCCGCCGAGGGCGGCCAGGCCGCCCAGCACCGCCAGGCCGACCGTACGCTCCGCGCTCTCCTCGGCGATGCCGGCGGTGAGCGCCTCGGCGGCGCTGGCCGGCGCCGGGGCCGCCTCTTCGATGACCTCGGCTTCCTCGACGTCCGACTCCTCGACGGCCACCTCCGGCTCCTCGGCCTCGTCGGTCAGGACGGCCGATGCCGGTTCGGCGCCGGCCGCTTCGGCCTGATCGGCTGCCGCCTCCTCCGCCTTGGCCTCGGCCTTCTTCTCGGCTGCCTTCTTGGCGGCAGCCTTCTCCGCCGCGGCCTTTTCGGCTGCCTTCTCGGCCGCCGCCTTCTCTTCGGCAGCCTTCTTGGCTGCCGCCTTCTTGGCGGCTTCCTTCCTGGCGGCCTCCTTCTTGGCCGCGGCCTTCTTCGCAGCCTCCTTGGCAGCGGCCTTCTTGGCGGCCTCGTCCTCCTTCGCCTTCTGCTTCTTGCCGGTCTGCGAGGACGAGGACGGCCCGTCCGGGGTGTCGCCCTTGGTGCCGTCGAAGCCCGGCCAGGGCACCTTCACGCCGGTGTGGTCGTCGTAGCCGTCCCAGTCGCAGTCCTCCCACTGGCTGTAATCGGCGGCGTGGGCCACAGTGGCGAACTGCAGCGGGCCCACGCCGAGGGCCAGGGCCAGTCCGGTGGCGGCAGCGGCGATCAGCGAGCGCACGCGGCGTCGTCGGGGTTGGTTGATGGTCATGGTC
>JAPUEM010000169.1 GCA_027492575.1 Propionicimonas sp.
ATCGCCGCCGCCCGCGAGGCCGGCCTGCCGACCCTGCACGGCTCCGAGCCCAGCGCCGACCCCGAGGAGCTCATCAAAGCGGCCGAGGAGATCGGCTTCCCGGTCTTCGTGAAGGCCGTCTCCGGCGGCGGTGGACGCGGCATGCGCCTCGTCCCGGACGCCGAGCGCCTCCCCGCCGCCCTCGCCGAGGCGATGCGCGAGGCCGAATCTGCCTTCGGCGACAGCCGGATGTACCTCGAAGAGGCCGTCGTCCGCCCCCGGCACATCGAGGTGCAGATCCTGGCCGACGCCACCGGTGAGGTGCTGCACCTCTACGAGCGTGACTGCTCGGTGCAGCGCCGCCACCAGAAGGTGGTCGAGATCGCGCCGGCGCCCAACCTGGCCCCGGAACTGCGCGACCGGATCTGCGCGGACGCGGTGAAGTTCGCCCGGCACATCGGCTACGTCAACGCCGGCACCGTCGAGTTCCTGCTCGGCGAGGACGGACGCTACGTCTTCATCGAGATGAACCCCCGCATCCAGGTGGAGCACACCGTCACCGAAGAGGTCACCGACGTCGATCTGGTCTCCTCGCAGATCCGGATCGCCAGCGGCGAGTCGCTGGCCGAGCTGGGCCTCAGCCAGGACGCGATCCAGCTGCGGGGCGCCGCGCTGCAGTGCCGGGTCACCACCGAGGATCCGGCGAACGGCTTCCGTCCCGACACCGGGACGATCGCGGTCTACCGCACCCCGGGCGGTTCCGGCGTCCGGCTGGACGGCGGCGTGGTCTACGCCGGCGCGACGGTCGGGGCGCACTTCGACTCGATGCTGGTCAAGCTCACCTGCCGCGGCCGCGACCTGCGTTCGGCGGCCCGGCGGGCGTACCGGGCGCTGACCGAGTTCCGGGTGCGCGGGGTCTCGACGAACATCCCCTTCCTCGAGGCGGTCATCTCCGACCCCGACTTCCTGGAGGGCCGCACCACCACGTCCTTCATCGACGAGCGGCCGCATCTGCTGCACCACCGGATCGCCGCCGACCGGGGCACCAAGCTGCTGAACTACCTGGCCTGGGTGGCGGTCAACAAGCCCAACGGCGGGCCGCGGGCCGTCCTCGATCCGCAGCTGAAGCTGCCGCCCGTTCCCAAGACGGAGGCCCCGGCGGGCTCGCGCCAGCGGCTGCTCGCGCTGGGCCCCACCGCCTTCGCCGCCGAGCTGCGCGCCCAGGTGCCGGTGGCGGTCACCGACACCACCTTCCGGGACGCCCACCAGTCGCTGCTGGCCACCCGCGTCCGCACCCGCGACCTGGTGGCGGTGGCCCCGGCCATCGCGCGGCTGCTGCCCAACCTGTTCTCAAGCGAGGCCTGGGGCGGCGCCACCTACGACGTCGCGCTGCGCTTCCTGAAGGAAGACCCGTGGGCGAGGCTGGACGCGCTGCACCAGGCGATGCCGAACATCCCGCTGCAGATGCTGCTGCGCGGACGCAATACGGTCGGCTACACCCCGTACCCGCTGAAGGTCACCAACGCCTTCGTGCACGAGGCGGCGAACGCCGGGCTCGACATCTTCCGGATCTTCGACGCCCTGAACAACATCGACCAGATCCGTCCGGCGATCGAGGCCGTGCTCGAGACCGACCACGCGGTGGCCGAGGCGTCGGTCTGCTACACGGGCAATATGACCAGCCCGAACGAGACCCTCTACACCCTCGACTACTACCTGCGCCGGGCCGAGGAGCTGGTTGAGGCGGGCGCGCACATCCTGGCCATCAAGGACATGGCCGGGCTGCTGCGGGCGCCGGCGGCCGCCAAGCTCGTCCGCGCGCTGCGGGAGAACTTCGACCTGCCCGTCCACCTGCACACCCACGACACCGCCGGCGGCCAGCTGGGCACCCTGCTCGCCGCGGTCGACGCCGGGGTGGACGCCGTGGACGTCGCCTCCGCGGCCATGGCGGGCACCACTTCGCAGGTCTCGATGTCGGCCCTGGTCGCCGCCCTGGAGGACACCCCCCGCGACACCGGGCTGAGCCTGGCCGCGGTCGATTCCCTGGAGCCGTACTTCGAGGCCGTCCGCAAGCTCTACGCGCCCTTCGAATCGGGCCTGCCCGGGCCGACCGGACGGGTCTACCACCACGAGATCCCCGGTGGTCAGCTGTCGAACCTGCGGCAGCAGGCGATCGCGCTCGGGCTGGGCGACCGGTTCGAGGCGATCGAGGACATGTACGCCGCGGCGAACCGGATTCTCGGCAACATCGTCAAGGTGACCCCGTCGTCCAAGGTGGTGGGCGATCTCGCGCTGGCCCTGGTCGGACGCAACGCCGACCCGGCCGACTTCGAGGCCAACCCGCAGGCCTACGACATCCCCGATTCGGTGATCGGCTTCCTCTCCGGCGAGCTGGGCGACCCGCCCGGCGGCTGGCCGGAGCCGTTCCGCAGCAAGGCGCTGGCCGGACGCCTCGTGAAGCCGGTGCAGACCGAGCTCTCCGGCGAGGACGAGGTCGCGCTCGCCGAGCGTCCGCGGCCGACCCTGAACCGGCTGCTCTTCCCCGGCCCGACCCGCGACTTCGACGAGGCCGCCGCCGACTACTCCGATCTGTCGGTGCTGCCGACCGCGATCTTCCTGCACGGCCCACGCCTGGGCGAGGAGGTCGAGGTCGAGATCGAGAAGGGCAAGAAGCTGCTGCTGGCGATCACCGCCATCGGCGAGCCGGACGACCGCGGCATGCGCCAGGCGATCTGCGCCGTGAACGGCCAGCTGCGCGCCGTCTGGGTGCGGGACGAGACCGTCGCCACCACCGTGGCGACCGCCGAGCGCGCCAACCCGTCCGTGGCCGGTGAGATCCCCGCCCCCTTCGCCGGGGTGGTGACCCTGGTCGTCGAGCCCGGCGAGGCCATCCGCGCGGGTCAGCAGGTGGCCACCATCGAAGCCATGAAGATGGAAGCCGCCATCACCTCCCCCGTCGCCGGCACGGTCACCCGCCTGGCCATCGGCCACGCCCAAGCCGTAGAAGGAGGCGACCTCCTGGTCGTCATCGAGTGACCCGAACGCTCGCCAACGATCCCTGAGCTTGTCGAAGGGTCGGTACCCGGTGGTTGCGCGACCAGCCCAACCACGTCATCCCGGACTTGATCCGGGATCTCCTCCCAACCCGGCACTTCGTACCGGTGCGCTCAGACGGCGACGTCCTTCCCGAAGGTGAACGCGCGGATCAACTGCACGACGCCCAGCAGGATCAGCCCGATGGCGGTCAGCAGGAAGAGCAGCTGAATCCCCCACCAGGGGCTGGTGAACAGCACGATGCCTGCCACGATGCTCAGCCCGCCCGAGAGCAGCGCCCACATCCGCGACGGGGCGTCCCCGAGCTGCACCAGGGTGACGATTCCCTCGATGACCCACAGCACACCGATGTAGAACCCCAGGAAGATGCCCAGCACCAACGCCGAATCGGACGGATTGGACGAGACGGTGATGCCGGCGAAGAGCATCAGCACGCCCAGCACGATGTCGAGAATGCGGGCGGCGGTCTTCGTCCCCTTGGCGAACAGGCCGACGGCGATGTACACGACGCCGGCGATCACCCAGTAGACCCCCAGCATCCACGCCATCGCGGAGGCCGCTTTGGTTGGCCAGAAGGCCATCATCACGCCGATCACCAGCGTCGCGAGCCCGCCGATCCCGAACGCCACCCGGATCATGTTGATGGCCGATCTGGTGAGCTGCCGCCCGTCCAGGACGAATCCGGTGGTCACCTGAGGAGCTTCTTGGGTCATGGCCTGCCTTCCGCTGCGAGGACGTTCTCACGATACCGCCGCCGCTCGCCCGGTGGTGGGCCACACCCCCAACCCTCGGGGTCAGCCGGCACGGGTGCGGAAGCTGACGCGTCCCAATTCCTCGGAGTCAAGGGTGAACAGCCAGGTGTAGCCCTGGTTGGGGTGCAGGGTCATGGGCGGGAAGTTCAGCGCGAACGGCACCGAGACCTCGCTGCCCGGCGGGACGCCGACCGGACGTCCGACCTCGAAGCCCAGCTCGAAACCCACGTCGCTCTCACCACCCGGAGTGTGCTGCCGGACGGGGTTGCCGTCGTGGTCGATCAGCGCGCCACGGATCTTGCGGCGCTCGTTGGTCTTGTCCCACGGGACGTGCACCAGCATCGCCACCCCGGTGGGCCCGCCGTTCGGCGCGATCTGATCCCACCCGCCGCCGTTGACGAAGAGCTTCCCGTCCGCGACCTCGGCATGGTCGCAGAGCATCACCGTCAGTCTCATCGCGTCCCCTCAGCCACCGGGACGACCGCACGCCGCACCGTCCCTCCCAAGGCTAGCCGCCCGCCGCCCCGTCCACGCCAGAGCCAGTCGCCGAGGTCCCCCGTTGTCGTTGAGCGCCTATGTCTGGGTGGAGGCCTTCAACGATAGGGGAGGCCCTCGACAGCGGTCATCTGCACTGACCCGCCAGATACTTGTTGTCCGTCTTCGAGTCGGTGTTGTCCGGTTGTCGCAGATCATTGTCTGCGGACTCAAGCCGACGCGAGCATTGCGTCGTGGTACGCGAACGATTGATCCGTGACGAGCCGCCACCCACCGAAGCCGAGGTGCTGGTGCGCACCCTGTTCGATGTGCCTCCGAGCGGAGCCATCTTCGAAAGGGCGGTGCTCATCGCAGACGCCACGGTGAACCACGACGCATTCGGCTACTTCGGGTTGTCACTTTGGCGGGCCTCCGAGATCTGGACAGTCGATCGGATCATGGCCGAGAAGGCCCGCAGGGCGAGCAGGGTTGCTCTGTTTCGCGCCGGGGAGTTCGGCGCTCAGGGACTGTTCCTTGTTCCTAGCGGGAAGATGCCCCACTTCGACGTGACGGCCGAGCCTGCGGGCGCTGCCGCGGGGGGATCGTGGGCGGGGAGCACAAGCGCTGAGTTGCTCATCGACCGCTTCCTGGCGGCGACTTACACTGTGATCAAGAACCCCTGGTTCCATCGGCGCTGGTGATGAGAGGAGCCCGTAGTGATTCAAATCGATATTGATGCTGATCTCAGCATGGTCGATGATCAGGACCGCAACTTCGCACGCCTTCCCGTTGGCAACCGGCGGATCGAGGTGGGCACGGTCGCCGTGGCTGGACGTCC
>JAPUEM010000170.1 GCA_027492575.1 Propionicimonas sp.
CCCGAGGAGCCGTGCCGGATCACGAAGGCGTCCACCCCCATGGCGTCCAGGGTGAGCATGGTGTCGCGCAGGGACTCGCCCTTGGAGGTGGAGGAGCCCTTGCCGGTGACGTTGATGGTGTCGGCCGAAAGCCACTTGCCCGCGATCTCGAAGGAGCTGCGGGTGCGGGTGGAATCCTCGAAGAACATGTTGATGATGGTGCGGCCGCGCAAGGCCGGCAGCTTCTTGACCGGACGGGTCTGCACCTGGTGCATCTCCTCGGCCAGATCGAGAATGCCGGTGATCTCGTCCAGGCTCAGATCGGCCGCGCTCAGCAGGTGTTTCATCGCGCCCCCCGGAAGATGGTGACCTCATCGATGCCGTCGATCTCCGCCAGCCGGACGCGCACCCGCTCGTCGGCGGCGGTGTGGACGGTGCGGCCCACCGCGTCCGCGGCGATCGGCAGTTCGCGGTGGCCGCGGTCGACCAGGACGGCCAGCCGCACGGCCCGCGGCCGGCCCAGATCGCGCAGCGCGTCGAAGGCGGCGGCGATCGTCCGTCCGGAATAGAGGACGTCGTCGACCAGCACCACCACCGTGTCGTCCACGCCGGTGGGGATGTCGGTGCGCCCGACCGGGCGGGTGGGGTGCTGCCGCAGGTCGTCGCGGTACATGGTGATGTCGAGGGAGCCGACCGGCACCGGATGGCCCTCGATCCCCGCGATCACCGCACCCAGTCGCTGGGCCAGCTGCACCCCGCGGGTCGGGATGCCCAGCAGGAGCAGATTCGCCGCGCCCCGATTGGCTTCGAGCAACTCGTGGGCCATCCGGGTCAGCGCCCGTCCCAATTCCTCGGAATCGATGATCACCCGGGCGGGCTCGGTGCTCTCGGTCAAGCGCGGACTCCTCGGCTCTCGGCGGGCCATCCCGGGGGACTCCTCGCCTCGAACCCTCACAGTACCCAACTCCCCGTGCGCCCTGCGACTCTGCCCAGAAGCGGGTGCGCATGGGCATAGTTCGGTAGCGGCGCGCTGCCGGGCCGGCGGCCGAGTTCGCTACCCTGGGCCCATGCTCGAATCACGGACCCTTCCCGGCTGGCCGGCAGTCACCGACCCCAGCGTCATGGAGATGCTCCTGGTCACGCTGTTCGTGCCGCTCGGCATCGCCCTCTTCTTCGCGGTGCTGACCTTCGCCCCCGCCTGGGGCCGCAAGCAGGACTGAGGCTCAGCCGGCCTCCTGACAGCGCAGCGCGCGCTCGGCGTCGTCCCAGCGCTCCCCGACCTGCCGTAGCACCGAATCGGACGGCGAGGTCTCCGCCACCCAGCGCTCCAGCCGGGCCAGGTACTCCCGGTCGGCCAGCGGACGCGGGAAGAGCAGCCCCAGCACGTGCTGGCGGATGGCCGAACTCCGATCGGCCCAGCCGTCACGTCCCTCCGAGATCGCCTGCGCCACGTCGAGGTAGGCCTCGGCGTAGGGACGCAGCACCTCCGCCTGCCCGAGCTGCCAGAACTGGCTGCAGACCTGGTAGTGGGTCTCGTTGGGCACGCCCGGGACGGCGGTCGCCTGCTGCCAGGCCCACTGCTTGGCCTCGGCGGTCGGCAGGGCGGCCCGGGCGCCGGCGGCCCGTTCGGCACCGGCCGCGGTCGCGTCCCGCTGGGCCTCGGCGGCGATCTCCGCCTCGCCGACGGCTCCGCGGCGGGCCAGCTGGGTGACGATCAGCCAGCGCAGGTCGGTGTCGACCGCGAGACCGGTGGGGGCTTCGTCCCCGCCCAGCCAGGCCTGGATGAGCCCCACCGCGGCCTCGGATTCGGCGGACGCGATCAGCGCCCGCGCGAACGCCAACTGATGGTCGGAGCCCGGCTCGGCGGCCTTCAGCAACCCGGCCAGCCCACGGGTGAACCGTTGGTTGACTTCGTCGCGGGTGGCCGCAGGGGCGTAGTAGTCGATCGCGGTACGGGCCTGGTTCAGCACGGCGCCGACCACGGTCAGGTCGGTCTCGCTGCCCACCCCGCCCAGCGCGAGGGTGACGAAGTCGGTCGCCGGAACCTCGGCGTCGCGGCACATGTCCCAGGCGGCGCCCCAGGCCAGCGCCCGGCTCAGCGAGGAATCCAGGCCGGCCAGGTGGGCGACCAGCGTCGCCATCGAACGGGGGTCGAACCGGATCTTGGCGTAGGTCAGGTCGTCGTCGTTCAGCAGGATCAGATCCGGCTGCGTGCGTCCCACCAGCTCGGGAACCTCGGTCAGCTCGCCCTCGATGTCGATCTCCACCCGGTCGGTCCGGGTCAGCGCACCGTCCGCCTCGGAGTAGAGCCCGACCGCCAGCCGGTGCCGGCGCAGCGTCGGCCAGGCTTCCGGAGCGCTCTGCCGGATCGCGAAGCGGGTGAAGACCCCGTCCGGATCGACCTCGAACTCGGCCCGGAGGGTGTTCACCCCGCTGGTCTGCAGCCACTGCTCGGCGAAGTAGGAAAGGTCGCGCCCGGAGGCCTCGGTAAGGGCGGTCAGCAGGTCGGTGAGCCGGGTGTTGCCCCAGGCGTGCCGGGCGAAGTAGGCGCGGACGCCGGCCAGGAACTCGTCCTCGCCCACGAAGGCGACCAGCTGACGCAGCGCCGAGGCGCCCTTGGCGTAGGTGATGCCGTCGAAGTTGAGCTCGACCGCCTCCAGGTCGACCATGTCGGCGGCGATCGGGTGGGTGCTGGGTAGCTGGTCCTGCCGGTAGGCCCAGGTCTTGCGGGAGTTGGCGAAGGTGGCCCACGGGTCGTCCCCGGGGATGCCGCGTTCGCGGATCCGCAACTGGGCGAAGTGGGAGGCCCACTCCGCGAAGGATTCGTTGAGCCACAGGTCGTCCCACCAGGTCATGGTGACCAGATCGCCGAACCACATGTGGGCGAGTTCGTGCAGGATCGTGTTGTCGCGGGTCTCGTAGGCGGCGTTCGTCGTCCGGGAACGGAACAGGTACTCGTCGCGGATCGTCACGCAGCCGGCGTTCTCCATGGCCCCCGCGTTGAACTCGGGGACGAAGATCTGCGCGTAGTCGGCGAACGGGTAGGGGAAGCCGAAGTACTCCTCGAAGACGTCGAAACCGGCCTTCGTGATGGCGAAGAGCCGCTCGGCATCCAGGTGCGCGGCCAGCGACTGGCGGCAGGAGAGCGACAGCGGGATCTCGGCGGCGACGCCGGTGTAGCTGTCGGTGACGGTGTGGAACTCGCCGGCGATCAGGGCGGTGATGTAGGTCGAGATCGGCGGAGTCGGCGCGAAGCTGAACCGGCCGAGCCCGTCGTCTTCCGGGGTGGGCGCCACGGCCGGGGAGTTGGAGAGCACCGTCCAGGCCTCGGGGGCGATGACGGTGAGCTGGAAGGTGGCCTTCAGGTCGGGCTGCTCGAAGCAGGCGAACATCCGTCGGGCGTCGGCGGTCTCGAACTGGCTGTACAGGTAGACGCGGCCGTCCACCGGGTCGACGAAGCGGTGCAGGCCCTCGCCGGTGTTGCTGTACCGGCAGACCGCCACCACCTCGATCTCGTGCCGGCCGGGGCCGGCGGCGAAGTAGAGCTTGTGATCGGCGTAGACCTCCAGCGGCTCGCCGTCCAGGGTGGCGCTGATCAGCCGGTCGGCGATCAGGTTGAGGTAGGTGTCGACGGCGTCCTCGCCGGTGAAGACGATCTTCGACCGGGAGACGAAGGTCTCCCCGGTGCCGGCGTCCTCGGCATCGGCGACCCGCCCGGAGAGATCGACGAGCACTTCGTAGCTCTGCACGGTGAGGCCCTGGGAGCGGCGCTCGGCCTCTGCGCGGGTGATGTTTGCGGGATACATGGGGTCCTCTACGGGTGATAACGGGGTGAAGCAGCCGTGCCGAGGGTATCCGCCAGGATGGGCGCGCTCAACACCATACGGTGGTGTCGGCGCCGGCGAATAAGCTGCGTGGCTCAGGGAAGGGGAGCATCATGCCGGAAGGACACGTCACGCACCGGCTCGCGCGCGGGCTGAACGGCGCCTTCGGCGGGCGTCCGGTGCGGGTCAGCAGCCCGCAGGGCAGATTCGCCGAGGCGGCCGCGTTGCTGGACGGCCGTGACTTCCTGGAAGCGGAGGCGTACGGCAAGAACCTCTTCCTGGAGATCGGCGACGCCTCGCTGGTGCACATTCACCTCGGCCTGATCGGCAAGTTGCGGCTCACCGGGCAGCAGCCGGTGACGAACCCCGACACCCTGCGGCTGCGGATCGAGAGCCCGGACGCGGTCGCCGAACTGCGCGGGCCGCAGACCTGCGCCCTGATCACGCCGGGCGAGCGGGACGCCGTGATGGCCGGGCTGGGCCCCGACCCGCTGCGCGCCGACGCCGAGCCGGAACGCGGCCGGTTGCGGGTGAGCCGCTCCGAGCGTCCGATCGCGTCCTTGCTGCTCGATCAGCGGATCGCGGCCGGGGTGGGCAATATCTTCCGGTGCGAGGTGCTCTTCCGGCAGCGGCTGCACCCGATGACCCCGGGACGGGCGGTGAGCCGGCAGCGCTGGAACCGGATCTGGGCCGACTTCCTCGAACTGATGCCGCAGGCCGTCGACGCGGGCCGGATCGACACCGTCCGGTACGAGCACACCCCCGAGGCCACCGGGCGTCCACCGCGGGTCGACCCGCACGGCGGCGAGGTCTACGTCTACCGGCGGCCGGGGATGCCCTGCCTGGTCTGCGGCCAGCGGGTCAGCGCCCGCGACTTCGAGGGCCGCAACCTCTACTGGTGCAACCGATGCCAGCGCAGCCGGTGAGCCTGACCTGGCCAGGTGGCGTGGCCTCGCTCGATGAGCGGGGCGGAGTGCTGCTGCGGATCGAGGGGGCCAGTGCTCCCGTCCGGCTGGGGCTGGCGCCCGAGCCCGGGCTGCGGGAGGTGCTGGTCGAGTACGACACCGTCGAGCACGCCGCGGCGGGCGACTACGAACTGTCGCAGCGGGTGACGGTGGGTGAGCACTGTCAGCTGCGGTGGGTGGTCGAGTCGGCCTCGCCGACCCGGATCGAGCTCGACATCGAGGTGCCGCGCGGCTATCACGCCTGGGTGTGGCCCAGCGG
>JAPUEM010000171.1 GCA_027492575.1 Propionicimonas sp.
GCGACCTGTAGAGATACCTGTAGAGATTGTGTGCCCGAGGGGGGAGTCGAACCCCCACGTCCTTTCGGACTGACGATTTTGAGTCGCCCGCGTCTGCCATTCCGCCACTCGGGCCGGGCGAAGATTTCACCGGCCTGTAACCGCCCACGATTGTGTCACACTTGCGAACTCGTTGTGTGCAGGCGGTAACCTCGACCATGCTCCGGGCCCTGGACGGGTCCGCTATCCACTGAGGACGAAGACCGATGACCAGCAAGCCCAAATCTGCCCGTTCCGACTCGACCCCCGAGCCGCTGCGTGTGCTCGTGGCCGAGGACGAGGCGCTGATCCGTCTCGACCTGGTCGACATGCTCAAGGAGGAGGGCTACGACGTCATCGGCGAGGCCTCCGACGGTGAAGAGGCGCTCGCGATGGCGCGCGAACTCGACCCCGACCTGGTCGTGATGGACGTCAAGATGCCCAAGATGGACGGCATCACCGCCGCCGCCACGATCGCCGAGGAGCGGATCGCGGCCGTCGTCATGCTCACCGCCTTCAGCCAGCGCGAACTGATCGAACGCGCCCGCGAGGCCGGCGCCATGGCCTACGTGGTGAAGCCCTTCGATGCCTCCGACGTCGTGCCGGCGATCGAGATCGCGATGGCCCGGTTCGCCGAGATCAGGGCGGTCGAGGCCGAGGTGGCCGACCTGGAGGAACGGTTCGCCTCCCGCAAGGCGGTCGATCAGGCCAAGGGCCTGCTGCAGGAGGGCCTGGGCCTCACCGAACCCGAGGCCTTCCGCTGGATCCAGAAGACTGCCATGGATCTGCGCAAGTCGATGCGCGAGGTCGCCGAGGGCGTCATCGACCACTCCAAGTCGGGCGGCAAGGGCAAGCCCCTGGCTTGATCTCGGGTCAGGCTCCGGTCTCGCTGCCCGCCCGTCGCAGTGCGACGGTGATCCGGGCGGCACAGATCTGCTCGCCCTCGTCGTTGGTGAGCGACACGTCGTAGGTGGCCAGCGTCCGCCCGATCCGCAACGCCGTGGCCGTGCCGGTCACCCAGCCGTTCCGAGCGGGCAGCAGGTGGGTCGCGTTGATGTCCACGCCGGCGATCGTCCCCCGGGGCCCGACCTCGGCGGCCGCCGCCAGCGAGGCCAGCGTCTCGGCGACCACGCAGGAGGCGCCGCCATGCCACAGGCCGAACGGCTGGGTGTTGCCTTCCACCGGGTACCGGCCGACCGCCCGGGTGGGCGTCACCTCGTCCAGGATCATCCCCATCTTGACGTCGAGGGCGCTGCTGAGGCCGTGGAACCAGTCGGGCACGTTCATGGCGCCAACCCTGGCACAACCTGTCCGGGTACGACCGGCCGGTTCGATTGTCGGCCGCTCCCGGTAGGGTTCGTCAGGTGACGACCAGTGCCGAGACCGAACGCGCCAGCGACGAGGGCGTGCTGCTGCTGATCGACGGCCATTCGGTGGCCTACCGGGCCTTCTTCGCGTTGCCGGTGGAGAACTTCTCGACGACCACCGGGCAGCACACCAACGCCGTCTACGGCTTCACCTCCATGCTCATCAACGTGCTCCGCGACGAGCAGCCGACCCATCTCGCGGTCGCCTTCGACGTCTCGCGGCAGACCTTCCGCAGCGAGGAGTACGCCGAGTACAAGGCGAACCGCTCGACCTCGCCGGCCGAGTTCAAGGGCCAGGTCGACCTGATCAAGGAAGTGCTGGACGCGCTCAACATCGTCCACGTCGAACGCGACGGTTTCGAGGCCGATGACATCATCGCCACCTTGGCCCGTCAGGGCGCCGAATCCGGGCTGAAGGTGCTGGTCTGCACCGGCGACCGCGACACCCTGCAGCTGGTCAACGACTCGGTCACCGTGCTCTACCCCCGCAAGGGGGTCTCCGACCTGGCCCGGATGACACCGCAGACCGTCGAGGAGAGATACCTCGTGCCGCCCGCCCGCTACCCGGAACTGGCGGCGCTGGTGGGGGAGACCAGCGACAACCTGCCCGGTGTCCCCGGGGTCGGTCCCAAGACCGCCGCGAAGTGGCTGACCGCCTACGACGGGCTGGAGAACGTGATCCGCCGGGTGGACGAGATCGGCGGCAAGGTCGGTGACTCGCTGCGCGAACACCTCGACGACGTCATCCGCAACCGGAGGCTCAACGCCCTGGTCGGGGATCTAGAGCTGCCCGTCACGGTGGGTGAGCTGACCCGCCACGAGTGGAACCGGGAGGCCGTCCACACCCTCTTCGACGCGCTGGAATTCCGGGTGCTGCGCGACCGGCTGCTGGAGACCCTGCCGGCCGAGCTGGCCGGCCCGTCCGGCGGCTTCGAGGTGGCGGGCGTCGCGCTGGGCCCCGGCGAACTGGCCGCCTGGCTGGACGAGAACGCCCGCGGCGCGGTGGTCGGCATCGACGTCAGCGGCAGCTGGCGGTGGGGGGCCGGCGACCTGACCGGGCTCGCCCTCTCGACCGCGGCGGGTGCCGCCGCCTGGGTTGACGCCGCCGAGCTCAGCCCCGCCGACGATGCGGCGCTGGCCGCCTGGCTCGCCGATCCCGCCTCCCACAAGGCCATGCACGACGCGAAGGGCCCGCTGGAGGCGATCTGGGCACGGGGCTGGGAGCTGGCCGGTCTCGACAGCGACACCCAGCTCGCCGCCTACCTGCTCAAGCCCGACCAGCGGGTCTACGACCTGGCCGACCTGACCGCCCGCTACCTGAAGCGGGAACTCGCCGTCGAGGCGACCGGCGCCGCCGACTCCGACCAGCTGGCCTTCAGCTTCGACGAGACCTCCGGCCAGGACGCGATGATCCGCGCCCGCGCCGTGATCGACCTGGCCGGCGCCCTGGAGGACGACCTGGAGCAGCGCGGCGGCGCCAGCCTGCTGCGGGAGGTCGAGCTTCCGCTGCTGCGCACCCTGGCCGTGATGGAGCGCACCGGTATCGCGGTGGACGCCGACTACCTGGAACGGCTGCGCACCGACTTCGACAGCGAGGTCGCCCGGGCAGAGAACGAGGCCTTCGCGGTGATCGGACGCCCGATCAACCTCGGCTCGCCCAAGCAGCTGCAGGCCGTCCTGTTCGACGAACTGGCGATGCCCAAGACCCGCCGCACCCAGACCGGCTACACCACCGACGCCGAATCGCTGGAGAACCTGTACGCCCGCACCGAGCATCCCTTCCTGGCCCACCTGCTACGCCACCGCGACCAGATCCGGCTGCGGCAGACCGTCGAAGGGCTGCTGAAGTCGATCGCCGACGACGGCCGGATCCACACCACCTATGTGCAGACCATCGCCGCCACCGGACGGCTCTCCAGCACCGATCCGAACCTGCAGAACATCCCGATCCGCACCGCCGACGGCCGCCGCATCCGGGAGGCCTTCGTGGTCGGCCCCGGCTACGAGACCCTGCTCACCGCCGACTACTCCCAGATCGAGATGCGGATCATGGCCCACGCCTCGGAGGATGCCGGCCTGATCGAGGCGTTCAACTCCGGTGAGGACTTCCACACCGTGATGGCCGCCCGGGTCTTCGGTGTCGCCCCCGGCTCGGTCGACACCGGCCAGCGCGCGAAGATCAAGGCGATGAACTACGGCCTGGCCTACGGCCTTTCCGCCTTCGGCCTCTCCCAGCAGCTGAAGATCAGCCGATCCGAGGCCCAAGGCCTGATGGAGGAGTACTTCGAACGGTTCGGGCACGTCCGCGACTACCTCCAGGAGATCGTCGCCACCGCCCGCCGCACCGGGTTCACCGAGACGATCCTGGGGCGGCGCCGTTACCTGCCCGACCTCACCTCGTCCAACCGCCAGCGCCGCGAGATGGCCGAGCGGATGGCGCTCAACGCGCCGATCCAGGGCTCGGCCGCCGACATCATCAAGGTCGCCATGCTGGACGTGGAGGCCGGCCTGGCCCGCCACGGGCTGGCCAGCCGGATGCTGCTGCAGGTGCACGACGAACTGGTCTTCGAGGTGGCGCCCGGTGAGGCGGCCGCCGTGGAGGCCGTCGTCCGCGACAAGATGGGCCACGCCGTCGACCTCAGCGTCCCGCTGGAGGTCTCGGTCGGCACCGGGCATTCCTGGCACGAGGCCGCGCACTGAAGCTCACGCGACCCTGTCGGACGGCCGTGCCCGCGTAATCGTGAGGGAATCGTGACCTGCGCAGAATTGACCCCTTTCGGGGGCGCTAGGTAGCCTTGTTAGGCACTGCGGCTGGCCCGGCTTCGGACAGAGCAGGTCAGGCATGTGCGCTGGTAGCTTCGGATTTCGGTCAGGTCGTTTTCAGCCACACGGTCGCTGTGCGACAGGCAAACATCACATCTGATCAATCGGAGCCCTCCTATATGACCTCCTCTCCTGAGGCCTCTCTCGTCGCGGTCGACGATTTCGGTTCACCCGAAGCCTTTCTCGCAGCGGTCGACGCGACCATCAAATACTTCAATGACGGCGACATCGTCACCGGTACCGTCGTCAAGGTCGATCGGGACGAAGTCCTGCTCGACATCGGTTACAAGACCGAAGGCGTCATCCCCTCCAAGGAACTCTCCATCAAGCACGACGTGAACCCGTTCGACGTGGTCTCCGTGGGCGATGAGATCGAGGCCCTCGTCCAGCAGAAGGAGGACAAGGAGGGTCGCCTGATCCTGTCCAAGAAGCGGGCTCAGTACGAGCGCGCCTGGGGCACCATCGAGAAGATCAAGGAAGCCGACGGCGTCGTCGTCGGCAAGGTGATCGAGGTCGTCAAGGGCGGCCTGATCGTCGACATCGGCCTGCGCGGCTTCCTGCCCGCCTCGCTGGTGGAGATGCGCCGCGTCCGCGATCTGCAGCCCTACGTCGGCGCCGAACTCGAGGCCAAGATCATCGAGCTCGACCGCAACCGCAATAACGTGGTGCTCTCGCGTCGCGCCTGGCTGGAGCAGACCCAGTCCGAGGTGCGTCACACCTTCCTCAACCAGCTCGCCAAGGGCCAGATCCGCAAGGGTGTGGTCTCCTCGATCGTCAACTTCGGCGCCTTCGTCGACCTGGGCGGCGTGGACG
>JAPUEM010000172.1 GCA_027492575.1 Propionicimonas sp.
GCAGCTCCTCGCGGCGCACCACCGAGTAGGAGGCCATGTGCCGCAGGCTGTGGACGGCCGCCATCGCGACCCCGAGCAGCACGGCCATCACCAGGTCGAGCGCGATCGTGGCCGCCAGGGTGAGCAGGAAGGTGGTGCGGTCGGCGCGGGTGGTGAACATGATCCGCTTGCCGAGCCGGACGTTGACCATGCGGATCGCCGTCCACATCAGGACGCCGGCCAGCGCGGCCAGCGGCACCTGCGAGACCAGCGGCGCCAGCGTCCAGACGATGATCGCCAGCACGATCGAGTGGAAGACCGCCGAGACCCGGGTGCGGGCTCCGGAGCGGACGTTCACCGCGGTGCGGGCGATCGCGCCGGTGGCGGGCAGCCCGCCGAAGAGCCCCGAGCCGATGTTGGCGATGCCCTGCCCGAACAGTTCACGGTCGGCGTTGGTGCGGGGCACGTCCGGCGCCATGCCGTCCGCGACCCGGGCCGACAGCAGCGATTCCAGGGCGGCGAGCGCGGCGATCGCCAGCGCCGGGGCGGCCAGCGAGGTGAGCATCCGGAAGTCGAAGCCCGGGATGGAGGGCATCGGCAGCCCGGTCGGCAGCGCGCCGATCCGTTCGATGTCGAGGTTGAAGGCCCAGGCCACCAGCGTCCCGACGACGACGGCGACCAGCGCGATCGGGACGTTCCGCTTGATCGGGCTCAGCGCCAGATGGACGACCAGCACCAGCGCCACGATCAGCAGCGGCAGCCAGGCCTTCGTCCAGTCGGTGGCCGCCAGGGTCTGCCAGGCGGAGATCAGCGTCGACTCGGATTCGCCCTTCGGGGTGCCCAGGGCGAGCGGGAATTGCTGCAGGAAGATGATGACGCCGATGCCCATGGTGAAGCCCTCGACCACCGGCCACGGGATCAGGTCGACCGCCCGTCCCAGCCCCGCCACGGCCAGCACCAGCAGCAGCACGCCGGCCATGATGGCCAGCAGCGGGATCTTGTCGACGCCGTAGCGGGCGATCACCGGCAGCAGCACCACCGTCATCGCGCCGGTCGGCCCGCTCACCTGCAGGTGCGAGCCGCCGAAGACGGCGGCCAGGATGCCCGCCACGATCGCGGTGACGATGCCGGCGGTCGCCCCGGCGCCGGAGGCCACCCCGAAGCCCAGCGCCAGCGGCAGCGCCACGACGCCGACGGTGGCGCCGCTGAGCAGTTCGGTGCCCCAGCGTTTGCGCAGGCCGGTGTAGTCGGCGGCGTGCGGCAGCAGTTCAGGCAGGGTGCGGAGATGGTCGCCGACGGTGTGGCCGGCTTCCAGCAGAGCCTCGGTCGGGGTGCTGGTGGGTCGTTGTGGACGGTAGTCGGTCACGACCCGAAGCGTTGGACGAAGTTGGACAGCACCCGGTGTTGCTGGCCGTCCACCGGGGAGGCCTGGGCCATCGCGATCAGGTCGTCCAGTTCCGATGGCTTGAAGTAGCCGGCGTGCTGGTAGATCCGCATCCGGGCAGCGAGGTCGTCGGCGTCCAGTTCCGGGTGGAACTGGGTGACGTAGACATTGCCGCCCACCCGGTACATCTGCACCGGGCAGGTCTCGCCGGTGGCCAGCAGCTCAACCCCGGACGGGGTGCCGTTGCAGGCCTCCTTGTGTCCGACGAAGGCGTGGAAGGTCTCGCCGATGCCGTCCAGCAGCGGGTCGGAGCGTCCGGCTTCGGTGAGCGTGACCGGCACCGCGCCGACGCTCTCGCCGTAGGTGTGGTCCACTCTCCCGCCGAGGTGGGCGGTCACCGTCCCGATGCCGTAGCACATGCCCAGGAAGGGGAAGTCCGCGTCGACCACCCGATCGAGCAGGGTGCTGAGCTCGGCCTCGACCCGCCGCTGGTTCTCCGACTTGATCTCGTCGGAGATGTTGAACGCGCTGCCGCCCAGCAGGATGCCGGAGTAGTCGTCGAGGTCGATCGGGCCCAGCGGCTCGCTCTCCACCCGGTGGTGCTCCAGCAGCCCGGGCTCCAGCCCGGTGTGCCGCAGCACCGACTGGTACTCGGCGGCCGCAGCCTCGTCGTGATCACGGGTGGCGAGCAGAAGGAACGGTTTCACCCGCTCAGGGTAGTGCGTGCCGGCGTCCGCCCGCGTCCGATGGACGGAC
Source organism: Propionicimonas sp. (assembly GCA_027492575.1). Lineage (GTDB taxonomy): Bacteria > Actinomycetota > Actinomycetes > Propionibacteriales > Propionibacteriaceae > Propionicimonas. The sequence goes on from JAPUEM010000172.1 coordinate 2,120, forward strand.
CCCGCCCCTGACGGATCTGCCGCGATTCGAGCGTTTCCGGGCGAAGTGAGGACGGTTCGCCGCAGCTGCGGGTAGATCTGTCCGGAGAGTTCCATCGAGGCCGCCCACGCCGCCGGCATCGACGTGATCGACGTCCGCGGGGTGGAAGGCTCCGCGCGCTGATCCCACCGAGATGACGACGGGGACGGATCGGCGTAACGTTGGCCGGCTATGCATGACTTCCCACCCACTGTTGACGCGTACACGCCGGCCGCCAGCTCGCGGCCGGATACTCGCACGCCGTCAGCCTTCCTGTGGTGGACGCTGCGGCAGCAGCCCGATGTCATCGCGATCAACGTGCTGGTCGGCCTGGTCTGGATGCTGCCGGGGACGCTGAGCCCGTTCCTGCTGGGCCGGGTGATCGACACCGGCATCCTGCGCGGCGACCTGCACGCGACCCTGGTCTGGGCCGGGCTGCTCACCCTGGTGGTGCTCTTCGGGGCGGTCGGCGGGATCCTCCAGCACACCATGGCGGTGCGGGGCTGGCTGATCGCCCTGTACGGCACCCAGAAGCTGGTCGTCCGCAAGGCCGGGCAGCTGGGGCACGTCCTGTCACGACGGCTGCCGACCGGTGAGGTGCTGAGCATCTCCGGTTCCGACTCGGACACCTTCGGCGCGGTCTTCGAGGTCTTCTGCCGGGGGATCTCGGCGCTCTTCGCCTTCTTCCTGGTCTGCGGGCTGATGTTCTCGACCTCGCCCGAGCTGGGCTGGGTGGTGCTGATCGCGGCACCGCTGCTGGTCGGCGCGACCTCGCCGGTGCTGCGTCCGCTGAACGCCGCGCAGACCGCCGAACGCACCCAGAACGGCGAACTGACCTCGATGGCGACCGACATCGTCTCCGGGCTGCGCATCCTGCGTGGGATCGGCGGCGAGGCGACCTTCGGCTCGAACTACGACCAGCAGTCGCAGCGGGTGCGCCGGCTCGGCGTGGTCACCGGCACCTGGCAGGCGCTGGCCGAGACCCTCGGGGTGCTGCTGGCCGGGCTGCTGCTGGTCACCCTGGTGTGGCTGGGCTCGCACCAGATGCTGGCCGGCGAGCTGACCATCGGCCAGCTGATCTCGTTCGTCGGCTACGCGGTCTTCATGGTCTGGCCGCTGGGCACCTTCTTCGAGTTCGCCCAGAAGTGGGTGCGCGGGCTGGTGTCGGCGCGCAAGACCATCGCCCTGCTCGACACCGATCCGCCGCTGGCGGAGGGTTCGGCCGAGCTGGGCGCCTCCCCGCGGCTGCACGACCTGGCCTCGGGGCTGATCGTCGAACCCGGACGCTACCTCGCGGTGGTGAGCGCCGACCCGGAGGAATCCGCCGCCCTGGCCGACCGCTTGGGACGCTACCTGCCCGGCGCCGCCCCGGTGACCGACCCCGACGAGGAGCTGAAGGGACGAGCAGCCCGTCGCGCCCGGTTGGAGCGCGATGCGCGTCGGGCTGCTGCTGCGGCGGCCGACGCCGAGACCGGCCATGCTGCCTGGGGAGTCGAGGCCGACGGCGTCGACTACTCACGGCTGCCGCTGGCCGCCCTGCGGGAGCGGGTCGTGGTCTCCGACACCGGCAGCCAGCTCTTCGCCGGCACCCTGCAGACCGCCGTCGACCCGCACGGCAACCACACCCGCGCGCAGGCCGAGGCCGCGCTCCGGACGGCCGCCGCCGAGGACGTCTACGCCGGGCTGCCCGGTGGCTGGCAGGGCACCATCGACGAACTCGGACGCGGCCTCTCCGGCGGCCAGCGGCAACGCGTGGTGCTGGCCCGCGCCCTGCTGCTCGACCCCGCGGTGCTCGTCCTGGTCGAACCGACCTCGGCCGTGGACGCCCACACCGAGGCGAGGATCGCCGAGCGCCTGCCCGAGTACCGCCGCGGCCGCACCACCGTCGCGATCACCGCCTCCCCGCTGCTGCTGCACTACGCCGACGAGGTCGCCCTGGTGGAGGCCGGGAAAGTGGTCGCCCGCGGCCGTCACGCCGACCTGCTCGCCACCGAACCCCGCTACCGCCAGGTCGTCGCCCGCGGCATGGAGGAGGACGAATGACCCCTCTACTCCGCACCCCTGCAACTTGCTGCCATATACGTGCTCTCCGCGACGTATCTGTCGCGCAGACGCACTATGTGGCAGTAACTGCACGCACCCCTCGGGCGGTGCGGCCGTGACCGACCTGCTCGCCACCTCCGCCGACACCTGGCGGAGCGATCCACCGCCCCCGCGGGTGCCGTCCGAACTCGGAATCGACCGGACCCTGCCGCCGCGCGCCCGGTTCCAGGCCTGGCGGCTGCGGCACCGGCTGCGCCAGGAGCGCGCCGAGACCTACTACGCCCAATCCCGGCAGCCCGAGCAGGGGCTTCCGGTGGCCGGCAACGCGTCCGCCTTCCGGTTCGTCCGCGAGCTGCTCGCCACCCGCAAGGGCCGGCTGGCCGGCGTGATCGCCTTCAACGCCGCCGCCGCGATCGCGGGGCTGTTGGTGCCGCGGATGCTCGGCAACCTGGTCGACCTGGTGTCGGACGGGTCGGCGGTCACAGCGCTGGTCGACTCGATCATCCTGGCGGTGGTCGGGGTGGTGCTGCTGCAGTCGCTGCTCACCTTCGCGGCGCGGCGGGCGTCCGCGGTGCTGGGCTACGACCTGCTGGCGTCCGCCCGGGAAGCCGTGGTGGGCACCGTCCTGCGGCTGCCGCTGGGCAAGGTGGAGGCGGCTTCCTCCGGCGATCTGCTGACCCGGATCACCTCCGACGTGTCGAAGATGAGCGAGTCGGTGCGCTGGG
>JAPUEM010000173.1:0-10059 GCA_027492575.1 Propionicimonas sp.
GCGGGACATGCGATGTGGTGATATGCGCCGAATGCCTGAGTGAGGCGCACCCGTGCCCGACGATCCGCGCCCTGGACGGCGGTGAGTGCGGTGAGTAGGGCTGTTCCGCTCTGGGAGGCCTCGGCTCAGGCCAAAGCTGACGCCGTGATTGCGCGCTGCAAAGAAGACGATGGCTGCCTGGTCTTTCCAAGGTTGAACCGCGATGGTTACGGCGAGGTGCACTCGGTCAACAGGTGGATCGGAATGGCACACAGGCTTGCGTACGAGGGCATAGTTGGCCCCATCCCTAGAGGGATGCAACTTGATCACCTCTGTCGAAATAGGGCGTGCTGCAATGTCGAACACTTGGAGCCGGTGACCCCACGGGTGAACACAATGCGGTCGCTTTCGATAGCGGCAGAGAACTCGCGCAAGGTGGCATGCAAACGCGGACACGAATTCACCGCAGAAAACACTTACGTCACGTCAGGAAAGCGGGTTTGCCGCGCATGTGGGCGGATTCGACATGCGGAGTACCGGGCACGGATAGCTGCCAAGCGACGTGAGGGAAGTGAGCAGTCGTGAGCGCGCGGGACGTGATCAGCAGCCGTGATTACGCGGCGCTGTCTGAGGCCGTGCGTGATGCGCTCGGCAGGTGCGCGGTAGGTTTCGACCGCTACCACGCGGACCATGCTGTCGACGCCGCCCTCGACGGCCTCGACCACCTCGGCTACGCCGTCGTGAAGCTGCCGGAGCCGCAGGAGTCGCCGGACGGTGACGGCGTCATGTTCCACGGCAGGGGCAGCGCGATGGTGATTTTCGTGGACGACGACGGCCGGATCTGGGACTCCGACGGGGAGTGGACGCGGGGCCAGTCCCGTGCCAACGCCGCCGCGTTCCTGGCTGCTGCCCGCCACGCTGAGGCGGGTGAGCGCGGTGAGTGAGCGGGACGTGATCGCCGCGCACGCGCTGTACTACGACGAGTACGGGCCGCACATGCACGTCTGCGCCTGCGGCTGGCACGTTCCCGACGAACTCGAAGAGGAATACCTCGACGGGGACGTTAAGAAGTCCACCGAAGCCCATGCCGATCATGTGGCTGCCGCTCTCCGTGAAGCCCGAACCGTGCGGACGGTGGAAGAACTCGACGCACTGCCCGAGGGATCGGTGTATGTATCCGACCTCCACCCGGATGTACCGGAGACGAAGGATCGCGGAGTCTGGTGGTCTGCCGGAAACGATCCGTTCGAGCCGTCGCTTCCTGGTCGCTGCGTTTACCGCCCCGACGAGGACGGTGCGCGGTGAAGCCGTACTACGCCGATGACCTAGTGACGCTGCACCACGGTGACTGCCTGGACGTGCTGCGCGGGATGGCGGATTGCTCAGTCGACGCCGTGGTCACCGACCCGCCGTACGGGCTGGAGTTCATGGGGAAGGACTGGGACGCCCCGTGGAAGTCCTCTGAATCAGGGGATGTGGTTGCCGACCCCGCAACGGCTGGCGGATTCCAAGACGGCAATGGCGGAAATGCTTTCAGCCGTTCGCGCGTGCGTTACGGCCGCGGCGGTACCGCGTCGGCGGCGTTCGGCGAATGGTGCCTCGACTGGGCTAGCGAGTGCCTGCGGGTCCTGAAGCCGGGCGGGCATTTGCTCACGTTCGGCGGGTCGCGGACCTGGCATCGTCTCGCCTCTGCGGTCGAGGACGCCGGATTCGAGATCCGCGACAGCATCGCGTGGCTGTACGGGTCGGGGTTCCCGAAGTCGATGGACGTCTCGAAGGCCATCGACAAGGCCGGCGGTGCCGCCCCTGAGATCCAGGCGCGCACGCTGAAGGCCGCACGCGAGCGCGCCGGTCTGACGCGCGAGCAGGTGGCCGAGCGCGTCGGCTGCTCGACGGCCTCGGTTTGCAATTGGGAAGACGGTCGCGCCCGCGCAAAGGGCTCCCCGGTCGAGTTCATCACCCCAGGACCCGAGTACCGCGATGCGCTCGCCAACCTACTCGGCTACTCGGCGGACGAGCGGACGATCATTGGCGCGACCGATGATCGGCGGGGCGATGGCACGGTCATCGGTCTCGGGCATTCTGGGCGCGAGTACGGGGCCGCGAGCACCAACGCCGCCAAGGCGTGGGCTGGCTGGGGCACGGCGCTCAAACCGGCTTTCGAGCCGATCGTCGTCGGACGGAAGCCGCTCGCCGGGACGGTCGCGCAGACGGTCCTCGCGCACGGTACCGGGGCGCTCAACATCGACGCGTGCCGCACACCGACCAGTGATGTCCTCACAGGCTCGGGATCTGCGCCGCTCAGGCACGGGGGTCAGAACCAGAACGAGGCGGGCCGCTGGCCGACGAACGTCGTGCTCGACGACACCACGGCCGCTGAACTCGATCGGCAAAGCGGGGTGAGTGTCAGTCGGGCTGGTGGCGCGTCTGGGACACACTTTTCGGCAGGAAATGACGGTGTGCCAAGCCCAGACCGCCCACGAGGTGGGCACAATGACACCGGCGGGGCGGGGAGGTTCTTTCCGACGTTCAGGTACCAGGCCAAGGCGTCGAGTGGTGAGCGGCCGGCTGTCGATGGTGTGCAGCACCCGACGGTGAAGCCGATCGACCTCATGCGGTGGCTTGTCCGCCTCGTCGCCCCGCCGGGCGCGGTCGTCTTGGACCCGTTCGCCGGGAGCGGCACGACGGCGGAGGCGTGCGTGATCGAGAACCGGTGCTGTATCGCGATCGAGCGGGAAGCAGGGTATCTGCCGCTGATCGTGTCGAGGCTCCGCAAGCCCGTGCAGCAGGACCTTTTCGGCGGTGCGCAGTGACCCTCGCCCACTTCGAGCACCTTTTCCCCGACGTCGAGCCCACGCCGCCCCGGGTCACTGAGGCCGACATGCTCGCCCTGCTCCGCGACCGGTACACGCGGATCCGCGAAGGAACCGACGCCGACCGGTACGCGCGTGCCGCGCACGCCCCGATCATCGACAGCTGCGGGCAGGCCCGCCGGATCGCCGACTACATCGTCTGCGACACCTACGGCGGCGAGATCCTCGGCTTCGAGGTCAAGGTGTCCCGCGCGGACTGGCTCGCCGAGCTGCGTGACCCGCACAAAGCTGAATGGCGCCGCTGGTGTCACCGCTGGTACCTGGTCGTCCCTGACGCCTCGATCGTCCGCGACGACCTGCCAGACGGGTGGGGCCTCATCGTGCCCGACGAGGACGGCCGAATGCGGATCCGGCGGCGCTCGCCGCGCTGCGACCCCGAGCCCATGCCGGCCATGCAGATCGCGCAGCTCGCCCGCTCGGTCGCCAAGACCGCCCGACGGGAGGCCACGGCATGAGCGCGGTCAGTCTCGGCAGTACACGTGGTGCCGGCACGCCTCGCACTCGTAGTACACGGTCGCGTGTGCGCCCATCACTGGTGGCGCACCCCACCCGCGGTACACCTGCCCGCGGATCGTCCGTGTGCCGAGATCGGACCAGTCGAGGCCGCACGCCGGGCAGACCAGCGGGATCGTCGACACCCAGCCTCCGCGCGGCAACTTCACCATTCCCGTCCGGTACCACGACCATGACCGATCACCCATGCGCGCACGGTAGCGCCCACCCCCGACAGGACACCCCCATGACCAACCCGTTCGATCCGCCGCCGCGCCGCGACTGGCTTGCCCTCGCCATCGGCGCCGCCCTCGCCGCACTCGCCGTGTGGTGCCTGATCCTGCTGGTGATTCTCCCGTGACCGCCCCCGACGTCGGCCCCGTCGTCCTGCGGGACCTCGGCCATCACCTCGACCCCGAAGACCACATCACCGCCGCCGCGGCGATCGCCCGCGCCCGGCACCCGCTCTGGCTGCTCCGCGACTGGGTCATCACCTCACACTGCGGCCACCACACCATCAGGAGATACCCGTGAGTCAGGCACTCGTTGCTCCATTTCCGCATTTCGGCGGGAAGCGCCGCGCCGCCCCCATCATCTGGGACGCGCTTGGCGACGTCGGCGGCTATGTCGAGCCCTTCTGTGGGTCCGCCGCCGCGCTGCTCGCACGGCCAGCAGCCAAGGGGCGTCGCGTCGAGACCCTGAACGATGCAGACGGATGGCTCGTCAACGCCTGGCGCGCGATCCAGCACAGCCCGGCGTCGGTTGCCGCCCATGCGGCCGGCCCTGTCACCGAGATCGATTATCACGCCCGGATCGCATGGCTCCAGGAGCGCCGCACGCCGGAGCTGGTGTCATGGCTGGAGGGTGACCCCGAGGCGCATGACCCAAAGGCGGTCGGGTGGTGGCTGTATGTGGCGGCATGCGGGATCGGTGATCCGTGGGAGCCGGGTCCATGGCGAGTCATCGACGGGCACCTGACCGATACCCGCAAACTCCCGCACCTCGGCGACGCCGGGAAGGGAGACGGTCGACTGGAGGCGTACATGCGTGCCCTCGCCGACCGCCTCCAGAAGGTGCGGATCACGTGCGGGGACTGGCGGCGCGTCCTCACACCATCGGTCACCCGCGCGACGGCGGGGCCGAACATCACCGGCATCCTGCTCGACCCGCCATATGCGGTCGGAGCAGACCTGTACGCCGCCGACACCGACCACACGATCAGCGATGACGTGCGCACATGGTGCCTCACCGCAGACGAGTCCCTGCGGATCGTGCTGTGTGGATTCGACGCCGATCACGACCAGCTCCTGGACCAGGGCTGGACCAAGACCGATGGCAAGTCCGGCGGAGGGGCGGGGTACGCCAAGGACCCCAAGGCCGGACGCCGCGAAAGACTCTGGATGTCGCCAGCATGCCACCGGTCGCAGCCATCGCTTTTCGACGGAGGTGCAGCATGAGGAGCCGCCGGTGCACGATCGACGGCTGCGACCGGCCACACAAGGCCCGCGGCTGGTGCGCTTTGCACTATCTGCGGTGGCATAGGACGGGCGAGACGAGTCCCGCTGACACCAGACCGTACCGCCTCACCGACGACGATGTGCGCGACCGGATCGAGGACTTCGAGATGCTGCGGGGCGCCGGGGTTCCGATCGGGAAGGCCGCCGCGCGGTGCGGTGTGTGCGTCCGCACCCTGATCCGCGACTATCAGCGCCTTGGCCTGCCGATGCCGCCGGGCATGTGGACGGCCGCTGATCGGAGGGTGGCATGACCGACTCACATCTTCCACAAGCCCCGCTGTGCCGGGTGTGTGGGCATGTCATGTCCATGCCTGATGACCTGTCCGCCGGTGCGCACGCCATGTGCACCATCCGCCGTGAGGAGACCAGAAAGTGAGCTGGTTCAAGGTCGACGACGGGCTCCCCGTATCGCGCAAGGTTATGTCAATTCCGAGGACCATCAGGCTGTCATCGATCGGTCTTTGGACGTTGGCCGGCGCTTGGTCAGCCGCCGAAGAATTGGATGGGCATGTGCCCGGCTTCATGGTGGCCGAGCTCGGTGGTACCGAAAAGGCGGCGTCGGCGCTCGTGAAATCCGGGCTGTGGGAGAAGGTGTCGGACGGGTACCAGTTCAGCAAATGGGCTGAGTATCAGCCTACGCGGGCCGATATGGATGAGCGGCGGAAGCGTGAAGCGGACCGGAAACGGGAGTGGCGGAAACGCAAGCGTCCCGCGAGTGTCCCAGCGGGACAGACGGTGGGACACCATGCGGAGTCCGCAAAATGTCCGCGTTATCCCGACCCGACCCGACCCGACCCACTTACTACTGACGTAGTAAGTGAGAGTTACGCGACTTCGGATTCATCGGCGCCCCCCAGCGAAGTGCACAGCGCGCCGAAGCGCGCCACCAAGGGCACACGACTGGACCCGTCATGGATACCCGACCCGGACCTGATCGCCGCCATGCGCGCCGAAAGACCCGACGTCGACATGGAAGCCGAGCACCGCGTGTTCGTCGACTACTGGATCGCCCAGCCGGGCACCAAAGGCACGAAGCTCGACTGGGCGGCGACATGGCGGAACTGGATCCGCCGCGCGAAACCCTCCGCAAATGCCCACCGGGATCCGACGCGATCGGGATGGGACGACCTCAAAACCTCAACCGACCGACAGATCGGAGCGTGACCCGTGGAACAGAACCAGATCATCGACCTGCTGAAGGCGGCGTCCGCGTACGACAACCGCAAACCAGATCCGGCGTCCGTGCTGGCTTGGTCGGAGGCTGCCCGCCGCGGCGGATGGACGTTTGATCGGGCTCTCGACGCGATTCACCACCATTACGCGTCCAGCCCGGACCGGATCATGCCCGGGCACATCACGGCGCACATGCGGGCCACTCCGCTGCGCGCTTTCGATCAGACCGTCGATGAGGCGCTGCAGCTGTCTGGGGCGTCTCCGGCGACTGCGGAGGCGCGTCGACGGGCGATACGGCGGTTCACCGAGCGGATGGGGGCGAAGCGTGGCTAACCCACAGAAGGCGAAGGGTGACCGCTATGAGCGTGATGTTCTGGCGATCGCCCGGGCTGCGGGATTCCCTCACGCCGAACGCACCCGGCCCGGGCGGCGCGAGGACGAGGGCGACATCCACCTGGCGCCCGGCGTGATCGTTCAGACGAAGGATGTCGCGTCCCCGCAGTGGCGGGAGTGGCTGGCCCAGACCGAGCAGCAGCGTCTCACTGCTGGCGCCGACCACGGGGTGCTGGTGGTGAAGCGCCGGGGCGTCGGGGGACGGCCGCCGATCCATTTGGCGGTGATGGACCTCAACTCCATGCTGCGCCTGCTGTGTGACGCTGGCTGGGGAGACCCGGATGCCCGCCTGGCGTCCACGGAGGCGCCGGAACCGGCCACTCCTGGCGCCTGGTGCTGGGTATGCCAGAAAACGATCTCAGAAAGCCAATCAGCCGCCCGGGATAAAACCGGCTGCGGATCTCATTGCCAGGAGGAAGCCAAGTGACCATCGTCATCTGCGACACCGAAACCACCGGACTCAACCCCAACATCGACCACATCTGGGAGTTCTCCGGGATCCGCGTCGAACCCGACCGATTCGACTACGGACTCCACATCCGCATCGAGCACGACCGCACCCTCGCCGCCACCCTCCCCGGCACCTACCGGCAACAGCATGATGACGCCTGCGACAGCGGCCCCCTCATGCCCGTCCCCGCCGCCCGAGCACTCATCGAGGACCTGTTCGAGCCTGGGCCGGACGGCAAGAAACCCACGCTCGTCGGCGCCTGCCCATGGTTCGACGCCGCCTTCCTGCGGAAACTGATCGGCCGTGACCTGTGGCACCACCGACTCCGCTGCGTCGAATCCATGACCGCGGGCTTCATCGGCGTCGACCCGGGCGGCCTGTCCGACTGCCTCGAAGCACTCGGTCTCGCACCGATCGAGGAAGCACACCGGGCTGCCGGTGACGCCGACGCGGCCCTGCGGATCTGGCGGCACCTGGAACTAGCCGGCGAGGGGAGCGGGCGATGAACACCGACACCACGATCCGCCAGGCCCGTCACCGTACGGGCCGTAGCGTTCCCGACACCATCACCCTCGCCATGCTCCGCGACCCCGAGACATTCGCCCGCACCGTCACATGTATAGCGGTGGTCGCGAGCTACCTCATCGGCGTCGCCGTACCGCACGCCGAGCCTGTCGACCTGTGGGGTGCGGCATGGGGCGACGTCACCACCATCCGGTACCGACTGGAGGCCATCGCATGACCATCGGCGTCTCCGTCTCGACCGGCCCCGACGGCGCCCTCATCGGCCGCGACCGCACCGGGCGGGTTCTCGCCGTCGTCACCATCGACCACCTCACGCCCGACCAGCGCACCGACCTCGCAGCCATCTACCGGCTACTCGCCGCCACCATCCAGGAGACAGACCAGTGACCGAGCACTACGACCTTTCCGGAGCGCGGAAGAGACTCGGCGACGCAGTCCACGCCCTCGCCGGCCGCACATCCACCCACCTCGACCGAGACACCCTCGACCGAGACGCACTCGACCGCCAACACCGGCAAGCCTGCGACACCATCGACCGCGCCCACGACGACGCACTCACCGCCATGCGCAGCAAAATCCAGGCCGCCGCCAAAGCGGGCACACCCTGGACCCTCGCCCAAGTGACCGCCGAAACCGAACAGATCGCCCGCCGCCACCAACACAAGATGACAGGGCAACTCATCCGCCACGAGCAGGCCATCGTCGCCGCCAGCTGCAGCGTCGCATACGGCGAATCGCTCCTCGACCAGCTCCGCACCTTCACATCCGCGAAGACCGGGCAGTCCAAAAGCAAACCGGGCTCCATGATCCCCGTCCAGGTCGACGCCCTCGACCTCCTCACCACCATCGACAGGCAGACCGCGATCTGGTGCACAGACCCGGGCACCACCGCCGACCGACTCCACTGGCTCGCCGACCGCCAGTACCGCCCCGAGGACGCCCCCGACATCGTCGAGTGCGCCACCCGCATCGAGGCGTGGACCGTGGAGGCCCGGCAGATCATCGACCCGCCGCCCCGACTGTCCCTGGCTATGCCGTGCCCGGAGTGCGGGACCAGGACGGTGTACCGGCCGGACAGTGGCGGCGATGTTGTGCGTCAGCCTGCGCTGGCGATCAGTGATGAGGGGTGCCGCTGCCAGCATTGCCGCACCCTGTGGCCGCCGGAGTCGTATCGGCTGCTGGCGAAGGTGCTGCAACTCCCGGACCCGGAAGGCGTGGTGGACGCGGGTTGACTGCTCCGCACGCCTAAAGGCGGCGGTCTCCCGCGCCAATCCGATGAACCTGAACTTGCCCTCATGAGACAGCACACCTAGGCGACACGCCGAGCGGGTGCTTGCATGACCCCCCCGTCACTGGCAAAGTGGGGGACGTCCGGATAGGTGTGCCCAAAAGCGCCCACCGGACATTCGCATTCTCAGGGTTGGGGCGTTCCTGCTCTCTCACCACTCTCGAGCTAAGCGCCGACCACGACCGCACATGTCCGCGCGAGTCGACTGCTGCGCCCCCGGGCTCATAAGTTTTAAACGATATGAGCCCACCATCCGTCCCGGCCACAAGCCGGGATCGTCCCGGTGTCGCCACCTGCCGCCAGCCAGCGCCCGCCCTCCAAAGGGCACGACGCCACCGGGACACATCGCTTCCGTAGCTCAGCCCGGACAGAGCAGCTGCCTAGTAACCAGCTGGCCGCAGGTTCGAATCCTGCCGGAAGCTCGCCCACCGCCCGGTCTCGTACTTGGCGGCCTTTCTTCCCGCGAGGAGGCCCCGATGACCGGCAAGCAAGCCTGGTGCGTCCTCATCGGATTCATCATCGCCGTCGACCTCACCGCACTCCGGTCAGGCCGACCCACCATGAGCGAAGCCCTCGACGACACCCGAGCCACCCACCCCGCCATCAACGCCGCAGTCCTCACCACGATCGGTGTCACCGCCGCACACCTGGCACGCACCCTCCCGCCCGGCCTCGACCCCTTCCGCCTCGCCGGACTCGCACGATGATCCGATCACTCACCGACTGGATCGGCCAGCAGATCACCGACATCACCCGGCCACTCGCACACGCCGTCGCCCAAGACCTCGCCTCCCGCATGACCATCCACGTCACCATCCGCTTCGACGAGCAGCGGCCATGAGCAGCGAGCACATCGACACCCAGCCATGCGAACGCCCGTACGCCTGCCACGCCTACGGACTCGCCGCCCACTGCGTACTGCCGGCGGGGCACCACGGCGATCACATCGACATGCTCGACCGACACTTCCTGATCAGCAAGCACATACGGAGGCGGTGACCATGAGCGACAACGACATCGTCACCGCACAGATCACCATCACCCGAAGCTACGACCCGACCGCCATCCAAGCCGAGGCCGCCGACACCATCAACCTCGACTACGGCGACGGCCTCACCTTGATCGAGATCCTGGGAATGCTGGAGTTCGCCAAAGCCGACGCCATCGCCGACCTCGTCCTCGACATCCCCGAGGACGACTAGCGTCATGCATGCCGGCCACCACTTCCACCTCCGACCCCGAAGGCAATGACCCAATGGCCGACACCACCTGCGACCACTGCCTCCCCGTCGACGACTACTACCTCGACTGCATTCTCGACGCGGACAACGGACACACCACACACCAGACCGCAGACGGCCGCCACTT
>JAPUEM010000173.1:10159-34511 GCA_027492575.1 Propionicimonas sp.
TTCTCGACGCGGACAACGGACACACCACACACCAGACCGCAGACGGCCGCCACTTCGCCATCCACACCGCAGACGGCACACCATTCACGCCATGAGCAACTGGAACCGCCACGGCCGCTACCACGGAGGATTCCCGGCATCCGTACGCCGCCAAGCCGAACGTGAACTACCAGACCACTGCGCCCACTGCCACCAATCCGACACCAAACTCTGGCTCGACCACATCACCCCCGCAGCAGAAGGCGGCACAGACACCATCGACAACGCCCAATGGCTCTGCACCCCCTGCCACGACCGCAAGACCCGCAGCGAGGCAGCCAGGGGCCAGCAACGTCACTCAGCCCGCGGACGCCGACCAACCGAACGCCACCCCGGCCTCAGCCGATGAACCGATCGGGACAGCGACACAACTGAACACAAGCAAGGCCCCGGCGATCGCGCCAACGATCCCGGGGTGTGGACGAACCTGAATGAGAGGTCCGACATGGACAAGCCTATCTGTATCGAGGCTGGGTGCAACGCACCCGCGCCGCACGCGAGAGTCAAGCGCTGCGGAAGCTGCCACTACCAATGGCAGCGAGAGCATGGCAAGAAGCACACAGCGACCTGCTCGATGTGCGGCGTCGAGTACACCAGGTACCGCAAGCCACGAGGCACGCCCTGCTGCAGCGTGGCATGCAAGCAAGCGATGACCCAGCCTCTCGCCTCAGCCGCCAGCGCAGCCACCGCAGCAGACCGGGCCGCCAAGCGGAGGCGTGAACGCTACGGCACAGCCGTCGTTGTCTACGTCAAGCCGCGCCGAACATGGAAGCCGAAGCACACGCGCAGTCGAGTGACGTGGCGCAGCGGCCCGTGCCGAGTGTGCGGCACGCACTACACGACCTGGAACATCGACGTCACCTGCTCGCCCGAGTGTCACGCCATCCGACTGCGCGAGTCACGCGCCATCCACAAGCAACGGCGCCGAGCCCGCAAGCGCAACGCCTACCGATCGGACGTACACCGCAAGAAGGTGTTCGAGGCGGACGGCTACCGCTGCCACCTCTGCGGCAAGAAGACCGACCCCACCAAGGTGCCGCCCCACCACAAGGCCCCCACCATCGACCACGTGATCCCGCTCGCGGCAGGCGGAACCCACGAGCCCATCAACTGCCGCACAGCACACTTCATCTGCAACTCCCGCAAGGGTGAACGCGGAGGGGGAGAGCAACTACTCCTCATCGCATGACCCCCGCCGCCCTCGCGCCGCCCCGACCACCCCCCACTCGGCCAGCAGAGGGCACCCTATATGCCCCTCCCCCCACCCCTCGGCCGGCCCCGTTTGTCATACGCGCTGAGGGTCGCTACGGGTCTGGCGGTTTCCGATAACTCGATTCGCCTGGAGGTGATCTCGAATGGCTGGTCGTGGTCCTGCTCCGAAGGATCCCGCCAAGAGGGCGCGGACGAACGCTGACCCGCACGGCATGCGCGTCTACTCGGCGGACCCGGTGTCGCAGCCGGAGCTCCCGGACTTCGATGTGCAGGTCAGCGAGAAGAATGGCGACCTGATCTCGCAGACGTTCGTGTGGCCGGAGGCGACGCGTCGCTGGTGGGCGACGTGGGGTGCTGAGCCGATGGCTCGGGACTTCACGGCGACTGACTGGGACTTCTTGCTCGATACTGCGCTCTTGCACGCGAAGGTGTGGGGTGAGGGTGACTTGAAGCTGCTGCCGGAGCTGCGTCTGCGGGTGGCGAAGATGGGTGCGACGTCGGAGGATCGCGCGCGCCTGCGGATCACGTACGCGCAGGCTGATGAGGCCGACGAGAAGCGGACGCGTACGAAGTCGTCGGCTCGTGAGCGTCGGGGTCCGCTGAAGGCGGTCTGACCGGCTAGAATGGCAAGTAAGACCCCGGCGGGTGCTGTAACACCCCCGGGGCGTGGCCGACTAGCTAGGAGTCGACGTGTCTGAGCCTACCTGTTCTATCTGCGGCGAGCCGAGCGTGGGGAAGTACTGCTCGGAGCGGTGCAAGTGGACCTCATCGAACAAGAAACGGTACAAGAGACCACCCAGGTCGTGTCCTGGGTGTGGGCTGGATCTGACCGACCGGCATGGCCAAGTGAAGTACTGCTCGAATGCTTGCCGCCACTGGTCAAACCGACACCCCGGCGTCTTACGCAGTCCCGCCGCCGAATGCGCTCAATGCTCCGGCCGAATGACCGGCAAGATGGCAACGGCCATCTACTGTGGTCGGAAGTGCAAGAACGCGGCAACTGAGCAGCGCCGGGTCAGAGATGACCGATCGCGCTACATCAAGGAACGCGAGAGGCGTATCCGATACGCCGTCGATTACGCCCGGCTGAATCCGGAAGTAGGCCAGGCCGCCAAGCGGAAGCGAAAGTCGCTCCTAGTGGACGCCGGCGTGTTTGAGGTCAGCGGCAAATCGTGGTCCCGCGAAGTGCGCCGCCACGGCGGGCTGTGTTTCTACTGCGGAAACCCTGGCGCGACGATGGACCATATCCTGCCTATATCCCGGGGTGGGACCCACTCGATTGGGAACCTGGTGCCAGCGTGTGCCGGGTGCAACTCATCTAAGAGGCACCGAACCATCATGGAGTGGCGACTAGGAAAGCGAGTCCCACTAGCAGCGTGAAAGGGGGTGAGCCCCATCCCCTGGAAGCCGTCAGTGCCCGGAGAGATCCCGACGCTCGGATACGAAGTGTTGGACTGGATTACGAGCATGCTGGCGGCACCGGATCGCGCCGAGTATGAGCCGTTCACGCCGTACCGAGAGCAAGAAGATTTCATTCTTCGCTGGTATGCGCTGGATCCGGCGACCGGGCGCCGCAAGTATAGTCGCGGCGTTCTTGGTCGTCCCAGAGGGTGGGGTTGACTCCAGGCAAGAGTCCATTGCTGGCGGCGCTGGCGTGTGTGGAGGCGTGCGGGCCTGTCGTGTTCGATGGTTGGGACGCTGACGGGCAGCCGGTCGGGAGGCCGTGGGCTGATGTGCGGACGCCGGTGGTGCAGCTTGCCGCGGTGTCGGAGGAGCAGGTGCGGAACACCTGGGCTCCGGTGTTGGAGATGATGCGCGCGGAGGCTCCGATTCACGGTCATGTCGCCGAGCTCGACGTGATGGACACGTTCATCAACTTGCCGAACCGGGGGCGCATGTCGGCGATTACGTCGTCGGCGCGGACGGTGAAGGGTGCTCGCGCGGTTTTCGCGGTCTTGGATCAGTCGGAGGAGTGGATCCCGTCGAATGGCGGTGTCCGGCTGGCGAACACGATGCGGGCCAATGCTGCGAAGGTCGGCGGGACGACGTTGGAGTCGCCGAACGCCTACATCCCTGGCGAGAACTCGGTCGCGGAGCAGTCGGCGGCGTACTGGTCGTCGATCCGTGAGGGCCGCGCGAAGGATGACGGTCTGCTGTACGACCACCGCGAAGCTCCACCGGATACGGATATGTCCGATCGGGAGTCGCTGATCGCTGGTCTGCGGGTGGCCTACGGTGACTCGTCGGGCCATGCGGGCGGGTGTGTCATCCACGATGGGCCTTGCCCGCCTGGGCATGTCGATCTGGAGCGACTGGTCGCGACGATCTGGGATCCGGCGCAGGATGTTCAGCAGTCGCGGTCGGACTTCTTGAACCAGATCACACATGCGTCGGACTCTTGGATCTCGCAGCCTGAGTGGGCGGCGTGCCTCGATGTGGAGTCGGTGGTCGCTGATGGTGAGTCGATAGTGCTTGGCTTCGACGGTTCGCGGGGCCGCGCGAAGGGCAAGGCGGACGCGACGGCGCTCATCGGGTGCCGCGTCTCCGATGGCTTGCTGTTCGAGGTGCGGGTGTGGGAGCAGCCCGATGGGCCGGCCGGGAAGAACTGGTCTCCGAACCCGATCGAGGTCGACGCCGCTGTGCGTGCGGCTTTCGAGCGGTGGCGGGTGGTCGGTTTCTACGCGGATCCGTCCGGCTGGACCGAGCACGTGGCGAAGTGGGAGGCGCAATACGGTCGCCGCCTGAAGGTGCATGCGACGCAGGGTGAGCCGATCGCGGTGTGGCCTCGCGGCAAGACGGCCCAGGTCGGACATGCGGTGGACGCGTTCCATAGCGCGGTGGTGAACGGCGAGGTCAAGCATGACGGCGCTCCGGTCTTGGGTCGCCACGTCCTGAACGCCCGACGTCGGCCGACGCGCACGGGCTATCTGATTTTCAAGTCGTACCCGGATTCTCCGGACAAGATCGACGCCGCGTATGCGGCGGTCATGGCATGGAAGGCGCGCCTGGACGCTCTGGCGGCCGGGTTGACAACGACGAAGCAGCGGCGAGTCCGAAAGGCGGTGATCGGATGACAATCCCAGCGATTGCACTGCCGACGCTTACGTTGTCGAAGAGCGAGGAGGCCGCGGCAACACTGCTGCGCGGCAAGCTCGCGGCTGTGGCTGCGAAGAACCTCAAGAAGTCGCAGGCGTACGAGGCGAAGACTCCACCCGAGGATCTGGGGATCGCGGCACCGAAGGATCTGCCGGACCTGATCAACGCGGTCATGGGTTGGCCGGGGACGGTCGTGGACGTGCTGGAAGAGCGATTGGACTTCCGGGGCTGGAACTCTCCTGAGGGTGTGGATCTGGCCGCGGTGTTCCAGGACAACCACCTGGACGTTGAGTCAGGCGCCGGGCACCTGGACACGCTGATTTACGGCTGTGGATTCGTGGCAGTTGGACGAGGCGATGAGTCCGCCGGCGAACCGAGCGTGCTGGTGTCGATCGAGTCCACAGAGTCATGCACTGTCGAGTGGGACTTTCGGCTGCGCAGGGCGAGGTCGGCGCTGTCGCAGACTCGCGATGAGTACGGCACGGTGATCATGGAGACCTTGTATCTCCCTGATGAGACGATCCGGTTCGAGAAGGGTGTCGGTGGTCGCCTTGTGGTGGCGGACCGTGACCAGCATGGCCTGGGTCGGGTGCCTGTGGCGCGCATGCTCAATCGTGATCGGGCATCGGACACGACGGGCCGGTCGGAGATCACGCGCGCTGTCATGTACTACACGCGCGCAGCGGTCCGCACACTCTCGGGCATGGAGATCAACCGCGAGTTCTACATCTCTCCGAAGTGGACCGCGCTAAACACCGACCCCGAGGTCTTCGGCATGGATGAGGATGCCTCCCCGGAGTCGAATCGCCGCGCCGGTTGGCGTGCGACGGCCGGGAACATGAACGTCATTCCGCCGCAGATCGATGATGCGGGTAATCCGGTTGAGCCGAAGCTGCACGAGTTCCGGCCTGCGCCGCCGACGCCGTTCATTGAGCAGATCCGTTCCTACTCGCAGCTTCTGGCTGCCGAGTCGGGTATCCCGGCGCCGTATCTGGGTTTCGTGACTGACAATCCGTCGTCGGCAGATTCGATCCGTCAGCAGGAGTACCGGCTGGTCAAGCGGGCCGAGCGTCGGCAACGGTCGTTCGGCATGGCGTGGCTGGAAGTTGCGCGGCTCGCGCTGATGGTCCGCGGCGACTTTGATCCTGTCGCTTTCCGTGATGTGTCGGTGTCGTGGCGTGACGCGGCCACGCCGACGCGGGCTGCTGCTGCGGACGAGGCGCAGAAGCTGATCGCTGCCGGAGTGCTGCCGCCGACGTCGAGTGTCACCTACGACCGGATTGGCCTGTCGCCGCAGGACCAGCAGCGGCTGGAGTCTGACCGGCGTCGTGAGGTCGGGACGGGCGCGTTGGCGACGCTGCTGGCCAGGTCTGCGCCTGCGCAAGACGACTTTGACCAGTGACTCCGTACGAGCAGTTTCGGCGGATCATCCGCGATCTGAACCTCGACGCTCAGCGTGACCTACAAGCGATCTGGCGGTCAGTCGGCGGTGACCCTGCGGCGCTCGCGGAAATCCTGGCCGAACTCGTGCAGACGTACGGCGAGGCTGCGGCGGCACTGTCGGCGGACTGGTACGACGAACTCCGCGCCGACACCGGCGTGCGGGCCGGCTTCACCGCGGTCGTGCCGGAGCCGCGCGAGCCTGGAACGTCAGCGCTCGTGAGATGGGCCGCAGCCGAGGCGACGACCGAGAACGCGTTCCGATCGCTGATCGCGGGCGGGATCCAGAAACGGATCACGAACTACTCGCGCAACGTCATCACGACCTCATCGGTGCAAGACCCGAGAGCTAGCGGCTGGATGCGGATCGGTTCCGGTGAGTGCGGATTCTGCGCCATGCTCATCAGCCGCGGTGCCGTCTACAGCAAGTCGACGGTCGACTTCGCCAGCCACGACCACTGCAAATGCGGTGCCGCTCCGAGCTGGTCGCCGTCGCAGACGACCGCAGTCAAGGACGAGTTCGTGCCGTCCGCGCGACGTCGATCTGACGAGACAAAGGCCGCCGACGCCGCCCGTGCAAAGCGGTGGATCGAGAGGAACTTGTGACCAAGACACTCCATCAGCGCATGGGAGCTCGCGGCGAACCTCTAGACCACCCCGGCCGATCGGGCCGGGACCGATTCACTCGATTGGAGTGATCACAACATGGGCGATCAGCTCACCCCCTCCGCCGATCCGGTGGAACCGAAGTCCGATTCCACTCCGAAGGCTTCCGAGCCCGAGAAGTACCCGGACGATCATCCTCTGGTGACCGCGCTCGCGGCCCAGAAGCAGAAGAACGCCGACCTGCAGAAGCAGATCGACGAGATGAAGCCAGCCCCGAAGAAGGACGCGCCGGATCCTGCCCCCAAGGCCGAAGATGGCGACCTGGCGAATCAGCTCGCCGAACTGCAGAAGCAGGTCGCGGAAGAGAAGCATGCGCGTGAGCTCGCCGAAACGGTGGCTCTTCGCACCCGCTTGGCCGCCGGGAAGATCCCGGCGCCGCTCATCACGAAGCTGACCGGCACTACGGAGGAGGAGATCAAGGCGGAGATCGCCGAGATCGCACCCCTCATCAAGTCCGGTCCAGCCCCGAATCCGCAGCAGGGTCAGCCGTCGCAAGGCCGCGGCGGATCTATCGCTGCTGGCCGAGACCGCTACCAGCAGTCACACGCCACCCCATAAAGCCGTGCAGGCGATGGTCGTCTGCACCTGACCGCTCTGGAAGGAGTGATCACCATGACTCAGCTCAACCCGAGCACCGAGTCTTTCGGTGCAGGCGACCAGTCTTGGCTGGGTAGCCGCCACGGCACCGAGACCCCCAAGTCCGTCACCTTCGCCCCGGCCGCATGGTCGGCCAAGGTCACCGACGGCCGAATCAAGTCCGGTGAGCCGTTCGCGGTTGTATCCGGCCTGGCCGTCCCCTACGACGCGACTGACGGATCCGGTAGCGGCCCAAAGGCCACCATCGCCGGGTTCCTGTTCACCGATCAGTCGGTGGTCAGCGCTCGCGGCAATGTGACCGCGCCCGCGATCTGGCACGGCCGAATCATCCTGTCCAAGCTCCCGAGCACGGTCGCCGCCACCGCGAAGACCTCGGGCCTGTTCGTCTGGGAGGCCTGACATGGCAACTCTGTACACCGAGACCATCGCCCCGGCGGAACTGTCGGGCTTCGCTCGTGCCGCTCAGGCGGACATCGAGGCAAAGCAGGGCACTCTGGCCCGATGGCTGCCGAACACGTCGGTCAACGACGTTGTCGTGCGCACCGTTGTCGGTAAGGACGGTGGCGGTCAGCTCGCCCAGTACCGCAGTTTCGACGCCGAGACTCCGATCGGGTCGGGCGGCCAGGCTGAGCGGAAGATCTTCGAGCTTCTGCCGCTGGGCCTGAAGGAGCGGATCGGCGAGTACGATCAGCTCCGGGCTCGTGGCGGTGACGCTGCGGCGATCGCGCTCGGCGGGATAGAGTCGGCAACCATCCGCACCGTCCGCGCCATCTCCGATCGCCTCGAAATCGCGCGCGGTCAGGCGCTGGAGACCGGCGCGCTGGCGATCTCCGAGAACGGCGTCGTGCAGTCGCCGTCGTTTGGTCGTCCCGCGGGTAACACCAAGACGGCGGCTGTCCTGTGGGACGCGGCCTCGGGTGTGAAGATCCTCGACGACTTGCTGCTCTGGAGCGAGGCGTACGCCGATGCGAATGACGGTGCCACCCCCGGCGCCATCGTCGCGCCCCGCAAGGTTGTCGCAGCCATGCTGAAGGACTCGGGCATTCAGGCTCTCGTCCGCGGATCGCAGTCGACTGTGGACGCTCCCGTGTCGATCGAAGCACTGAACGGGGTTCTGACCGCGTACAGCCTGCCGGCCATTCACATCTACGATCGCAAGGTCAAGGGTGTGCGGGTCACCTCGGAGAAGAAGATCCTGATCCTTCCCGAGGCTGTCGATCCGAACTCGGGCAGCAACATCCTGGGTGCCACATTCTACGGCACCACCCTGGAGTCGATGGAGCCCGAGTACGGGATCGGCGCTTCGGATCAGCCTGGCATCGCGGTCGGCGCGTACAAGACCAAGGATCCGATCGGCCTGTGGGTGCACTCGAACGCGATCGCCCTGCCGGTCCTGGTGAACCCGGTCGCCTCGATGGTCGCGACGGTGCTGACCTGATGAAGATCCGCACCGATCTTGAAGGCGTCGTGCACGTCGGGGGCCTGGTGCTCGCTGCTGGCGACACCATCCCCGACGGCGCGGTCGTCGGCGATCACCTGATCGAGAAAGAGGCCGCCGGTGGTAGCGCTGGCAAGCGCCGAGGACGTGCAAGCACGCCTCGGCCGACCTCTGACGAGTGACGAGACTGAGCAGGTGCCGGCGCTTCTCGATGAGGCGTCGGCATCCGCTCGGGCCTACATGCGCTGCACCCCGGACCCGGTCCCTTCGGATGTCGCGCTGGTGGTGTCCCGGATGGTCGCCCGTGTCCTGACCCGCCCGGAGCCGACCGAGGTGTTGCCCCACACGGAGCAATACTCGCGGGCGGCCGGGCCCTACACAGGATCTGGCACCTTCACTGAAGGTGCGACGTCGGGGTCTCCGTGGCTCACCAAGGACGACAAGCGGATCCTGCGCGCCCACGGGTGCCGGGGCCGCGCGATGAGTTTCGAGACCCGATGAACTGGCCTGTGAAGCCGCGGGACCGCATGGTTCTCGACGGCGTGGAGTACGAGGTCGTTGGGGAGCCGGAAGCCTACAACCGCTCGCCGTTCGGTCCGATGAGCGCGTTCCCGACACCGTTCAAGGTCGGGCACAAGGTGTTCTCGGATGGCGCGATCGACGACTACGGCAACCCCGTGGAGTCGTGGGCTGCGGCGGTTGATCGGCGGGTGCATGGCTGGTCGACACCGCGGACGTCGGAGCCGAAGCTGGCCGGTCACGATCGGGATGTGGTGGAGATCGAACTCCTCGCCCCCGAATGCCGGGTCATCAACCTGAGGAAGGTGAACGGCTGATGCGAATCGACTGGAATGTGGACGCATTCAAGGCGATCCGATATGGGCAGCATGATCCGGCGATCATCGGCGTCATCGAAGCTGCGGGGGAGAGGATCGCTGACGCTGCCCATCAGATGGACGGCGGGCAGTACACGGTGGGTTCACAGCCTGGCGTGGCCCGCCCCCAGGGCCGCCACCGCGTGGGTGTGGTGACGGCTGACCACCGGGCGATCCGCGGGAACGCGAAGCACAATTCGCTGATCCGAGCCCTGGGCCAGCAGTGACGACTCCGACGACTGAGGTTGTGCGGGTGCTGCGGGCCGCGTTCCCGGGCGTGCAGGTCGGCACGAAGGTGCCGAATCCCCGCCCGAACCGCTTCCTGAGGGTCACGCGTGCCGGTGGTCGCCGTTCGTACGGAATCGACCACATGCTGCTGATCGTCGAATGCTGGTCCACCGATGAAGGCCATGCTGAACGGGACGCCCTCGCTGTCGATGATCTCCTGCGCGGGGCGGGGGATCTGTCCCGAATCATTTCGGCGTGGACCGGGGCCACGATCGCCAACTTCCCCGACCCTGATGTGCCGGATCACCGTTTCCAGGTGACCGGCACTTTGCACTGCACCACTTCCTGAAACGTCTTCGACGAAACCCTTTCGCGGCTCCTGACCACTCTGCCTGAAAGGGGCAATCAACCATGGGTATCGAACACACTTTTGTGGCTAAGTCTGTTGATGGCGGTGTCGCGTACGCGGTGCCGGTCGGCACCGTCCTTCCTACTGTGGCGGCACTCCCGCTGTCTCCGGCGATCAAGGCCGGTCATCTGGGCACCCTCGCCCAGGACGGTCTGTCGATCGGCGAGACCCGCGAGGGCGACACCGTCCCGGACTTCGACGGAGACGACTACGTCACCTACCAGAAGAAGTACTCGGGCGAGTTCAAGTTCAAGCTCCTCGACGTCGACAAGGACGAGGTGCTGGCGCTGCTGCACGGTGCGCAGAATGTGACCACGGTCGCGGCGAACGGTTCGCACGGCAAGCAGATCACCATCGACCACACCGGCGAGCAGCTCCCGTACCTGGCGTTCGTGTTCACCACGAAGAGCAGCGGCAAGCTGCGGTTCGACACGATCGCGCTCGGCCGCGTCTCGGATGTCTCCGAGTTCAAGCTCGAATCGCAGGATGTGTCGGGCGTCGAGGTCACCGTGAAGGCGTCGAAGGACGATCAGGGTCGCCTGTTCCGAACCTTCATCGACGACGGCAAGGTCGTTCCGGGACCGGTCACCGTGGACATCGCTGCGACCGGCGATTTCCGTGTCGCGGTCGGCGGACACTACTCGATCCAGCTCGACGAGACCGCCACCATCTCGGCTGTCAAGTCCGCCATCGAAGGCATCTACGGCTTCACCGGCACCGCGACGGTCACCGGATCGGCCGGCTCCTACCACGTTGTCCTGTCCGACGGTGGCGTGGTCACCGTCGAGGGTGACGCCACCATCTCCTGACGGAGATCTCTACCTGGCCCGGCAGGGGTGTCGTAAACCCCTTTGGTCAGGAGCCGCCCCTTGCCGGGCCGGGTCACTCCTGACCATCCCACATCTCGACAGAAAGAGTTCCTGACCAATGGCTAAGCGCGTCATCACCCCCGCCTACTCGCCTGACGTGACCATCGACTTCGAGATCCCCCGCGAGTCCGGGGACCCCATCGAGTTCACGGTCCGCCGCATGGACTACATCAAGGATTTCGACGTCCAGTCGATCGAGTGGTCGGAGAAACGGATCGCGCCGACCCCGGTCCTCGACGAAGGTGGGAAGCCGGTCATCGGTGAGGATGGGGAGCCGAAGACCACTCCGGCGGATCCGATCACCGACCGCGAAGTGATCCTCGCGCACCTGAAGATCGCCGGTGTTCCGGCGAAGACCCTCACGCAGCTGGGGAAGCTCACGAACGGCGAGCTGGGGTCGCTGTATGAGATCTGGACGGCGGAGTCGAAGGTGTCGGTGGGGGAATTGCGGGCCTCCGACAGCTGATCGGAGGCGAACATGGCGGCGCCCTCAACTGCGATCTGCGTGGTCATGGGTTTCCGGGTGTCGCATGGGTGGGCACCGACGATCTGTCGTGGTGGGAGTTGCGGGAGTTCATCGTCCACGAGTGCCGCGACGAGACATCAGCACTGTGGCGGGCACTGAACCCTGACCGCGACCTGTGGGATGATCCGAAGACTCTGCTGTTGGGGAAAATCGCGACCGCCACAGACAACCTGCGATGGATGCAGCTGATCCAGCTGTACGACAAGGTGCCTGACGAACTCGCCGGATGGGACCGAATCGCCGTTTACGGGCCGTCTGATGGTCCGGCTGAGGATGTTCCGGCCACCTCAACGCGGGAAGACATCGCCCGGCAAGTCGCCGCCGAACTCCTCGCCGCGAGCTAGAGGGTGATCAGCCACCACGCGATACCGACGATGACGCTGGTCAGCAGATTACCAACCAACACCCCGCCAGCAATCGTCCAGAACGAGTAGACGACTTTCACCCGCTGAAATGACATCGCAGGCGGGCCGTAGTCGCCGTGTGCCTGGCGTGCCATCTCCTCCTGGATCATCTCCTCGGTGATCTCGGGCTTACTGCTCTTCATGACGGTCCCCTCGTGTCGCTTTCGCGAGGCAATCCTATCGGCTGCGGCAGCTTGCCATCCACACATCCGGACACCCGAACACATCCCAGAGGAGGCCAAGTGGCTGTTGAGCTGGCTACCGCCTATGTCTCGATCGTGCCGGACACGTCGAAGATCGCGCCCGGCGTGCGGAAGGCCCTGACCGGTGTGGATGGGCAGGCCGCAGCGGCCGGAAAGTCTGCCGGGTCGAAGATGTCGGCGGCCCTCGGCACTGCGTTGAAGGGTGGTGCGCTCGCCGCCGGTACTGCCGCCGCCGCCGGGATCGGTGTCGCGTTGACGAAGGGTTTCCAGCGGCTCTCGGCGATCGACGACGCGAAGGGCAAGCTCGAAGGCCTAGGGCATACGACGCAGTCGACGCAGAAGATCATGGACTCGGCGCTGGAGTCGGTGAAGGGCACCGCGTACGGGCTGGGCGACGCGGCGACGATCGCAGCGTCAGCGGTCGCCGCCGGCGTTAAGCCTGGCCAGCAGCTCACGAAGTACCTGTCGTCCATCGGCGACGCCGCGTCGATCGCCGGGACCGGCCTGTCTGAGATGGGTCTGATCTTCAATCAGGTGCAGACCGGGCAGGCCGCCTACACCGACGACCTGAACCAGCTTGCGTCGCGCGGAATCCCGATCTACCAGTGGCTCGCCGAGGAGGCGAAAGTTTCCGCCGGCGAGGTGAAGAAACTCGCGTCGGAGGGGAAGATCTCGTCGGAGATGTTCTTCAACGCGATCAACAAGAACATCGGCGGCGCCGCCCTTTCCGCGGGCAAGACTGTGCGCGGCAGCTTTCAGAACATGCTCGCGGCGATGGGGCGTCTGGGTGCGGCGGCCGAGCAGCCGTTCTTCAAGCGCCTGCCGGGTACTTTCACGTCGGCGACGGCGGCGATCGACGCGATGACGCCGCGGGTGACCGAGCTCGCAACGCAGCTCGACTCCAAGATCTTCGACGAGTGGGGCCCGAAGCTCCAGAAGGCGCTGGAATCTGCGCGGGACTCGGGGAAGATCACAGACCTTGTCGCCACTGTGCGCGGCCTGTGGTCTGCGATGGAGGGGTTGGGCCCGGCGGCTGGCACGATTGTGACGGAGCTTGGACGTGCATCGAGCGCAATTGGCGTCGGTACGTGGCAGCTCTTCCTCGCGGCATTGAACGCGGGCGTTGGCGTCCTCAACCTGATGAATCCTCTGCTGTCTACGACGGCCCATCTGATGGAGGACAACCGGTCGGTGGTGACCGCGCTCATGGCGGCGTGGGTTGCATTCAAGACCGTGCCGTCGCTACTGGAGCGGGCGTCCGGCCCGATCTCTGCGCTGACGGCGCAAATGAAGACGGCACAGGGCGGGGTGAGCGGATTCTCGGACGCGTACCGCCAGTCGGTGACGTGGATGGCTCAGGCGAATCCGCAGATGTCACGTGCTGGGGTACACATGTCGGTGCTGACCGCGAACGCGAAGTCCGCGGCGGGCGCGATCGGCGGCGGACTCAAATCGGCAGTGTCGGGACTCTCGTCGGCATTCGGCGGACCGTTCGGCCTAGGCATCGCAGCCGTCACGGTGGGGCTCGGGGCGGTCATCTCGTCCGAGCAGCGATACCAGTCTGAGCTGAAGGCCGTTGAGGACGCATCCAAACGCGTCACAGCTGCGCAGATGGAGAT
The DNA here is from genome assembly GCA_027492575.1 of Propionicimonas sp. Classification (GTDB taxonomy): domain Bacteria; phylum Actinomycetota; class Actinomycetes; order Propionibacteriales; family Propionibacteriaceae; genus Propionicimonas. Next base: position 23,781 of record JAPUEM010000173.1, read on the forward strand.
GGCACAGGCCCTCATCAAGACCCACGGCGTCATGGACGAGTCCACCATGAAGATCGCCACAGAGCAGATTGACGGCTACCGGCAGAAGGTGGAGGCTGCGTCGGTCGCGGACGGCAAGTGGCACACTGCGGCGGCGGATACCGTCATCAACCTGGCAACACTGGGCGCGGCGCACGCCGATGTCGCCGGGCAGCAGGACCGTGCAGCGTCATCGGCGAAAGCTTCGAAGGAAGCGCTGGATCGACTCGGCTTGTCGTCCGAGGACGTGGCGAAGAAGCTCTACGGGTCGGGCGCGGAATACTCCACGCTGAGTAACCAGTTGAAGGCAATGGGCGCCGGCGGAATCCAGGCGGCCGAAGATCTGAGCCATCTACGGTCGGAGTACCTTGCGCAGGTCGGTGTCGCCAAGCGAGTAACCCCTGGCGTGGGCGAGCTTGCCGAGGCGGCCCGCACACTCGGCGACAAGTCGGCGAGTGCAGCCGACAAGCTGTCGGCGCTGCGTGCCGCGGTCGACGCCCTCAGCCCGGCGCGGGGGAAGATCGAAGCGATGCGCCAGTACGGGGAGACCGTGCGGCAAGTCACCGAGGCCGCGGCGGGAATCGACTCGACCGCATTCAAGGCCGACGGGTCGCTCAACGACATGTCGGAGTCGGCGGGGAAGCTGACCACAGTGCTCGGCGATCTCGTCGACAAGTCCCTTCAGGTCGCCTCTCAGGGGGGCGACATGGGGCAGGTTGCCCGCCAGAACGAGCAGGCATTCCAGCAGCTCGCGAAGGCTACGAACCGGTCCGTTGACGACATCAAGGCGCTGTTCAACGAGATGGGCGGCAATGTCGTTGATGTCGCGGTGAAGGTGTCCGGAGCCCCCGAGGTGCGGGCCGAGCTGACCGCGATCCGGGCGAGCATGGACAAGGCCAATGACGGCAAGATCGAGGTCAAGACCGGGGACATCACTACCGGGACGATCAACACGCTGAAGGCTCTCGGTATCGAAGTCAAGACGATGCCGGACGGTAAGACGATCCAGATCGAGGCCAACGACAAGACGAAGAATATCCTCGACACCGTCGGCAAGAAGGTCGACGGCCTGAACAGCACTAAGGTCACGATCCCCACCGACCTGAACGTGCTGCCTTTCAACGCCAAGGACCAGCAGGTTCGCGCCCAGCTGACGCAGCTGAAGTCGATCACCGCAGACCCGAAGGCCGATCTGGTCATCGATCAACTGCTGGCGAACAAGCAGATCTCGGCCGATCAACTCGCCATCCTCAACAACACCGTCGCAGAGGCGAAGGGCAAGCTGAATACCGATCAGCTGATTCCCGAGATCGCGCGGGTGAAGGCGCTCCTCGACCAGATGGCGGCGGCGCGGACCGTTCAGGTCTCGATCAACCAGACGCACATGGGATTCATGGACCAGCCTGGCGCATTTCAACCTGACCTCGGCCACAACGCCGACGGCTCGATTCGCCAGTACCTTCTCGGCGGGATTTCAGCGGCGCAGGCGTACGCGAATGGTGGCGCGCGGCTGCCGGATCGGGCGCTGATCCAGAAGCCGGACCCGCGTGGCGGGCTGGTGCAGTGGGCTGAGCCGGAGACCGGGGGTGAGGCTTTCATCCCGCTCGCATCCCGGAAACGGAAGCGTTCGACGGACATTCTCGGCGCTGTCGCCGACATCTTCGGGTACGCACTGGTGCCGAAGGATTCGATTTCGGCGACGCTCGGCGACGCAATCAGCGGCTCGGTGGCCGGCCTGGCTAAACGTGCAGGCCTCGACCGCGTCACGAAATACGCTGATGGTGGGATCACCGCCGACAAGCTGAAGCAGTACATGCAGGGCGCTGATGGGGCGACGTACATTCTCGGCGGCTGGGGTCAGGGCTACAACACGGACTGCTCGGGGGAGCAGTCGGTGGCGGCGGAGGCCACGAAGGGCAACATGAGCCCGGGGACCGGCGCGAGGTCGGGGACGGCGGGGTTTGCCTCGTATCTTCCGTCGCAGGGCTACGCGATCGGCATGGCGCCGGCTGGTGTGCCCGCGCATGAGATCGGCTGGTCCAGTGAGCATGCGTCGGGCACGATCTTCGATCCGGCGGGCGGGGACGTCAATTTTGAGATGGGCGGCCAGAATGGTGGCGGCGCATACGGTGGCGGGGCGGTGTCGTCGCGGGACGGCCAGTTCCCGAATCATGCGTGGAAGCGGCTCGCTGACGCTGTGGTTGCGGCGTCTCCGGGCACGACGGATACGACTCCGGACACGACGACTCTGACGCCGGACACCACGACGACTACGCCGACGACGACTGATCAGCCGACGACATTCTCGGGGCGTCTCGGTGGGGCGGCGGGGGCGTTCGTGTCCGGGCAACTGCAGTCCCTATTCGGGGTGCTGGGGATCAATGACAGTCCCGGCGCTTTGGCTGCGCTGTCTGAGACTGAGCGGCAGCGGCAGAGCGGCGATCAGTCGATCCGTGACGCAGTGCAGAAGGGCGCCGATCCGAAGAAGCTGCGTGAGGCCCAAGACAAGATCACGGACACCGAAACCTCGCTGAAGGTCGCCCGGCAGCGTCTGGCGGAGGTGGAGGCGAATCCGAAGTCGAAGGAGTCGGCGAAGCTCGCGGCGAAGGCCCGGGTGGAGAAGCTGGAACGTGAACTCGCGCAGGCCCGCGCTGATCTGGAGAAGCTGAAGAATCAGATCAAGACCACATCCCCGGACACCCCGCAGACGGGGGATACGGGCGTGGGGAATCTGACGGGTGTCGAAGCGGTGAAGGCGATCGTGCGGCGCGTCTTGAATCCTCGCGGATGGGGGTCGGGGGAGCAGTGGTCGGCGACGGACTGGATCGCCCAGCATGAGTCGTCGTGGAATGCGAAGGCCCGCAACGGCAAATACTCGGGCCTGTTCCAGCTGGGGCCGGACGCGTACTCAGCGGCCGGGATCGATCCGACCGATGATCCGGCGAAGCAGGCTGAGGCGTACGCCCACTATGTGGCGGGCCGCTACGGCGTGCCGACCGCGGCGAAAGCGTTCTGGGAGAAGAACAACTGGTACGACCAGGGCGGTATCGCTAACGGCGTCGGGCTGATGGCCAAGGCCACCCCGGCCCGTGAGCGTGTCCTTTCGCCACGGCAGACAGATTCGTTCGAGCAGATGGTTAAGCGCGATTTCCAGTCGGGGATCGGAACGGATCGGGTGATCGCGAAGCTCGATCAGATCGTGCAGCTCCTCGCCACCCGTGACGGCGGCGACATCCACAACCATTTCCCGGATTACGGGTCTGCGAAGCGGGACGCCGAAGAAGTGTCGCGCGATCAGCGGCAGCGAGCACTTCTAGGGGGGCTGTGATGGACGCGGCATACATTGAGTTGGTCGGCGACGGCGACACGATCCCGATCTCTGGCGTCGGTTTCAAGGACTCGGAGAACATCAAGCTCGGCGAGGATCCGGAGGAGATTTTCGACGTCCCGTTTGAGCGGTCATCGATCCCGAAGCGGATGGGCGGCCGGTTGGGGCGCACGGATATTCCGCCGCGCCGAATGACTTTGCCACTCAATGTGAGCGATTTCGGGCGGGGCCGGGTGGACAAGGGTGGTGTCGATCGGGCTCTGTCGCGTCTGCGGAAATTGTTTGGGTCGCCGCTGAAGCCGAAGAGGGTGATGTGGCGGTACACGCCGTCCGATGGTTCTTCGGTGCGCTGGTTGTGGCTGTATCTGGACAAGCAGATCAAGCTGACGCCGACGACGGATTGGGCGCGTACGGGGTATGTGCGTGCGGTGGTGTCGGCTGTGGCGTTGGAGCCGCGGTATGAGTCGAAGCCGCTGGAGTTGGAGATCACCACTTCGTCGGATGGGGAGACGGTGTGGTTTCCGGTGTGGAATCCGACGGATCAGGAGTCGTGGCCGACGTGGTCGCTGATCCCTCCTGTCGGGGGTTCGTCGTTCACGATCCCGGACTTCAGTTTCGGCCAGGAGCAGGATGTGGATCGGTCGTGGACGGTCGGTATGCATGCGGCGCGGACGATTGCGATTCCGTTGATCTCGGTGCCGTGGAATGTGATGCCGGTGCGGTCGGGGATGGATCCGTATGTGGCGGCTGACCTGTCAAACGCTGCCGGTCAGATGGGCGGCCTGTTCCCGCTGTACTCGGTGCCCGCGTACACGGGCCGCAAGTCTGTTCCGGTGCTGTTGCCGGTGAAGGCGGGTAGGGCGGGGTCGACGATCCGCCTGTCGTTGCGCCGGTTCTGGTCGGCAGAGAGCGGACTGGAATGACTGCGCCGACGATCGCCCCGTTTACGTCGGGGTCGGCGAAGGACTTCGCGCTGTGGGCGCAGGAGCTCCGCGAGGCCCGGATCACTGCGGCCTCGGACCTTGCACGGATCCGGATCTTCGACGGCAACTGGATTGAGCGCGGCGAGGTCATCGACCTCATGGCGGGTACGGCGACGGTCTCACTGAACCAGGCGGGCTCGATTCGCCTGGAACTGCCGATCGACCTCGATGATGTCCGCGGCACCTATCTGGCGCATTGGGCTCTGGATCGTGAGGGCCGCAAGGCTCGCGGTGAAGGCACGAACATTCACGTCATCGTCGAGAAGGACGGGCACCGTTTCGGTGGCCGCGCCGATCCCGATAAGGGTGTGACGCTCAAACGCAGCCCTGATGGCGACCGCGTGATCCTGGAATTCCTGGAGGACATCCAGGAACTCAAATCGGTGCACATGGCGGCGAACCCGCTGTTGCCAGTGAGCCTGATTCAGCAGCCGAAGACGCAGTTCCTGTTCGCGCCGGTGGACTGGGGCGCGAAGGCCACTCTCGCGATGAACCTCCTGCGGTTGCAGGTCTTCAACTTCGACTTCTCGAAAGACATTCTCGACCCGTCGAACTGGGGTCTGGGCATGTGGGCCCAGTCGCAGATCGTCGTCATGCCCGGCAAGCTCGGGGATTCGGTGGCGCCGACGACGCTGATCACGGGGACAATCAAGCAGCCGTGGCTCGACGTCATGCAGCCGATCCTCGAAGACGCCGAAATGCAGATCGTGACGCGGCGATTCCTCAACGGGGATCCGGAGCCGTGGCCTGGTGCGGGCACGAACTGGCGGCAGGGAACGCTCTTCGTCGACATCGTGGACAAGTCGGGCTGGCGGTCGGGAACCTCGATCGCCGGCAATCTGGCGACCGGGTTCGCGCGGACGATCGCGAACCTCACCTCGAACTATGTCGAGGACTCCTACGACTTGCTGACCGGCGCACCGGTGGACACCACCGGCTACAAGCTGCCGGGATTCCTGTCGACGCAGCCGGACCACCCGTACGTCGTCTATTTGGACAGCGACCTCACCGGGATCGACGATTTCGAGTTGTCCTTCGGTGCTGGTGGTCCGTGCCGGATCACGGTCGGCGGCCAGTCCATGCCCGGCGTCAACGAGCTCTTAGAGGCTGTCATCGGTTATGCCGGTGATGTTCTGGGCGACAACATCAACATCGCCGGCTACGGCGTCGGATCGCTCGGCGGGATCATCACCGCTTTCGCTATGCCGATCTTGCGGGACTCGATCCTCGCCTACATGTCGGTTCCGCTGCTGCTGCGTGCGGCCGAGCAGGGCTGGGGTCATGCGCTGGAGACGGCGTCGACTGGTGTCACTCAGGCGTACACGCCGGCGTCGATCATGGATTTGCGTCGTCGTCGCCGCGAGACCGACCCGCGGACCGCGTACAGGTTCGGTGTCACGAACGGTGAGCCGTGGCTGATCGGTGATCGCGGGCAGGGGCATTGGACTCTCGGTGACCGAGTCGGGGCGACGACGAAGTATTTGGGTGCGCGTGTGTTTGTGTGCCGCTGCCGGGAGTTGTCGCTGGACTTGGCGACGTCGGAATGGAGCGCGGCGTTCGGTGATTTGCGTGCTCAGCAGGATGCGTGGGAGAAGGCGATCGAGCTGATCAGCCGGTCCTTCACTGCGCTCGGAGAGATAGGACTGTGGGGTTGAGCGAGAAGAAGATCCCGGCGCTGGATGACCGCGACGGGCAGATCGAGGTCCTGACGGCCGGGCTGCTGACGTGCCTGATCTCGGGCGGCGACCAGAGCTATCCGGTGCCGCTCCCGGAGGTCAGCAAGATCGCGGCCCTGGCATATGACTGCGGGATCCGTCAGACCGCCGACAAGGCCGAGCAGATCAATGTGAGTCTGCCGGGCTGGATCAAGGAGCAGGTGCGTGAGCAGGCTGCCGACGTGCCGGTGCAGCCGGATCTCACTGCCCCCCAGGACACGCCGCTGGTCGGGGAGGCTCCGAAGCCTCCGAAGCGGATCCCGAAGAAGCTCATGGCTCAGATCGTCTGAGTGAGACATCACATTGCCGCCGTTTCCGCATCCCCAGGAGGACGTATGCCACAGGTGATCTTGCCGCACACCTATCACGCTCAGCAGACGGGATGGACGTGTGGGCCGTCGACCGCGCTCGTTGCCCTGTCCACATTCGGGAAGCAGGTCGACGAGGCGACCCTCGCGCGGGAGTGCGGAACCACGTACGACGGCACCGCCGACATCGCGAACGTGATCTCCGTCGTGAATCGCCGGGCGCCGGCGGCCTATCAGAAGCACCAGTGGCAGGGGATGAGTGCGCCGCCGGATCAGGTCGATGCGCTGTGGCGGTACCTCGTCGACACGATCACGGTGCAGCGCCGCGCGGTCATGGTCAACATTTGGGCCGGCCCGGGTACCGGTGTGCCGGGGTATCCGCAGAACCAGACGATCATGCACTACATCACCGTGGTCGGTGTCGACACCGACCAGCGGCGCGTGTACGTGTCCGATTCGGCGCGCTTCCAGGGCATTGAGCACTGGTGGATGGGTGTCGAGCGTTTCGCGATCCTGATCCCACCGAAGGCGTACGCGGCGCTCCCACTCTCGGCGGCCGCACCGAAGCCGTCGCTCACCGCCGATTCCCTCGCGGACGTCATGGGCAACGCGGTCAGCAAGGACCGCTATCGGGCGCTCTTCCCGGCTTTGCGTGACGCGATGGTCGCGTGCGGTGCCACGACGGTGGAGCGGGCAGCGATGTGGCTCGCTCAGATCGGGCACGAGTCCGGCGGTCTCCGATGGATGGAAGAGATCGCAGACGGCAGCGCGTACGAGGGCCGCGCGGATCTCGGGAATGTCCAGCCGGGCGACGGCCGCCGATTCAAGGGCCGCGGCCCGATCCAGGTGACGGGCCGCCACAACTACGGCGAGTGCTCGCGGTGGGCGCACGCGAAGGGCCTGGTGCCGTCACCGACGTTTTTCGTCGACCAGCCGCAGCAGCTCGCCTCGGACCGGTACGGCTTCATCGGCGTCGTCTGGTACTGGACCGCCGCCCGCCCAACCATCAACGCAATGGCGGACCGGCGGGACCTCGAAGGCGTCACCCGCGCCATCAACGGCGGCCTCAACGGAATCGATGACCGCCGCACCCGATACTGCCGTGCGCTCGGAATGGGCGCACGGATCACCCCCACCGATGGAGGTTTCCTCATGGCACTGTCCGACTCCGAGCAGCGTGAACTGCTCGAAAAGACCCGCTACGTCGCCGACCAGCTCGGCCCCGGTTTCGACGCGTGGGGCGAGGATGGTGATCTCGGCAAGAACGCGAAGGGTCAGCGCCTCACTCTCCGCGCCGGGATCGCGAAGCTGTTGCGCCGCACCGAGCAGGCCGGGGGTGTGAAGTGATGGCCCGGCACCGCAAGACGGCGGGCGTCGGGTCTGCGCTCGGCGTGAAGTCGGCGGCTGACGTCCGCGCGATCATCTACAACGCGCTTCCGGTGCTGACGACGCTGCTCGTCGGTCTCGGTGTCGCCACCTCCGATCAGGCTGCCCTGTGGGCTGGTCTGGTCGCCGCGGTGGCCGGCCCGGGTGTCGCGTGGTGGATGGCGCGGAGCCTGTCGACGGCGCGGGCCGCGGTCTATGCGGTCGTCACCGCGGCGCAGGCGATCATGGTCGGCTACGGGCTCGTCGGCGACGGCGGTCTATGGCTTCCTGTCACGTCCGCTGCTCTGGCTGCTCTGGCGGGTGGTCTCGCTGTGGCGAACACGCCGGTCACGAGTGCGTGGGCGGGGAGCGTGAATGGTGCCGCGGATCCGAATGCGCCGGTGGTCCAGTGAGTGGATGGCCTGAGCCGGATCTGATTCAGGCTGCTGGTGTGGCGGCGGCTGCGGTGATCGCGGCGTGGCAGGCGCACACTGCGCGCAAGGTCCGTGACCTGGAAACCCGGCTGGATTCAGTCGAGGCGGAGCGGGACGAACTGAAACACCTGTTTCGTATCGCGGTGCAGCACATCCGGGACTGGCTGGCGTGGTCTCGTGAGCACCATCCGGGGACGCAGGCGCCGCCCTTGCCGGATGATCTGAGAGACGAGGTGTGAGATGACGCTCCCTAATCTCCCGTTCAATTCGACGACGCAGGATGATCTGGCGGAGAACGTGGTCATGCCTGCCGATTTGGGGACTGCGCTGCAGGATCACTCGACGGCGCGGTATGCGGCGCAGACGGGGAGCCGATATCCGGCTGCTGTGGATGGGACTCTGGCGGGGTCCCCGATTGGCACTGGTGTTCTCGGGATTGTCAACAAGATGGCGGCGAAACTGACGTCGCAGGTCGCCAACGCGGACCCCGCCGATATCCGCACGGCGTCGGACCTGCAGCCGCTTGTGCCAGGCTTCTTCGATCTGCCGCTGCAGGATCTTTTCGCGCCGCTGCTGAATGCGCTCAATGGTGTGGGCGGCGGCGTGCTGGGTGGTGCGCTGTCGGGGATCGCGGACCTCTTCTCTACCCGGTGGGGGCAGGTCGATTCGATCGACGGTGCTGTCCAGGATTTACAGGACAAGACGCAAGAACTGGAGGGGATCATCGGGCATGCGTCGGCATACATGACATCGAGTCCTGGCACTACAACCTCACCGTCACGTATGCCGTTCACAATCCAGTCCGGCCCTTTGGTGGGTGTGGAGAATCTGGGGGACGGTCGGTGGCGATTGTTGTCGAAGGGGTCTTGGGATATTTCCGCGCAGGTCGAGTTTTATGGTGGTTCGCTTATGCCGCCGGGAACCTTTATGCGGATTGTTACTCGTGATCCTGGCGGTAGTGTTTTTCATCGACGTACCGCTAAGGCGTCTTCGCAGGACAATATCACGGTAACGAATGTGACGAACATTGTTGTTCCGGCTGCTGGCTATACGGTTGAGGTGGAGGCGTGGACTTCGGCACTCCTCGGTATTAGTGGCGCTACTTTCCGCGGCATTACTGGCGGGTTTGAGACGACGGGCCTTTATCTCCGCAAGGTTTCGCAGGAGACGTCATGACTTTTGAAGAACAGATTCTGTCGCTGCTTCGGGAGATGCACGCGATGGTGGTGGCGATCCATACCGAGGTCGTCTCGGATCGGAGGACGAAATGACTGATGTGCATGGCGATCTGATCGACGTCGCGGGATTCCGTGATGACGGCCGGGTGCGGGTGCGGTCGACGGTGGCACGTCCGGCGCAAGACTCGGCGGCGCTCGTCACCGGGGCCTGGCACGACTTCGATGTCGTGGCCGGCCTGGTGGAGATGACCAATCTGGATCCGGGGCCCGCCGAGGTGAAGGCCTTCATGGGCGGCTGGTCGGAGACGTGGCTGGTGACAATCCCGGACGAGTCGGAGCCGATCAGTTTCACGACGCTGCTGGACGCATACGTGGAGTATGACCCGGCGGTGGTGGCTCAGGCGCAGGCTGCTCGTGACGCTGCGATTGCGGCGCGTGATGCGGCGTCGGGGTATGCGGATGCTGCCGCGTCGTCGGCGGATGACGCGGCTGCGGCGTATGCGGCGTTGACTGATGACATCGAGAATGCGGCGGACGTGATCCGCGCGCAGGTCGAGAGTGACGCGGATAGGGCGGAATCTGCTCGTGATGACGCGGAGGACGCGGAATCTACTGCCATCACTAAGGCTGGTGAGGCGACCAGTGCCGCTGGTACTGCCACAACGCAGGCGGGTATTGCCACAACGCAGGCGGGTATTGCTACGACGAAGGCCGGTGAGGCGACGGGTGCTGCTGGCACGGCAACCACGCAGGCGGGTATTGCTACGACGAAGGCCGGTGAGGCGTCGGATTCTGCGGACGCTGCTGCACTGTCGGAGTCGGCGGCTGAGGCTGCACAATTGGCGGCGGAATCGGCGAAGGGTGACGCAGAGTTCGCTCAGACGGAGGCCGAGTCGGCGCGTACTGACGCCCAGTCGGCTGCGACTGCGGCATCGAATCATGCGTCGGCGGCGTCGGTGTCGGCGGGTGCTGCGGAGACGGCGCGTGGTCTGGCGGTGACGGCGAAGGATGACGCTGTGACCGCGAAGAATCAGGCTCAGGCTGCGGCATCCTCGTTCGGCCTGTCGGCGGGCACGGTCACCACGGGCTCGCCGTCGTCGTCGGCGCAGGTGACCGTCACTGGGAGCGGTCCCGCATACACACTGAATTTCACGATCCCGCGTGGCGCTCAGGGTCTTCAAGGTCAGCAGGGTACAGGTTTGCAATTGCAGGGGCGTGTCACGAATTATGCGGCATTACCGGGTGGCCTGAATAGCACGACCGATAAGGGTAAGGCGTACATCGTTGACTCGGATGGTCTGCTGTACATCTGGGACGGTACGGCTTTCCCCACGTCAGGCAACGGCCTGTCGATTGTGGGTGCGAAGGGCGACAATGGTAAGACTGCTTATCAGGTTGCGGT
>JAPUEM010000174.1 GCA_027492575.1 Propionicimonas sp.
CGTGCGCCCCCCGGGGGGAGCTCTTTGGTTGCGCCCCAGTTTTTCGGGGGGGGGGGGGGCTCCCCCGGGGGGGGGGGGGGGGGGGCGCCCCGGGGGGCGCCCCCCCCCCCCCACCCCGATGTGTTGGGTGTGTGGTTACTTCTTGATCAGGATCGCGTCGATGAAGGTCTCCTGGGAGACCGTCGACGCGTCGAACTTCGCGCCCGACTTCACGAACGCGACCAGATCCTCCACGGCCTTGGCGCCGATGCCGGCGCTGTCCTGGGCGACGGTCGCCGCCAGGCCACCGGCGTTGACCGACTCCACCGCGTCGGCGTTGCCGTCGGTGCCGACCACCAGGATCTGGCGGCCGGACTGGGCCACGGCCTCCTGGGCACCCATCGCCATGGTGTCGTTGGCGCAGTAGATCGCCTTCAGCTCCGGGTACTTGGAGATGTAGTTGTTGGCCAGGTCGAAGGCCTTGGTGCGATCCCAGTCGGCCGGCTGGGAGTCGACCAGCTCGACGCCCGCGGCCGCGCCGAAGGCCTCGGTCGCGCCCTGCTTGCGAGCCTCACCGGAAGCGGTGCCCGCCTTGCCCTCGATGATCGCGACCTGGCCGCCGGCCGAACCCAGCTGCTCGACGATGAAGCCCGCGCCCATCGCGCCGACCGCCACGTTGTCGGTGGTCACGAAGCCGACCACCGCGCCGCCGGCCGCCTTCAGGGCGTCCATGTTGATCTTCTCGTCGATGTTGATGACCGGGGTGCCGTTGGCGGTGGCCTTGGCGACCACGTTGACCAGGTTGTCGGCGGTCAGCGGAGCCACCCCGATGCCGGTGTAGCCCTGATCGAGGAGGTTCTCGGCCAGCGCGACCTGGCCCTCGATGTCGTCCTCGGAGTTGGCGGCGACGACCTCGACGGTCACGCCCAGCTCGGCCGCCTTGTCCTTGGCGCCCTTCTCCATCTTCTGCCAGAACTCCGACGAGAGCACCTTCAGCACGATGGCGTACTTCTCGCCGCCGGCGGGCGGAGCGCTCTCGCTGCCGCCCGGGGCCGGGGTTGCGTCCCCGGAGCAAGCGGCGACGCCAAGCAGCGCCGCAGCCGCGAAGGCTGAAGCAACCACTTTGAAAGACCTGCGCATGTTGGTGTCCACCTTTCCTTGAGCGACGGCTCACGCGGCCGTGCTCTACGTTCGAAGGGCAACCGATCCCCCAGTGGGCATCGTTGCCTAGTGGTCTGACACTATTCCGCAGCGTCCAGACGTTACAACGACCGTATTTTGCGTAACTAAGTCGTAATCAACCATATAATTGCCCAATGTCCGTACCCGAGAAGCTGCCGCCGCTCCGGCTGATCGAACCGAGTCTGCAGCCGGGTCGGGGCCGTGACGTGACGCCGACCTGGATAGCCCTGCTGATCGCCTCGGGTGCGGCGACCAGCAAGGCCGATCTGGCCACCGTCACCGGCCTCTCCCGGACGACCGTGACCGGCGTGGTCGACCGGCTGGTGCGCGCGGGGATCGTGCATCCCGGCGGCAGCCTGCGGCGTCCCGGACGTGGCCGGCCGGCCGATCTGCTCACCATCTCGCCGGATGCCGGGACCGTCCTGGTCTTCGACGGCGGCGCCCGCTCCACCCGGCTGGCGATCGTCGATCTCGACCAGCGCATCCTGGCCGAGCGCTGGGTGGATCTCGACGTCGAGATCGGGCCGCGCGCGACCCTCGAGACGCTCATCGGCGAGATGCGGGAGTTGATGGTCGAGATCGACCTCGCGCCGACTCGCCGCTGCGTGGTGATCGGGCTGCCCGCGCGGGTCGACTACGTCACCGGAGTGCCGGTGCGTCCGCCGATCATGCCGGGCTGGGACGGCTTCCGGGTGATCGATCCGCTGCGCGCCGAGTTCGACTGCCCGGTCATCCTGGAGAACGACGCCAACCTGCGCGCCCTGGGCGAATCGCGCACCCTCGCCCTCGACCAGTCGCCGCTGATGGCGGTCAAGGTGGGCACCGGCATCGGTGCCGGGCTGGTGACCGAACACGGGCTGATCCACCGCGGCAGCGCGGGAGCGTCCGGCGAGATGGGGCACATCCCGCTGCGTTCCGCGCCGGCGACCAAATGCTCCTGCGGCAATACCGGCTGCCTGGAGGCGGTCGCCTCGGTGCCCGCGCTGATCCGCCGCTACGCCGAGGAGGCCCCCGAGGGTGCGTCGGTGCCCACCACCGGGCCCGAACTCGCCGGGCTGATCCACGACGGCGACCCGCTGGCCACGGAGTTGATCCGGGAGACCGCCGTCTACCTGGGCGAGGCGATCGCCGACATGGTGAACGTCTTCAACCCCGCCCGGGTCGCGATCTCGGGGCCCACCACGTCCGCCTCCGACGACCTGCTGGCCGGCATCCGCTCGGTGGTCTACGAGCGCGCCCGTCCGCTGGCCACCCGCAACCTGCAGGTGGCGTTCAGCGTCCTGGACGAACGCGCGGGGATCGCCGGCGCCGTCGTCCTGGGAATCGAGCACCTGCTCTCCCCTGACGCCCTGGCCCCGCTGCTGTACGGCTGAGGTGGCGTCCGAGCGCCCCCGCGAGGACTCGAACCTCGGACCGACAGATTAGAAGGCTGCTGCTCTATCCGCTGAGCTACGGGGGCCTGCGCTCCCGATCGTACCGTCAGCGGTGAGTGCTCAGTCGCCGATGGTGTAGCGGGCGCGCTGGACGATGCTGGGGTCGACCTGGTCGACCACGGCGTGGTCCTTGCCGTCGTACTCGAACTGGCTCAGGAAGAAACGCATGGCGTTCAGGCGGGCGCGCTTCTTGTCGTTGCTGCGGACGGTGATCCACGGGGCGTGGTCAGTGTCGGTGCCGGCGAACATCGCCTCCTTCGCGTCGCTGTAGGCCTGCCAGCGGTCCAGCGACTCCAGATCCATCGGCGACAGCTTCCAGCGCCGCACCGGATCGATCTGGCGGATCGCGAACCGGGTGCGCTGCTCGCGCTGGGTGACCGAGAACCAGAACTTCGTCAGGTGGATGCCGGCATCGACGATCATCCGCTCGAACTCCGGCGCCTGCTTCATGAAGACCGCATACTCGTCGTCGGTGCAGAAGCCCATCACCCGCTCGACCACCGCCCGGTTGTACCAGGAGCGGTCGAAGAGCACGATCTCGCCCTCGGTCGGGAAGTGCTGGATGTAGCGCTGGAAGTACCACTGCCCGTGCTCGCGGCTGGTGGGGGTGGAGAGCGCGACCACGCGGGCAGCGCGCGGGTTGAGGTGTTCGGTGAACCGCTTGATCGTGCCGCCCTTGCCGGCGGCGTCGCGTCCTTCGAAGATGATGATGTGCCGGGCGCCGATGTCCTGGCCCCAATACTGCAGCTTCAGCAGTTCCACCTGCAGCAGGTACTTCTCGTGCTCGTAGGTGTCGCGATCGAGCAGTTCGTCGTAGGGATAGTCCTCCCGCCAGGTCTCGACCGCGCGACCGCCCGGATCGATCAGCTGGGGGTCGGTGCCCTGCGCCTCGCCCACCGTGTAGCCCTGCGCCACCAACTCGTCGATGTACTCCCGCAGGTTGACGTCGGCATCGAATGTGAGGCCCTCAAGATCGGACGGTCCGGACATCGCTCCTCCTCGCCCGCCCCCGGTGGCGGATGCATCAACCCTAGCGGCGCGGCGACTCCGCGGCCATGAGGCGAATCGAGCGCGAGGTGAACTCTTGGTGTCACGAACGGCCGCGTCGAGGACGCCTGGCGTCCTGCCGCTCACCCGAGGCGTCCCGATCATGAACAGAGCTACCTCTGGATGGGCCGGGCGTGGGCGAAATTGGCCGCTCAAGCCGGTCTGGAGGCAGCTCTGTTCTCGGCGCGGGCGAACGGACGACACGGCACGGCCCGGCTCGGAGCAATACAGTGGGGGCCGTGAATGACCTGCTGGTATGGATCGACTGCGAGATGACCGGGCTCGACCTCACGGCGGACGCCCTGATCGAGGTCGCCGCCCTGGTCACCGACGCCGACCTCAACGTGCTGGGCTCCGGGGTGGACGTGGTGGTCCGCCCCAGCGACGAGGCGCTGGCCCAGATGGGCGACTTCGTCCGCGAGATGCACCGCAAATCGGGCCTGCTGCCGCTGCTCGAGGGGGGCCTCACCCTGCCTGAGGCCGAGGAACTCGTGCTCGGCTACATCCGCGAGTTCGTCCCCGAGCCGAGGAAGGTGCCGCTGGCCGGCAACACCGTCGGCACCGACCGCAGCTTCCTGGCCCGCGACATGCCCGCCCTGGAGAGCCACCTGCACTACCGCAGCGTCGACGTCTCCAGCATCAAGGAACTCGCCCGGCGCTGGTTCCCGCGGGCCTACTACAACACCCCGGACAAGACCGGCAATCATCGCGCTCTGGCCGACATCGCCGAGTCGATCGAGGAGCTGCGCTACTACCGCGAGGCGATCTTCGTCCCCCCGCCAGGACGCCCCACCCAGGAACTGCGGGCGATCGCCGCCACCCACCAGGCCGCCGTGGTCAACGGCCTCGGCGCGGGCGAGGGCGACCCAGCCTCCGAATAGCTGGCCGGACGGCCTGCGGCGCGGGCATCGTCGGATGGGTACCGGATGATCTCCCCCTCGCGCTCGTTCGTCCGACTCGATTTCGCCGCACCGGGCGCAACCGGCTAAGCTTTACCAGCCGCTGACAGCGGCAGCGATGGTGGGTATAGCTCAGCTGGTAGAGCACCTGGTTGTGGTCCAGGATGTCGCGGGTTCGAGTCCCGTTACTCACCCCA
>JAPUEM010000175.1 GCA_027492575.1 Propionicimonas sp.
AGCCAGGGCGCGTCCGGGCGTCCGTCCAGCAGGCCGCCGTCGGGGTCGTCCAGACCACCGGCGCGGACGATGTCGCGGGCGGGCGTCCAGGCGTCGCGGATCACCTGGACGCAGAGCCACAGCTGGACGAGCACCCGCAGCACCACCGCGGCCATGTAGATCCGGTCGGGGCCGTTGCCGAAGCCGGGGCCGGTCATGCCGCCCAGGTGGGCCCAGATCGCCATGAAGTAGGCGGTCTCGGCGATCGAGAACAGGGCCCAGTCCAGCCAGCGGGGACGGGCCAGCACCAGCAGCGGCAGCAGCCACAGCACGTACTGCGGCGAGTAGACCTTGTTGAGCACCAGGAACCAGGTGACGATCAGGAAGACGCCCTGCGCCAGCCGCGGGCGCTGTGGCGCGAAGAGCAGCAGGGCACCCAGCGCCAGCGTGCCGAGCACCATCAGCGCGGCGTTCCAGGTCGAGATGTGGTCGAGCTGAACCCCGGCGAGCTGCAGCACGTACCAGATCGAGCCGAGGTCGGCGCCGCGGTCGACGTTGAAGGTCCAGAAGTTCAGCCAGCCCTGCGGGGCCAGTAGGTAGACCGGCAGGTTGACCGCGATCCAGGCGGCGGCGGTCGTGCCGGCGGTGATGAAGAACGGCCGCCAGCGTCCGGCTCGCAGGCAGAGGAAGGCCAGCGGAACCAGCACCAGCACCGGGTAGAGCTTGGCGGCCACGCCCAGGCCCAGCCAGATCCCCGCCCAGCCCGGACGCTTGCGGGCCCAGGCCAGCAGCCCCAGCGAGGTGAGCGCGACCACCAGGGCGTCCCAGTTGATCAGGGCGGTGGTCATGATCGCCGGGGAGGCGGCGATCATCAGCGCGTCCCAGGGGCGTGACATCTTCAGATGCGCCCAGACCAGGACGGCGAAGCCGGCGAACATCAGCACCGCGGTGACGCCGAAGAAGAGCCCGGAGGCGTGGGAGAGGGCCTCCCCCTCGACGCCCGGGACGGTCTGACCGCCAAGCAGGTTGACGATGCGGCGGGAGAAGTCGATCAGCATCCCGGTGAGGACCGGGTACTCCAGATCGGCCTCCAGGTAGGGGACCAGGCCGTCGCGCACCCCGCGCCAGTAGAAGAGCGCGGTGACGTCGGAGTAGCACATGTTCTGGTAGGCGTCGCCGCCGCGCAGGCAGGCGCTCTGCCGGAACATCAGGATCAGCCAGGAGACGGTCAGCGCCAGCATCGACCACGGGCCGGCGGCTCGCCACCTGCCACCCGGACGGGCATGGCGTCCGACTTCGCCGCCCAGCAGGTGCGCGACGGAGGGACCAGGAGTCGTCATCGCCGGCCTAGCCGCCCGCTTCCTCGGTCGGCGGTGGCGCCGTCGTGGGTGGCGCGGTGGTCGGTGGCGCGGTGGTGGGCGGAGCCGTGGTCGGCGGGGCCGTCGTGGGCGGCGCGGTCGGCGTCTCGGTGGGTTCGCCGGTCGGCTCCTCGGTGGGCAGTTCGGACGGCGACTCGCTGGGCGAGGGCTCGGCGGTATCGCTCGGCTCGGCCGAGGGCGACTGGGTGGAGACCCGCTTGGTGGGCGGGTCGAAGGGGAGCTTCTCCTTGCCGTCCATGACGACCCGCATGTAATCGAGCCAGGCCAGGGTCGGGTAGCCCGAGCCGTAGAAGTTCCGGCCGAGGTTGCCGGTGCCCTTGTCGCCCTTCACGAACATCACCGAGGTGGTGATCTGGCGGGTGAAGCCGACGAACCAGATCGCCCGGGTCTCCTGCAGGTTGTCGATGTAGTAGGAGCCGGTCTTGCCGGCCACCGGGTAGCCCAGTTGCGCGGCGCGGGCGCCGGTGCCGCTCTGGGTCACCTTGGTGAGGGCGTAGCTGACGTCGATGGCGACATCCCGCTCCAGGGTCTGCTCGGGCTGAACCTCGCCGGAGTAGAGCGGCTGGTCGTCGGCGTTCGTCACCGAGGTGACCACATGCCAGCCGTAGTGCATGCCCTGGTTGGCGAAGGTGGAGTAGCCCTCGGCCTGGCTGAGCGGGCTGATCTCACCGGTGCCCAGCGGGATGCGGTAGCCGGTGTCGTCCCAGCTCGGGTCGTGCGGGACGCCGGCGTCCACGGCCGCCTGGACGACCTTGTTGTGCCCGTCGTCCATCTTGATCACCAGATCGACGAAGGCCGGGTTGATCGACCGGGTGGTGGCGTTCAGCAGCGAGATCTGGCCCCAGCGTCCGGGGACCGGCTTCGTCTCGCCGGGCGGGGTCACGTTGTTGCCGTTGACCTTGTCCTCCAGCGTCCAGCCGTCGCGGAGGGCGGCAGCGAGCGCGTAGGGCTTGAAGGTCGAGCCGACCGGACGCCGGGTGGTCGCCCAGTTGATGAAGTTCTCCGTGTAGTCTCTACCGCCGTAGAGGGCGATCACTCCGCCGGTGGCATTGTCGATGGAGGCGATGCCCGGGTGGATGTCCTGCCCGGCCTTCTTGGAGCCGCCCACCTGCTCGGCGTACTTCTCGGCGGTCTTCACCGCCGCGGCCTGGGCCTTCTTGTCGAAAGTGGTGACGATCCGCAGACCGCCGCCGTTGATCTGCTCGTCGGAGAAGTCGTTGGCCAGCAGCTCCCGGCGGACCAGGTCGAGCAGGAAGCCCTTGGGCCCGCCCATCGCGGAATCCTTCTTCACCTTGGGGAACTTCGGCAGCTCGTTGTAGATCTCGAGCCGCTCGGCGTCCGTGATCTTCCCCATCTCGACCAGGCCGTTGAGCGAGTACTGGTAGCGCTCGAGCAGATCGGCCGCCTGCTTGTCGCCGTTGGCCGGATCGAGGTTGGACGGGGAGTTCACGATCGCGGTCAGGGCGACGGCCTGGGCCAGATCGAGCTCCGACTGCGGCTTGCCGAAGAAGGCCTGGCTGGCCGCCTCGATGCCGTAGGCGCCCCGTCCGAAGTAGACGGTGTTGAGGTAGCCCTCGAGGATCTGCTCCTTGGTGCGCTCCTGGCCGATCTTGACCGCCAGCAGGATCTCCTTCGCCTTGCGGGTGAAGGTCTTCTCCTGGGTGAGGTACATCACCTTGATGTACTGCTGGGTGATCGTGGAGCCGCCGACGGTCTGCTCGTTGCTGACCAGGGAGCGCGCGGCGCGGGCCAGCGCGGCGACGTCGAAGCCCGGATCCGTCCAGAAGGTGCGGTTCTCGGCGGCCACGATCGCGTCCACGGCCAGCGGATTCATCTGCTCGAACGGGATCGAGACCCGGTTCTGCACCTGGAAGGAGCCCAGCTCGCTCTTGCCGTCGGCGTAGTAGACGAAGGTGGTGTTGGTACGGAAATCGGCGTTCGGGTCGGGGATCTGAATCTGGGAGTAGACCACCGCGACCGCGGCGGCGCCCAGTACGCCGAGGCCCAGCATGATGCCGAAGAACCAGCCCAGCGCGCGCAACCAGGGATTGCGCTTGCGCTTGGTCTTCTTCGCCGGTGCGGCTCGGGTCGGCTTAGCCATAGATGTCCTCAACGGTTCGTTGACGCCGGGGCGGTGGACGGCGGACCCCGTCCCCCAGCAGGTAGGAAGCGATCATGTGGTTCCAGCTGCAATCGAGGCAGACCTCGACCACCCGCACCCGGAACTCGCCGAACTCCGACTGCATCTCGTCCAGTTCCTTGAGGGACTTGATGCGTCCGGAGTACTGGCCGAGCTGATCGCCGAAGACGTAGTGCAGGTTGACCATCCGGTGCCCCGCGCAGATCGGGCAGGGCACGGAAGAATCCTCGCCGTGATGCATCGCCGACCGCACCAGCATGGGGTCGGCGTCGCAGACATCGGCCCGGCTGAGGGTACGCTGCGGACGCCGCAACGCCTGCAGGGTGTGACGGCGTTGCAGCGCGTAGTCGATCACCTCGCGCTTGGACCACATGGCAACAAGGGTAGTTGGTCACCCCGAGCCAGGTCTCCTGCGCCCCTCGCCGCTTCGCCTGTCTGCCAGCCCGCCCCTTCACGAAGGCCGGGGATCCCCGATGCGGACGATCCTCGTCCGATCCGCCATAATGTTCCGGCGAGGGGCATTAGCTCAGTTGGTAGAGCGGCGGCTTTGCAAGCCGTAGGTCAGGGGTTCGAATCCCCTATGCTCCACAGCCTCAAACCCCAGTTGGCTAGGGGTTTCTCGTCCACTCGACTCAAGCGAGTCAATGACTGGACTGCGCATGCCAGGCTTGTTCGTGGAGTGGCCGCGGGCTCGGGCCATCCTGTGTCCGGACTGCAACCAAGCCTTCTACGCCATACTTCTTCATGGGCGTCAGAAGGGTAAACAAGTATGGCATATCCGACGTTCCATGAGCGCGACCCCGCCTCGGCGCGCGGCACTCCGTGGCGTGCTCATGCCGTCGCGGGTTCTGGCGACGAATGCTCGTCGGTGGTGCGGGCGTCGGTGAGGGTGAGCGCTCCGATCCCAGCGATGAGGCCGACTGCGACGGTGAGGACGATGAACAGCAGCTGCTCACCGTTGAAGTACGACGCGACGAGTTCGGCGCTCCAGGCCCCGTCCGGGAGCACGGCGGTCACCAGCACGGCGATCAGGGTGCCGACGAACGCGGTGCCGACGCTGCTGCCGACCTCCTGAGCGGTGTCGTTGAGCGCGGCGCCGATCGAGGTGCGGTCTTCGGGCATCGCGCCGACGAGCGC
>JAPUEM010000176.1:0-15601 GCA_027492575.1 Propionicimonas sp.
GCTGCGCCCGGTGCCCCCCGCGGGGCCCGCCGGCCGCCGCCCCCCCCGCCCCCCCCCCCGGCGCCCCGCGGGGGGGGGGGGGGGGGCGGGGCGCCCCCCCCCCCCCCCCCCCGCACTCCCCCCCCCCGCCCCCCCCCCCCCCCCCCCCCCGCCCCGACCGAGGGAGAGCAATGCAGCCCATCGTGGAAATGCGTGGCATCACCAAACGGTTCCCCGGCGTGGTCGCCCTCGACAACATCAACTTCGAGATCTACCCCGGCGAGGTCCACTCGCTGCTGGGGGAGAACGGCGCCGGCAAGTCGACGCTGATGAAGGTCTTGTCAGGCGCCTACGAGCCGACCGCCGGCACCATCGTCATCAACGGCACCGAGTACGACCGGTTGACCACCAAGAAGTCCGCCGAAGCGGGCATCTCGATCATCTACCAGGAGCTCTCGGTCATCGACGAGCTCTCCATCATGGAGTCGATCTTCGTCGGGAACCTGGCGACCAAGAAGGTCTTCGGCATCCCGGTCGTCGACCACAAGAAGATGTACGAACGCACCGCCGAGCTGCTGGCCAAGGTGGGCCTGCGCCGCGACCCGCTGTTCATGGTCCGCGATCTCTCCATCTCCGAGAAGCAGCTGGTCGAGATCGCCCGGGCGATCGCCTTCTCCGCCCGCGTCATCGTGATGGACGAGCCCACCTCGTCGCTGACCGACGAAGAGGTGAACCAGCTCTTCCTGATCATCCAGCAGCTCAAGGCGGAGGGACGCGCGGTCGTCTACATCTCCCACAAGCTGAAGGAGATCACCGCGATCTGCGATCGGGTCACCGTCCTCAAGGACGGCACCGCCGTCGGCACCAGGGATGTCGCCGGCGTCACCGTCGACCAGCTGGTGACGATGATGGTGGGCCGCGAACTGCAGGGGAAGTACAACGAGAAGCCGGAGGGCCACGTCCGCTCCGAGAACAAGATCCTCGAGGTGCGCGACATCACCCGCAAGGACGGCTATGTCAAGAACGCCTCCTTCACCCTCTACGAGGGCGAGATCCTCGGCTTCTCCGGTCTGGTCGGGGCCGGACGTTCCGAGCTCATGGAAGCCATCTACGGCGCGGTCCCCAAGCGGGGCGGCGCCGTCCTGCTGCACGGCCGGCCGGTGGACATCAAGGATCCCTACGACGGCATCAAGGCCGGGATCTGCATGCTCACCGAGGATCGGCGCTACACCGGCAACCTCGCCAACTTCTCGCTGCGGCGCAATTTCGCGATCGGCGAGCAGATCAAGACCAGTTCGCTGGGCGGTATGTGGGGCCTGATCGACTTCGCCCGCGAACTCGAGGTCGCCAAGACCCAGAGCGTGGCGATGCAGGTCAAGATGCGCGATCTGGAGCAGAACATCACCGAGCTCTCCGGCGGCAACCAGCAGAAGGTGCTGCTGGGCCGGCAGCTCGCCACCGACGCGAAGGTGATCATCTTCGACGAGCCCACCAAGGGCATCGACGTCGGTACGAAGTCGGAGTTCTACGCGATCATGCGGCGACTCGCCGACGCGGGGGTCGGGGTCATCGTGGTGTCCTCCGAGCTCCCCGAACTACTCGCGGTCTGCGACCGCATCCTGGTCTACGCCGAAGGGAAGCAGCGCGCTGAGTTCCCGATCGCGGAGGCGACCGAAGAGAACCTGGTACGGGCGGCAACGCACTACAGCGATGAAGGGGCGGCATAAGTGAGCGAGCAATCCACTTCCATGGAGAAGTTCAAGGGCCTGTGGGCGAAGTACTCGACCCTGGGCATCCTGGTCCTGATGCTGATCGTCTTCAGCGCGCTGGCACCGGGCTCCTTCCTCTCGGGCAGCAACTTCCTGCGCATCCTGGAGCAGTCGTCGATCACGATCCTGCTGGCGGTCGGTGAGTTCTTCGCCATCCTGCTGGCCGGCATCGACCTCTCGGTCGGTTCGGTGATGGCGGTCACCGGCGTGGTCGCCGGCAAGCTCATGGTGATGGGCCTGCCGTGGCCGCTGGCGGTGCTGCTGGGCTGCGTCCTGCTGGGGGCGGCGATCGGCGCCGTCAACGGCGGTCTGATCAACCTCACCGGTCTGCCGCCGTTCGTGATCACGCTGGGCACGATGGCCATCTTCCGCGGCCTGACCTACGTCTTCTCCGACGCCCGCGCGGTCTCGGGGCTGCCGCCGTCCTTCACCCAGACCATCGGCGGTCAGCTCTTCGGCTTCCTCGCGGTGCCGATCCTGGTGGCCCTGATCGTCTCGGCGATCCTGGTCTTCTTCACCGTGAAGTCGAAGCCGGGCCGCAACCTGTACGCCATGGGCGGCAACCCCAAGGCGGCGTGGTTCGCCGGCATCAACCTCAAGCGGCACACCCTGCTGGCCTTCACCATCTCCGGGGTCTGCGCCGGTCTGGCGGGCATGGTGAACGTCGCCCGGCTGGGCGCGGCCGAGCCGAACGCCGGCACCGGCTGGGAGCTGTTCGCGATCGCGGCGGTGATCATCGGCGGCACCTCCTTCTTCGGCGGTGAGGGCGTGATCTGGAAGGTCGTCATCGGCGGCCTGATCATCGGCACCATCAACAACGGCCTCAACATGGTGGGCGTCTCCGCCTACTACCAGCAGATCGCGATGGGCTCCCTGATCGTCCTGGCGGTCACCCTCGACCGGTTCTTCGGCGACAGCAGCAAGCGGTAGCCTCCACCCGACCTCGCCGATACTCGACACTCGTAGCCAAAGGACTCGAATGAGCCGCACACCAACCTTCTCGCCCTCCCTGATGTGCATGGATCTGCTCCATGCCGCCAAGGATGTGGACATCCTGAACCGGCGGGCCGACGCCTACCACGTCGACCTCATGGACGGGCACTTCGCGCCGAACATCACCCTGTCTCCCGACCTGGTGAAGGCCCTGTCGGCGCACGGCTCGCTGCCCATGGACATCCACATGATGGTGACCACGCCCACGGACTGGATCGAACTCCTGGCGGCCAACGGCGCGACCTGGATCTCCCCGCACGCCGAGACGATCAACGTCAACGCCTTCCGGGTGATCAACCAGATCGAGTCGCTGGGCATGAAGCCCGGGGTCGTGCTGAACCCGTCCACCCCGCTGGTGTGGGTGCAGCACTACCTGGAGCGGCTCGATATGGTGACCTTCATGACCGTGGACGTCGGTTTCGCCGGGCAGCCGTTCATCGAGCAGGTGCTGCCCAAGGTCGCCGAGGCGGCCGCCTTCCGCGAGCGGCACGGCCTGGACTTCACCATCCAGATCGACGGTTCCTGCAACGCCACGACCTTCAAGAGGCTCTGGGAGGCGGGTGCCGACCGGTTCATCGTGGGCACGTCGGGCCTGTGGAGCAAGGACGCCGACCTCGACGTCGCCTATGACAAGATGCTCGCCGAGTTCAGCCAAGAGACAGGTCATGTCTTCGCCTGACGACGTCGTTGTCGGGATCGACATCGGGGGCACCAACCTCCGCACCGGGATCATCGACCGCTCGCGGGGGCTCCGCGACTTCGCGATGACCTCGTCCCGCAAGAAGCTGGTGGGCTCGAGGTCGTCGGCGCTGCTGGTCGAGCACGTCGCCGGTTACCTGGAGCGGACGGGCGTCCGGCCCCGCGCGATCGCCGTCGGCTTCCCGTCCACCGTGGACAGCACGCGGCGGGTGGTGCTGTCGACGTCCAACATCCCGGGGCTGAACCGGATTCCGTTCGCGGATCTGATGGAGGACGCGATCGGCGTGCCCACCTTCGTCAACCGCGACACCAACATGCTGCTGCTGCACGACATCTCGTCGCTGGGGCTGGAACGCGAACGGGTGATCGTCGGCTGCTACC
This sequence comes from Propionicimonas sp., assembly GCA_027492575.1. Taxonomy (GTDB): domain Bacteria; phylum Actinomycetota; class Actinomycetes; order Propionibacteriales; family Propionibacteriaceae; genus Propionicimonas. The sequence continues at coordinate 3,822 of JAPUEM010000176.1, forward strand.
CCGGCACCGGCTTCGGCTCCGGGCTGTGGATCGGCGGACGCCTGCACGTCGGCAAGACCGGCGCCGAGGGCGAACTCGGGCACATCCCGGTGCGTGACAACGACCTGGTCTGCGGCTGCGGGAACATCGGCTGCGTCGAGACCATCGCCTCGGGCAAGTACCTCGAGGGGCTGCTCGCCCAGCACTTCCCCGAGACGCCGATCGGCGAGGCTTTCCTCCGGCATGGCGATTCGGGCGTGCTCCACGAGTTCGTCGACAACCTGTCGCTGCCGATCGCCTCCGCGATCAACATCCTCGACCCGGACGCCGTGATCGTCGGTGGCGGCGTGACCGCCATGCCCGGCTTCCCCCGCGACCTGCTGGTCGAGCGGGTGCACAGCCGCACCCGCAAACCGCAGCCGGAATCCAGCCTGCGGGTGGTCTTCTCCGAGCCGCGGCAGCAGAATGGCGTGATCGGGGCTGGCATCTACGGCTTCAGCCAGCTGGAAGGATGAGTCATGACCGTCGCTATCGCCTGTGACCACACCGCGATCGAGCTCAAGCAGGCCATCATCGGCCTGCTGGAGGAGATGGGCCTGGAGTACCGCGACTTCGGGACGAACGATCCCGACCGCGCGGACTACCCGGTCTTCGGACGCCTCGCGGCCGAGGCCGTGGCGGCCGGCGAGTGCGATCGTGGCATCATCATCTGCGGCTCCGGCGTCGGCATCTCGATCACGGCCAACAAGGTCAAGGGAATCCGTTGCGTCGTCTGCTCGGAGCCCTACTCGGCGGTGATGTCGCGCAAGCACAACAACGCCAACATGCTGGCCTTCGGCGCCCGCGTGGTCGGGGTGGATCTGGCGAAGATGATCGCCCGGATGTGGCTGGAGACCGAGTTCGAAGGCGGACGCCACCAGCGCCGGGTCAACCAGATCATCGCCACCGAGTCGGGTGTGACCATCGAGGACCAGGTCGACCCCGGGACCTGCTGAACCCCTGGCCAACGTTCCCGGAGCCTGACCAACGATCCCTGAGCTTGTCGAAGGGTCGTCGATCCGCGGCGAACTAGACCTTCGTCACCCGCGTCACCAGGCCGCTGGCGGGCACCGGGAAGATCTCGTTGGTGAAGGTCAGATCCTGCGGCGGCAGCGTCCAGTCGTAACCGCGCAGCAGGACGGTCAGGTACACCTGGACGGCCACCGTCACCAGATCCTCGCCGGGGCAGCGGTGCGAGGTGTACTCGCCGTCGCCGTGGGGTACGTACCTGCCGGGCGGGAAGGCGTCGAACCTGGCGGGTTCGAAGCGGTCGGGGTCGAAACGCTCGGGGTCGGGGTACTCGTCGGGGTTGCGCAGGGTCATGTGCACCGCGCCCATCGCCCCCCAGCCCTTCGGGATGCGGTAGCCGCAGACCTCCATCTCCTCGGTCACCCGGCCGAAGAAGGTGGCGGCGTTCATCGCGTAGTAGCGGCGCAGTTCCCGTGAGACCTGCTTGAGGTAGACCAGTTCGTCGAGGGTCTCCATGGTGATCGGCCCGGACGGCGACACCGCCTGAACCTCGGCGCGCGCCCGGTCGCGGATCTCGGGGTGCTCGGCCAGGGCCAGGGTGGTCAGCAGCAGCGGCACCGAGTAGCCGGGCTCGCTGGTGAACATCAGGTGCCTGATGTCGGCGGCCACCTTCTCCCGCGAGATGCCGGCGGCATCGGCCGCGGCGAGCATGCGTGACACCACGTCGTCCCATTCGCCGGTCCGGTGCCGCTCGATGGCTTCGTCCACGATCGCGGTGAGTCGTCGTCCGGCTTTCATCGCGCGGCCGTAGGTCGTCCCCGGCAGGGCGACCGGAAGCGTCATGAACGCCTTCTGCATGGCCCCCAGCACGTCGTGCAGTTCCCGGGCGGCGGCCTCGCTGGTGTCGCCGGTGAACAGCTCGCCGGCCAGCCGGTCGGCGAACAGTTCCAGTTCCGGACGCAGGGTCACCGTCGTGCCGGCCCAGGCGTCCACCGTGCTCTCCAGCAGGGCCTGCATCCGTCCCAGGTAGGCCGAGATCGCCTCGCGGTAGAAGACCCCGTGCAGCATCACCGTCTTGCGGGCCACCTGGTCGCCGCCGTCGTAGAGCGCGACCGAACCGGCGAAGACCTGCTGGGCGGGCAGCGGATCGGCGTCCTTGCGGCGGATCCGCGGATCGGTGGCGAAGATGTGGAAGGCCTCGTGCCCGGAGAAGACCACGAACTTGCTGCCCAGCAGCCGGGTGGCGTAGATCGGGCCGTACTTGGCGACCCGGTCGACGTGGAAGCCATGGTTGCTGGCGAACAGTTGCCCGATCTCACCCAGCCAGGGGAGTCCGTAGCCGCCCGGGGGCAGCGGCAGTCTGCTGGTCGATTGCGCGGCGCGTGCCATCGCCCGCCCCCTCACGTAGGAACAACGGCATCCTATGTAGTCAGTCCGGGCTTCGCCCAGTACCTGGGGAGGGTCGGAGCCCAGCGCAATTGTGCGCAAGGCGAATCCCTTGGCGACGGTTTCCGGGCTGGTTACCGTGAGTCGTCCATAGTCGGCGGATTGGGGCCGCTCGACGGGATGCCCGGGTTTCCGGGCACCCGCCTCCCGGGTTCGACCTCACGCCCGGGGAGGTGGCACATCGTGACGGAGCATGTCGACGCGGTCGTGGTGGGTTCCGGATTCGGAGCCTCGGTCGCCGCGTACCGGCTCGCCGAAGCCGGCCGGTCGGTGGTCGTCCTGGAGCGCGGCCGCGCCTACCCGCCCGGCACCTTCGCCCGCAGCCCGCATGAGATGAGCCGGGCCTTCTGGGAACCCAAGGACGAACTCTTCGGCCTCTTCGACGTCCGCTCCTTCCGCAAGATCGAGGCGGTCGTCTCAGCCGGCCTGGGTGGCGGCTCGCTGATCTACGCCAACGTCCTGCTGCGCAAGGACGAGCGCTGGTTCGTCCATGACTCGCCGCTGCCGGGCGGTGGCTACGAGAACTGGCCGATCGGACGCAGCGACCTCGACAAGCACTACGACGCGGTCGAAGCGATGATGACGCCGACCCCCAACCCGTACCCCGATCTGCCCAAGTCGCGGGCCCTGCGCGAGGCCGCCGAGTCGCTCAACCTCGAGCACTTCGCACCGCCGCTGGCGATCACCTTCGCCAGCCGGCCGGGCGAGCCGCCGCGCGCCAAGCAGCCGATCGACGACCCGTACTACGGCAACCTGTACGGCCGCACCCGGCTGACCTGCCGGTTGTGCGGGGAGTGCGATCTGGGCTGCAACGAGGGCTCCAAGAACACCCTCGACCTGACCTACCTCACCGCCGCGAAATACCACGGCGCCGAACTGCGGACGCTGGCCGAGGTGTACGGCATCACCCCGCTCGCCGGCGGCGGCTACGAGGTGCGGTACACCCAGTACGGCGACGAGCCCGCGGACGCCGGCCCGCGAGCACGCACCCAGGTCACCCTGACCTGCGATCACCTCTTCCTGGGTGCCGGCACCTTCGGCACCACCTCGCTGTTGCTGCGCAACCGGGTGGGGCTGCCGGCCCTGGGTCGCGCGGTGGGCACCCGGTTCAGCGGCAACGGCGACCTGCTCACCTTCTGCATGGGCGCCCGCGACACCTCCAAGGGCGCCGGGATGCGTCAGATCGACGGCAGCTACGGACCGGTCATCACCACCTCCATCCGCCGCCCGGACGGGGTGGACGAGGAGGGCGCCGGTCGCGGCTTCTATGTGCAGGAGGCCGGCTTCCCGGTCTTCGCCAACTGGCTGATCGAGACCTCCCAGGTCGGCTCGGCCGTGCAGCGGTCGGCGTCCATCGTCCGCGAACTGATCGCCCACAAGCTGCAACGCCGCAACGAATCCACCATCTCGGCAGAGATCGCCAAGCTGATCGGCGAGGGACGGCTCACCTCCAGTTCGATCCCGCTGCTGGGCATGGGCCGCGACACCCCCGACGGCCGGATCACCCTGGCCGACGGCGAACTGGACGTGGAATGGACGTCGGCCACCTCGATGGCCTACTTCGAGGCGATGCGGGCCACCATGCGCAGCATCTCCGACACGCTGGGGGCCGACTTCAAGGACAACCCGCTGTGGTGGACGAAGCGGGTGGTGACCGTCCATCCGATCGGTGGGTCGCCGATGGGGCGGCACGTCCATGAGGGCGCGGTGGATTCCTGGTGCGAGTCCTTCGGCCACCCCGGCCTGTACGTGGTGGACGGTGCCGCCGTCCCCGGGCCGGTCGGGCCGAACCCGTCGCTGACCATCGCCGCGCTGGCCGACCGGGCGGTCGAGCACCTGCTGGAGAAGCCGCGGCGGGCGCCTAGGGCAGCGGCGGCCGAGGCTGCCGAGCCGGTCGCTCCGCCGCCCCCGCTGACCGGTTCCAGCACCAGCTTCACCGAGCAGATGAAGGGTTTCGTGACCCTCGGCGAGACCGATTCGGTGCGCGGCTGGGAGCAGGGCCGGCTACTCTCGCAGCGGTTCATGTTCGAGCTCACCATCACGGTGCCCGACGTCGAACGCTTCCTGGCCAGCGATGCCAAGGAGGGGGTCGCCGAGGGGTTCGTCGACTGCGATCTGCTCGGCGGCCGGCTGCCGGTCAAGCGCGGCTGGTTCAACCTCTTCGTCGCCACCGACGACGAGGCGACCCGCGAGATGCGCTACCGGCTGTGGTTCAGCGACCTCTCCGGAACGCCGATCACGATGTACGGCTACAAGGTGGTCCGCGACGACCCGGGCATCGACCTGTGGACGGACACCTCCACGCTCTACATCACGCTGTGGCGCGGCCACGTCCCGCCGGGGGAGACCGGCGAGGTGGTCGGCGCCGGTGTGCTGCGCATCCTGCCGCAGGATTTCGCCAAGCAGCTCACCACCTTCCGGGGCGCCGGCCAGGGCCCGCTGAAGGCGGTCGCCGGCTTCGGATCCTTCTTCGTGAAGTCGCTGCGCGACCTCTACCTCAAACCGACCCCGCAATCCGAGCGGAGCGACAGGTCATGAGTACGGTTGTGGTCGCCAGGAGATCCCGGATCGGAGTCCGGGATGACGATGGTTGCGTACCCGCTCGGCCCGGTGGTGTCGGTGGTTGCGTAGTTGCTCCGGCCAGTGGCGTCGGTGGTTACGTGCCCGCTCCACCCAACCACGTCATCCCGGGCTTGACCCGGGATCTCTCCCTGGTGGCAGGTGACCGATCATGACCACCCGGCTCACGCAGCGCGACGAGGTCACCTTCCTGACCTCGGGGGACGGGGTGCCGATCATCCTGATCCGGGTGCGGGGCGACGCCGAGCCGACGAAGGGGCCGGTGCTGCTCGTCCACGGGGTGGGGATGCGTGGCGAACTCTTCCGCCCGCCGTCCGTCCGCTCGCTGGTGGACGTGCTGCTGGACGACGGCTGGGATGTCTGGCTGCTCAACTGGCGCGGCTCGATCGATCTCGACCCGCTGCCCTGGACGCTGGACGACGTCGCCCGGCACGACCTGCCGTCGGCGGTCGCCGAGATCACCCGGCAGACCGGGGCGGCGTCGATCGGCGTCGTCGCGCACTGCGCGGGTGCCGCGGCCGTCTCGATGGCGGCGGTCGCCGGGCTGCTGCCCGAGGTCGGCACCATCGTGGCCAACGGGCTCTCGCTGCACCTGGTGCTGCCCCGGTTCTCCCAGCTGAAGCTGCGCACGCTGCGTCCGGTGCTGCAGAGGTTCGAGCCGTACATCGACGCCTCCTGGGGGGACGGTCCGGAGACGTTCGTCCCCTTCATCACCCGCTCGGCGGTGCGGCTGTGGCACACCGAGTGCAGGAACCCCACCTGCAATATGGCGAGCTTCGCGATCGGCTCCGGGCCGCACGCGCTGTGGCTGCACACGAACCTGGACGAGGCCACCCACGAGTGGCTGCGGCACGAGTTCGGGAAGATCCCGATGAGCGCCTACCACCAGCTGTCGGTCTCGGCCCAGGCGGGTCAACTGGTCTCGGTGACCCGCGGCAGCGACCTGCCGCCGCGCTTCGCCGAGGCCGCGCCGCGGACCGACGCGCGGTTCGTCCTGATCATCGGCGACCAGAACCGTACCTTCCTGCCCGCCGGCCAGCAGGCCACCCACGCCTGGCTGAACCAGCACCGTCCGGGACGCGACAGCCTGCATCTGATCCCCGGCTACAGCCACGGCGACATCTTCATCGGGAAACGCGCGCACCTCGACGTCTTCCCGCTGATTCTGGATGAGTTGAACCAGCCGACCCTTCGACAAGCTCAGGGATCGTCCGGAGACGTGGCCCGCACTACGATCCCTGAGCCTGTCGAAGGGTCGTCCGACATGGCACACCAGGAGAAGGCGACATGAGCACCACCGAACGCGTCCGCCGGCCGCTGACCTGCGGGGAACCGACCCGCTACCACTTCACCACCGCCGACGGCGTCGGGCTGCGGCTCACCCGATTCCAGGGCGGCACCAAGGGCCCGGTCATCCTGACCCCGGGGTACGGCACCTCCGAGGTCGCGTTCACCCTGGACACCACCGACCAGAACTACCCGGAATACCTCTACGAGCGCGGCTACGACGTCTGGATCCTCGACTACCGGGCGAGCCCGGTGCTGCCTTCCGCGGCCGGCGCCTTCAGCTGGGACGACGTGGCCACGTACGACTTCCCGGCCGCGGTCGGCGCCGTCCAGGCAGAGACCGGGGCGGAATCCGTCCAGCTGGTCTCGCACTGCATGAGTTCGATGGCCATGCAGATGGCGCTCGGGCTCGGCCTGGAAGGGGTGCGGTCGGCGGTCGCCTCCCAGGTCGGGCTGCACCTGAAGGCGACCACGGCGAACGAGTTGCGTTCCGATCTGCATGCCGCCGAGGTGCTCGACTTCCTCGGCCTCGACACCCTCACCACCGACACCGACGACGAGCCCTCCTTCGCGCAGCGGCTGCTGACCCGGGTGCTCGCGCTGTACCCGGCCGGCAAGGAGCCGTGCCCGAGCCCGTTCTGCCGGCGGGTGAACTTCATGTACGGCGAGGTCTACGACCACGACCAGCTGAACGACGCCACCCACGACCACCTGCGGGAGGCCTTCGGGGTGGCGAACATGACCACCTTCGAACACATCACCCGGATCCTGCGGGCCAACCACGCGGTGAGCGCGGACGGCCGGCACGACTACCTCGACGACGTCTCGGGGCTGAAGGTGCCGATCGCGTACATCCACGGCGAGCACAACCGGATGTTCCTGCCCGAGAGCACCGAGGAGACCTACGACCTGCTCCGCGAACGCAACGGCGAGGAGTTCTACACCCGGCACGTCATCCCCGGCTACGCCCACATGGACTGCTTCGTCGGCAAGGACGCGGCCCGCGACGTCTACCCGCTGATCACCGAACAGCTCGACCTGCACAACTGAGGAGCACCATGACCAACCCCACGCCGGCCGCCGGGGACGCGCTGGCCGACCTGTTCGGCTACCCCTTCCTCTCCGCGCTCACCGAGCGGCGCACCCGCCGCATCCCGCGCGGCTTCTCGGTGGACGCCGGTCCGCTCAGCCACACCAGCCACAACGAGCCGGCACCGCTGACCCCACTGGAGGAGGCGATCCTGATCACCACGGTGACCGGCATCACCGGCACCTCGACCCACGACGGCCCGCTCACCAAGGCCAACGGCAAGCCCGAACTGGGCACCCCGTTCCTGAACATCCTCACCCGCACCGCCAGTTCCGCCGACAACGCCCAGGCCACCTACTTCTTCCTGATCAACGACGACGGCATCTTCGTCCTGAAGCATCCGACCGGCGCCCGGGCGCTCGAACTGGCCCGCGAGCTGCCCCCGAAGTGGTCGGAGTGGAAGGAGGCCGACTGGCTGGCGATGGCCGACGAGGTGAAGGTGCGGGTCTCCGACAAGCGGCTCTCCTTCCCGCGCGAGTGGCCCTACTACCTGGGCTGGAACGCGCAGGCCTCCAATACCCCGGGGACCTCGGTCTTCTTCCCGGTGGTCGACTGCACCTGGCAGTACATCAACGCGCTGCTGATCCTGGCCTGCGAGCCGGACGGCGTCCGTCCGATGACGATCGACGACTGGAGCACCTTCAAGCCGCGGACCCCGCTGGAATGGGCGGCCAAGCTCACCGGCGAGATCGGGATCACCCCGAAGATCCCGTATCAGCCGATCGGTGGGCTGAAGTGGATCCGCAACGGCTTCGTCAGCTCCGACAGCGTGGCCCCGCTGGGCTTTGGCGGCGCGCTGCGCACCGACTACGAGCTCTTCTTCTATCTGCAGAACCTGATGCTGATGGGGCAGGCGATGGGGCTGGGCGGCTGGATCCACGGCTCGGTCTTCCCGCCCTACATCTACGCCGACGACCCGGCGAAGGGCTGGCACGGGCTCGGCTTCCGCCACCAGGAGCCCAAGAAGCACCGCCGGTTCGCGCCGGTGCCGGCCTCCCAGCCCAACCCGGTGGGCATCGACGGCATCCTGGAATCGCTCACCCCGCCCTACGTCGGTTCCATGGACGAGGCCGTCGACCGTGTGGTCGAGGCGAAGTACGCCGCCGCCGACGGCTCCAGCTACGCCAACGACAAGATCTGGGAGCGCGCCTACCGCAACCCCGCCGACGCCAAGGCCTACCTGGAGAAGGGGACGAAGTTCGGCCCCCGGCAGATCGAGTACGTCAAGGAGACCTGCAACTACATCTGGGACACCTACGGACGCTTCCCCGCCCACGTGGACGCCTTCTACACCCCCGGCATGTGGCTGCAGTTCTCCCACCTCGAACTGGAGTACTACGACCGCTTCTTCGACCCAGCCCAGTACACCCGCCAGGCCGCCCACGACGCCCTCTGGCACCCGTAGCCGGTCCGTCGCTGACACTTACTGCCAAATACTGCCTCTGCGCGACGTATCCGTCGCGCAGAGCGACTATGTGGCAGTTTCTGTACCGCGGTGTCGGGAGCGCTCCGGCCAGGAGGTCCGGCGGAACCAGGCCGCGGCGCTCTGCAGGGCGACCCGGCGGGAGGGCATGTACCAGTGGAACATGAGCCAGCGGGTCAACCAGCTGGGCCAGCCGATCAGCGGGATGCCGCGCAGTTCGCCGGCGCCCTGGCCGACGCCGAGGCTGGCCGCCCGGCCCAGGCCGGTGAAGGTGAAGGGTGACTGCGGCCGTCCGCCGACCACGCGGGTGACGTTGCCGCCGATGTGGGTGCCGTGCGAGATCGCCCAGGGGGCGTCCGAGCGGCAGTACCCGCCGTCGGTCTTCGGCTGTGGGACGGCGGCGACGTCGCCACCGGCCCAGACGTTCGGCGCCACCTGCAGGTACTGGTCGGTGATCAGCCGGCGTCGCTCGTCCCGGGGCAGGTGCTCGGTGCCGGGCAGCTGGGTGACGTCCTGGCCGAGGGCGGAGAGGACGGTGGCGGCGGCGATCTCGGTGCCGTCGTCCAGGGTGGCGCCGTCCGCCGTCACCGCGGCCAGCCGGTGGTTGAAGCGCACCTCGACGCCGACCTCGCGCACCCGCTCGGCGGCGTAGGCGGCGACCTTCGGGTGCATGTCGGCGACCAGCTGGTCGTGGGAGTGCACCAGGATCACCTTCGGCAGCCCCGCCTCGCCCACCCCGGCCAGCTCGGGACGGGCGGCGACCTCGTCCTGCAGCCGATCCAGGATCGCGCTGGCCATCTCGGTGCCGGCCAGTCCGCCGCCGGCGACGACGGCGGTGAGGAGTTGTTCCCGCCGGGCGCCCTCGGCCCCGGCCGCCTCCGCGGCGACCTTGCCGAGGTGCCGGTTCAGGGCCTCCAGGTGGCCGTCGTCCTTCACCGACCAGCCGTGGTAGCGCAGCCCGGGGATGCGGTCGCGGGCGTCCTTGCTGCCCACTCCGAGCACCAGTTGCTGGTACGGAACGCGCTGCTCGCCGAACCTCGTTCGCGCGGTGACCAGCCGTTCGTCGAGGTCGACCTCGGTGACCTCGCCGTAGATCCGGCGGACGACCCGGGGCACGATCCGGTCGATGGGGACGCGGGCGTGGTGGGGCAGTACGTCGCCGGTGATCACCTCGGCCGTCCAGCCGTGGAAGGCGTGATGGTCCATCGCGGAGATCAGGGTGAGCCGCACCGTGCCGCGGGCCAGTTCGCGGCGCAGGCCGCGCGCGATGCGGCGGGTGCTCCACAGGCCGGCGTAGCCGCCGCCAAGCACGACGATCTCGACAGGTTGCGTCTCCGGCATCGTTCCCCCAGGTCGTGTCGTGCGTCTCGGTGTCGTGCGTTCAGTGAAGCGAGGCCATGTACCGCAGGGCGCTGATCGAGGGCTGGAAGAGGTAGTCGCCGCCGCGCATGGTGACCAGGCGGGGGAGCGGCCGGAGGAAGAACGGCGGATGGCCGGGGATGGTCATCTTGCCGTTCGAGCCGTGGTGTTCGCCGACCAGCGGATCCTTGTCGGCGCCTAGCCCGAACGGGTTGCCGTCGTCGATCCACAACGCCTGGACGGTCTCGAACTGCCGCCAGATGTCGGCCTGGAAGCAGACGAACATGAGGCCGCGGTCGATGCCGTCGTCCTGCGTGACCCCCGGCTCCAGCGGCGGCCCGTAGGCGCGGCCACGCCGCACCATCCGGTGCCGGTTGGTGAGCCGGCCCTCGAAGAAGCCCTTGGAATCGCGCGGGTTGGCGCGTCGGATGTGCGAGCCGACCGGGCAGGCCAGGCCGAGCGGGTCCCCCTCGTAGTTGAAGTTGTTCACCTTGGCCGGGTCGTGCACCAGCGTCGGGTCCGGGTGGTCAGGGGAGAGGGCGAGCGGCGTGCCGTCCGGCCAGCGTCCGAGGATCTTGGCGGCCAGCTTCTCCGGGCCGCCCGGGTAGTTCGCCGAGGCCAGGAACTCGCGATAGGCCGCGACGTGGGTGTGCAGCTTGCGGACGACCACGAAGGTGCCGTTGCGGTCGAAGGGTTCGGCGGGAGCAGCGGGCAGGTCGCCGTCCTCGTCGGAATACCCGAGCAGCACCTCCCCGACCGCCACATCGCGCCAGCCGCCGTTGCCGTCCGGCTGGCCGTCGCCGGGGCGTCCGACCACGCCGCTGCCGCCCAGCGCCGGCTGCGAGACCCCGTCGAAGTTGCCGAAGTGATCCTCGGCGGTCGGACGATCCAGCGCCAGCTGGATGTAGACCGGATCCACCCCGCCCTCTACATCTGTAGCGATCACCTCGGCGAGCGCGGCTTCGAGGATCGTCAGGTCGCGGGCGTAGACGGTCACCATGAAGTCGAAGTCGGGGATGTCCCAGTGCTCGGGCGCCGAGGGGCCGCGGTCGCCCAGATGCTCGGCGCGGGCCTTCATGCCTTCGCGGAAGACCGGCGGGAACGAGGCGAGGATCTCCGGGTCGAGGCCCAGCTTGACCAGCGCCGAGTAGCCGACGGCAACGTTCATGGCCCGGTCCGGCGGGGAATCCCAGGTCTCGGCGGTCATCACCATGGGCAGGGTGCGTTCCAGCAGCCGGCAGGCCTTGGCGATGTCGAGGATGCGGACGAAGACGTAGGCGCAGGCGGGCAGCGTGTAGCCGCGCAGCACGTTCCCCTGAATGTCGGAGAGGTCGAACTGGGGCGGTTCGGTGGCGCGATGGGGCAGGTTCTCGGCACGTCCGAGCATCAGAACTCCTCTCGGAAACGCCGGTAGAGGGTCTCGGCGTCGGCTCCCTGGGTCTCGACCGCGAAGTCGAGGACGCGCTCCCGCAGCGCGGTCGCTGCCCGGACGTCGGCGACGGTGACCGTCGGAATGGGGGACTGGAAGAGCGTCGTCTCGACCTGTCCGGCCTTGATCCACGCCCTGAAGGCGGCCCGGTCGGCCCGTCCGGGGTAGCCGGCGCACAG
>JAPUEM010000176.1:15701-20990 GCA_027492575.1 Propionicimonas sp.
GACGATGCGGTGGAAGCAGGTCAGCGCGTAGGCGGTGCCAGTGCGGTTGCTCATCGGCCCCCCTACAGGTGTGACTGGTGTTCGGTGAGGAACTGGTTCCACGCGGCCTGGAACTGCGCCGGGCTCAGGGACGCCGCCCGCTCGCGCAACTCCTCGAGGCCGTCGCGGACCGCGACCGCGCTCTGGATCTCGCGGGTGGAGAGCTCGCCGTGGGCGCAGTAGTAGGTGCCGCCCTCCATCGAATTGGCCGCGATCCAGGCCTTCAGCGGCTCCGCCGGCGGTGGGTAGGGGAAGTCGATGCCGCGCCCCCAGACGAAGCGGATGTCCTTGGGGATGACGTAGGCGAAGGCGTCGATGTAGTGCTGCCAGGGCCCGTCGAAGTTGCTCTCGAAGAAGAGGTAGGGGTAGTTCAGGTCTTCGCCGTCCAGCTTCTCGACGATCGTCCAGCGGACGAACTTGATGAAGTTGAACTGGATGATGTGCACCCGGATCGGGAGATGCGGCACCGCGGTGAAGCCGGCGCGCAGGATACCGACCCACTGCTTGCGGATCGGCGTGAACAAGGTCAACGCCGTCATGCGGCCGGCGATGTTCCCGCCGGTCGGGATGCGCTGTGGCTTGGGGATTCGGCGTTCCCCCACCGCTGCCTTACCGGCCATGGTTGATTGTCGCGCCGCCACCCGTCCCCTGCCAGGCGGAGCATTACCACCACCGTGGCCGACCCAGCTGACCCTGCCGTCTGTTCGTGACCGGGGTGGTGGCAATCTCGCCGATATCGGACGGGGCGCGTCTCGCCTAGGGTTCGGTCATGACGAGCCCTATCCGCCGCCTCTCCATGCTGAGCACGGGCGCGGTGAAGATCCGGCCCGAGCACGGCCACCGCAATTGGCGGCCGCTGCCGCTGTGGCTGCTCACCTCGCAGCAGTGGACGGCGCCACTGCCGATCAATGTCTACGTCATCGAGCACGAGCAGGGCCTGGTGCTCTTCGACACCGGCCAGGACCGCCGCTCGGTGACCGACGCCGATTACTATCCGGGCGGGCTGGCCGGCGTGGTGTACCATCGCCTGGCCGAGTTCCAGATCGCCGAGGGTCAGACCCTCGGCGGGCTGCTGGCAGCGGCCGGCTATGACGCAGCCGACGTCACCCACGCCGTGGTCTCGCACCTGCACCAGGACCACATGGGGGGCGTGCGGGAACTTCCCAACGCCCGGCTGGTCGTCTCGCAGACCGAATGGGATCAGGTCGGCAAGCTCGGCGCCGAGGCGAACGGCTACCTGCGCGAACGCATCGGCGAATCCCGCACCCCGTGGCAGCCCTTCGAGTTCGGCCCCGCGGACGGCCTGGACGTCGCCCCGTTCACCTCGGCGCACGATCTCTTCGGCGACGGCTCCCTGGTGCTGCTGCCGACCCCCGGCCACACCCCCGGCTCGATCTCGATGCTGATCCGCCGCCCGGACGCGACCCCCGTCCTCCTGGTCGGCGACCTCACCTTCGACGCCCCCGCTTTCGGCCTGAGCGCCCTGCCCGGGATCGGCAGCCTCCGCGCCCTGACCGAATCCACCCGCCTGGTCGAGGCGCTCGCCGTCCGGCTGCCCGGGCTGGCCATCTGCGCCGCCCACGACCCGGCTGCCGCGGACATCTTCACCGCCGCGATCTCCTGATCTCCCGCACCGCCGGCGAACGCCAGGGGCGTTCACGCTCGTCGCGCTGATCAAGAGTCACCTGCGTATCCGGTGATCGATCGCTAGAACCCGCCGAGCCTCATCCACGCAGCGAGCAGGAGCACGCCGACCGCCAATCCGCCGCCGAGTCCGCCGATGGCCGCGATCGTGGACGGCCAGGTCACCGAACCACCGGAACTGCCGGTTTCCGGGTGCCTGCTTCGACGTCTGGTGGTCAGCAGCGCCGCAACCGCAGCCCAGAGGAAGGCGTAGGCGACCGCGCCGCCCACCGCCGCAACCGTGGAAATGCCGCTGCCACTGGTCAAGGCCAGATAGTTGGCGGCAAGTGCGAGCAGCAACACCCACGCCCACACCAGCTTCGCGTTCCCAAGCACGGACGCAGCCCTTTCCCAGGCCGTCCCCGGCTCCCCGTCCGGACGCGCCCTGCCTTGAGCCATGGCCGCTCCGTAGAAGGCCCAGCCAGCGGCTGTCAGTATCAGCCCGACAGCAGTGAGCGCGAGCCAGACGTTGGCACTCATCTCATCAACTCCGTCCGTGCGGATTGCCTACTTGGTAGTCAAGAGCGCGACGCATGCGCCTACTCCAAGGAGGTCGAACACCAAGTCCTTTCCCTTGGAGAGGACGAGTTTCAGGTCGGCGAGCTTCGCCGCACTGATGTACTTGGTCGCCTTGCCTTCGATCCAGCCCTTAGCCGCTTGGTACATCTTGGTGAAGACTGCCTTAACGCCACCGAGCTTGTTGACCAGCTTCGTGAGGGTAGCGCTCGCCTTGATGATCTTGGTCACCTTCGCCACGACTCCGGCCAGCTTGGCAACAGCGAAGAGGAAGCTGCCAAGTTGGGCCGCGCAGGTCACACCAGTGGCAACCCACCACCACCACGCCGGATCCGCCGTGACAGGGAAAGCAGTGTCTTCGGTCAGGTCGATTACCTGCTTGATGGTCTCGCCATCCACGACGTAGTGGGTGTCGAGAGCGTCACCGTTGGCATCGACCGCCCAAGCGGGAGCGATGGTGGCAACTTGCTCGGTTGTGGCCATGGCTCGGGTTTCCGCGGACGGTATCGCCTCAAGTGCGGCCCATTGCTCGTCGGTTATGACGTCCGACTCGGGATTGTCGCCGAGGATCGCGTCGGTGGCGGACGCGACCCGCTCATCTTCGCCGTGGAGCGGGACGTCGATCACTACGTCCTTCACGACCGCTATCGACCCATCGTCCTGGGGGACGAACTTCATGCCGGATGCGAGATCGGCTGGAAACTCAAGGGTCGCTGGTGCCGCTTCATCATTCAGAATCGCAACCATCTGGACGCCATTCTCAACTCCCCGGATCACGACGTCGGTGCTGGGTGCAACCTCGCTTTGAACCAACGCTCCATCCACGACGACTGAGGTGGTGGCTTCGCCGGCGACGCCGAACTCGATTGCCGCCGTCGACGGGGAGTCCATGACAATGCCACCGTCCTTGGTCACGGAGATCTCAGTCCCGTTGGCCAGCGTCGTTTCGAGGCCTGAGCGAGTCACAGTCATCTCGCTGGCCGTCTCAGCGGAAGCTGCGGCGGCCAGCGCCGCGGCGCTGGATGGGTCAGTGGCCACATAGTCGGACGCTGCGGATGAGATTTCACGAGCGTCATCCGATGGCCCAACTTCTGGGACAGAAACAGTGGTGGTCGGAGAGTCTGCGCCGGTGTCGGCGTTGGCCGCCGTCGATTGCAGCTGCGAACTGGAGATTGCGAGAGCAACAGCTGTCACCACTGCAGTTCTACGGATGAGGGTCATGGCGAGCCGCGGCATAGCGTCTCCTTCATGGTCGGGGGTGGGTGCCATTTTCGGTGGCCGCAGCCTAGCAGGTTTGTTCGAACGGTGACGCCCTCTCAATGGTCGGTCGCTACCAGGCGGTGCGGAGGCCGGGGAGGTGAGTGAAGACGGGGTCGTCCGTGATCAGGGTGAGGGATTCGATCATGGCCTGCGCGGCGAGCATGCGGTCGAACGGATCGCGGTGTGCCCAGCTGAGCCCTCCGCTGAGCAGGCAGTGTTCCTCGGTCATCGGCAGGCGAGTTGCCCCAAGCCGATCGAGGTGCTTGGCGTAGGCGCCGACCAGGGCGTCCGCCTGGGGGAGTTTGCCGATGCGGTGCTTGGTCGCGATCTCCCAGGCTGATGCTGCGGAGGCGATCAGACGGGTCTTCCGGTTGGCGATGATCATCCGCGCTTGCTCTCCGAGCCTGGCCGGATCGGTCAAGGCCCAGAGCAGCGCGTGGGTATCCAGCAGATGGGTCACTCCGAGCCCTCCCACCCGGCCAACTCGGCCTCGGGCAGCGGATCGAAGAACAACTCGGGCACTGTGTAGGCCACGAAGCCCAGGTCGCGTTCGCCCGCCTGGGCGAGCGGTGCAAGCCTCGCCACGGGCGTGTCGCCACGAGCGATGACGATCTCCTCACCCTGCTCGACCGCTGTCAGGAGGGCAGAGAGATGGGTCTTCGCGTACTGCACCTTCACCGTTGTCACGGTCCGAGACTAGGATGGTTGATCAATGTTGGTCAACCTGACTTGGTCAGCATGGCCGGACGTGAACCGGTTGGACGGAGTTGGAACCGTCCCCAACGTCGTCCAAGGGGGGCTTGTCTCACCTGATGTCATCAGTTGCAGCGTTTTCCGGTTTTGAATAGTCTCGGGTTGCTAAATTGTGGCAGGTAAGCCTTGCCTAAACCTGAGAGATCCCGTTGTTCTTCGCCGCCTTCCTGATCGGCTTGCGCGAGGGGCTGGAAGCAGCCCTTATCGTCGGCATCCTGGTGGCGTACCTTCGCAAGCAGGGACGGCCGGACGTCCTGGCCAAGCTGTGGTGGGGGATCGGCATCGCGGTGATGATCTCGGTCGGCCTGGGGGCGCTGTTCACCTTCGGCACCTACACGCTGAGCTTCCAGGCGCAGGAACTCATCGGCGGCGCGATGTCGCTGCTGGCGGTCGGCATGATCACCTGGATGGTCTTCTGGATGCTCAAGGTCGGCGGACGGATGAAGGCCGAACTCGAAGAGGGCGCCGCCGCCGCGCTCGCGGTGGGCAGCGGCTGGTCGATCTTCTGGCTCGGGCTCGTCTCGGTGGGCCGCGAGGGCATCGAGACCACCCTGCTGCTGTGGGGCTGGGCCCTGCAGCCGGCCGCCCTGCTGGGCGCGCTGGCCGGCATCGCCACGGCGATCGGCGTCGGCTACCTGATGTACCGCGGCATGGTGCGCGTCAACCTGGGCGTCTTCTTCGCCTGGATGGGCGCCTTCCTGGTGGTCGTCGCGGCCGGCATCCTCGCCTACGGGATCGGCGACCTGCAGGAGGCCGCCTTCCTGCCCGGGCCGTTCTCCGGCCATCCGATCACCCCCACCGACATGCGCACCGGGGACGTCCTGACCGGCCCGACCGACGGGCCGTTCTGGATGGCCTCCTTCCCCTTCGGCTGGGCCTTCGACGTCACCGGCAGCATCGACCCCAGCGGCTTCGCCGGCGCCCTGCTGAAGGGGATCATCGGGTTCACCCCGCTGATGTCCTGGCTGCAGGTCACCGCCTGGGCCGTCTACCTCGGCGTCGTGCTGCCCCGCTTCCTGCTCGGCGTTCGCCGCAGCC
>JAPUEM010000176.1:21090-22276 GCA_027492575.1 Propionicimonas sp.
CGGCCGCCGGCGTGCTGACCGTCACGTCGACCGACACTGAGTGCACCCTGTCGGCCAATACGGCCGCCAGCGGCAACGCCACCTTCCAGATCTCCAACACCGGCGGGAAGATCACCGAGTTCTACCTGCTCGGCGCCGACGGCCTGCGGATCGTCGCCGAGAAGGAGAACATCGCCCCCGGCGCCTCCGCCGAGCTGTCGGTCGCTCTGCAGCCGGGCAGCTACTTCACCGCCTGCAAGCCGGGCATGCGCGGCGCGAACGTCGGCGAGGCCGGGTTCACCGTGACCGGCGACCCGATCGAGCTCTCCGGCGAGGACCAGGAGCTCTTCGCCGGCGCCGTCTCCGACTACGTCAACTTCGTCAAGAACGAGGTCGCCGAACTGCAGCCCAAGGTGGACGAGCTCGCCGCGGCCTACGCCGCCGGGGACGACGAGACCGCCCGCGGTCTCTTCGCGACCACCCGCGTCCACTACGAGCGGATCGAGCCGATCGCCGAGGCGCTGGGCGTGCTCGACCCGCGGATCGACTACCGCGAGATCGACTACCTCGCCGAGGCCGACCAGCTGAAGGGCGACGACCCGACCTTCACCGAGTGGCTGGGCTTCCACCGCATGGAGAAGGATCTGTGGGTGCCCGCCAAGGACGCCGTGCAGCCGGACGGCGCCAACGCCTGGGAAGGCTGGGAGCCCTCCACCGCCGAACAGCGCAAGGTGATCGCCGACACCCTGGTCGCCGACATCGCCAAGCTCTACGACACCGTCCACGGCGCCGACTTCATCGCCACCCAGGGCCTCGACATCGCGACCGTCTCCAACGGCGCCTCGGGCCTGCTGGAGGAGATCGCGGTCGGCAAGGTGACCGGCGAGGAGGACTGGTGGTCGCACACCGACCTCTACGACTTCCAGGCCAACCTGCAGGGTGCCCGGATCGCCTTCGACCTGGTCGCGCCGATCGCCGACCGCAAGCCGGAGGGCAAGGAGCTGACCACCCAGATCAGCGGCGAGTTCGACAAGCTGCAGGCTCTGCTCGACAAGTACGGCAGCCTGGAGAAGGGCTACGTCAGCTACGCCGACGTGAACCGCGACCAGCAGCGTGAGCTGGTCGACCAGATCGACGCGCTGCGTGAGCCGCTGTCCAAGCTGACCAGCGCCGTCCTGGGCATCGGCTGATCATGTCCGAACCGACG
>JAPUEM010000176.1:22376-33192 GCA_027492575.1 Propionicimonas sp.
GCCGCGCCAAGGCCTGTCGCGCCGCGGCCTGCTGGCCCTGGGCGGGGGCGCGGGCTTGGCGGCCGGCGCCCTGGCCGGCGGTCTCGCCACCGCGGCGTTCACCTCGAAGCCGGATGCCGCCGGCGACGCCCTGGAGTACCCCTTCCACGGCGAGCATCAGGCCGGCATCGCCACCCCGGCGCAGGATCGCATGCACTTCGCCGCCTTCGACCTGCGGGCCGACGTCACCCGCGACGACCTGATCGAGCTGCTGCAGGACTGGACCTACGCCGCCAGCCGGATGGTGATGGGCCTGGACGTCAGCGCCAAAGGGGCCTTCGACGGCGGCCCCTACCTGCCCCCGGACGACACCGGCGAGGCCGCCGGGCTGGGGCCGTCCGGGCTCACCCTCACCTTCGGCTTCGGGCAGAGCCTCTTCCGCACCGAGGACGGCACTGACCGGTTCGGCCTCGCCGCCCAGGCGCCACCCGATTTCGGCAAGCTGCCGAAGATGCTCAACGACTTCATCGAGCCGGCCCGCTCCGGCGGCGATCTGTGCATCCAGGCCTGCGCCAACGACCCGCAGGTGGCGGTGCACGCCATCCGCAACCTGACCCGGATCGGCTTCGGACGCAGCCGGCTGCGCTGGTCGCAGCTCGGCTTCGGACGCACCTCGTCCACGTCCACCAGCCAGGCCACCCCGCGCAACCTCTTCGGCCAGAAGGACGGCACCAACAACCTGAAGGCCGAGGAACCCGAGCGCCTCGCCGAGCACGTCTGGATCTCGGACGGCCCGGCCTGGCTGCAGGGCGGCTCGTACCTGGTCGCCCGCCGCATCTCGATGACCATCGAGGTCTGGGACGGCGTCCAGCTGCAGGAGCAGAACCGGGTGCTCGGACGCGAGAAGCGCACCGGCGCCCCGCTTTCGGGCGGCGACGAGTTCACCGCCCCCGACTTCGCCGCGACCGACGAGCAGGGCAAGGTCGCCATCGATGAGCGCTCGCACGTCTTCCGCACCCACCCCGACAACAACGACGGCATCGCCATGCTGCGCCGCGGCTACAACTTCGTGGACGGCAACGACGACACCGGCCGGCTGGATGCCGGCCTCTTCTTCATCGCCTTCGTGAAGTCGCCCGACCGGTTCGCCACGGTGCACCAGAACATGGCCCGCGACGACCTCTTCGCCGAATACCTCAAGACCACCTCGTCCACCGTCTTCCTCGTCCCCGGCGGCATCCGCGAGGGCGAGTACGTCGGCCAGGGATTGTTCGGTTAGGCCCCGCCCACCCCGCAAGCTGTGGCGGAATGCCCGACATCGCGACGTCGGCCACAGCTTGTGAGGGTGCGTGCCGGGCCGCTTCTCCCACCCGCACAAGCTGTGGCCGAATCCCCGACATCGCGGATTCGGCCACAGCTTGCGGGTCAGTGGGGGGGAGCGGGACGAGGGACCGTCCCCCTGGCCACGAGGGACCGTCCCCTGTCCCACCCCTGGCCAGCGGGCAGAATTCAGTACTCCCCAGCAGGGGTCCGCGTCGCTACGCTTTGCGCGTCTGAGAGGGGGGTGGGGTGGACGAGCCGATCAGCGCTGTGCGCTCACCGCGGGCGCGACGACTCGCCAGCATCCAGACCCAACTGCTGCTGATTCTGCTGCTGGTCAGCGTCGCCGTCACCGTCGTCACCGGTGTGCTGGGATACCGCAACGGCACCGAATCGCTGAGCCACGCCGCCCAGGATCGCGTGGTCGAGGTCCGCGATTCCCGGGCCCGGGAGACCGAGCGGCTGTACAACACCATCGAGAACCAGTTGATCGTCGCCGCCCAGGGTTCCGGCGTGATCGACGCGGTGACCGGCTTCTCCGCCGCCTTCGCGGAACTGGACGCCACCGAACTGGATCTCAAGGAGGCGAAGGCGGTCGAGGCCTGGTACCGCGACGTCTGGGGCCCCCGCCTGGTCGAGGCGATGGGGGAGCATTCGGACGAGGTGGACGCCGCGGTCTTCGCGCCTTCGGGAACCGCGGCGGTCGCACTCCAGGCCCGCTACTCGATCGGGTCGGGCGGCTTCGACGAGGCGATCGCGATCGACGACGCCGGGGACGGCAGCGCCTGGAGCGCCGTGCACGCCGGCATCCACCCCTACTTCCGCGCGATGGTCGACCATCTCGGCTACGAGGACGTCCTGCTGATCAACCCGGCCGGACGGGTGGTCTACAGCGCCTACAAGGGCGCCGACTTCGGCGCCGACCTGATCGAGGGCCCGCTGCGGCTGACCAACCTCGGCGAGACGCTGCGTGAGGCGATGCGCAAGGGGATCGCCGGAACGGTGACCTTCAGCGACTTTGCGGAGTATCCACCCTCGCTGGGCGTGCCGGCCGGCTGGGCGGTCACGTTGATCAGCGACGCCGGCAAGCCGGTCGGTGCGATGGCCATCGAGCTGCCGATCGACCGGATCGAAGAGGTGATGACCGGCAATCGAGACTGGGCGGAGAGCGGCCTCGGCGCCAGCGGGGAGACCTACCTGGTGGGCTCGGATCGGCTGATGCGCTCCCCGGCCCGCGGGCTGCTGGAGAATCCGCAGCGGTTCGCGACCGACGCGGCCCGGTTCGGGGTCCCGGCCCAGGACATCGACCGCATGGTCCGCACCGGCTCCACCCTGCTGCTGCAGAAGGTGGAGACCGAGGCCGTCGAGCAGGCCCTGGCCGGGCACCGCGGCACCGTCATCGGCCCGGGTTTCCTCGGCAAGCAGACCATCGCCGCCTACGCTCCGGTGACCATCGAGGGCCTGCGCTGGGTGATCGTCGCCGAGGTCGGTCAGGCGGAGGCCTTCGCCCCGGTGAACCGGTTCACCTCCGGCATCCTCGTCTCGTCGGCGATCATCGTGCTGGTCGTCTCGGTCGCCTCGCTGATCATCGCGAGGCTGGTCGTCCGGCCGCTGCGGCGGCTGCGCGAGGCCGCCCACCGGATCGCGGCGGGGGAGACCGGGGTGGTGGTGGATGTCGGCGTCAGCGACGAACTGGCCGATCTCGCCGCCGGCTTCAACGAGATGAGCCGCAGCCTGCAGGTCAAGGCCGATCTGCTGGACGCCCAGCGCGAGGAGAACCAGCGGCTGCTGCGCTCGGTGATGCCCGACCGGGTCGCCGAGGACTATCGGCAGGGCCTGGTGGATGTCGTCCAGGACCACAACGAGGTCACCGTGCTGTACGCCGACGTGGTCGGCTTCGAGGACGTGGCCGCCGAACTCACCTCGCCGGAGGCGCTTTCCGCCTTCAACGAGATCCTCACCGCCCTCGACGAACTCGCCGAGCGGATGGGCCTGGAGCACGTCCGCACCACCCGCAGCGGCTATCTCGCCGGCTGTGGCGTGGTCGTCCCGCGGGTGGACAACGCCCGCCGCACCGTCGACTTCGCGCTGGAGGCGCAGGCCGTGCTCGCGCGGTTCGGCGTCCTGCACCGCAAGCCGCTCGCGCTGCGGGTGGGCCTGGACACCGGCACCGTCTCCAGCGGTCTGGTCGGACGTTCGCACGTCGCCTACGACCTGTGGGGGGACGCGGTGAGCCTCGCCTTCCGCGTGCAGGGCGATGCCGCCGGCCCGGGCGTCTTCGCCACCGACCGCGTCGTCCAGCGGCTGCCCGCCGGCGCCTACGACCTCGAAGAGGCCGGCCGCGTCGAGACCGCCAGCGGCGACCAGCGCGTCTGGCGAGTGCGCCGCAAGGAAGCGGCGGCGCCATGAGCGGCCTGCTGGAGCAGCCGTGGTTCTGGCCCTCCGTCCTGGTCATCTTCGGGCTGCCGATCGCGCTGGTGCTGCTCACCGAGTGGCACAGCCACCTCGTCCGCATCGGCAGCCGCGGCGCGCGGGTGGTCGCCCTGCTGCGCGACTACGTCGCCCCGGTCGGTGCGCTGTGGCTGCTGCTGACCCAGACCGGAGAGTGGGACGCGCGCCAAGCCGGCCCGAAGCTGGCCGCCACCCTCTTCGCCTTCCTGGTCATCCTGGTGCTGCTCAACGCCCTGAACTTCGTCGTCTTCACCACGGCGAAGTCGGGCACCAAGCGCGAACGCATCCCGACCATCCTGATCGACCTGGCCCGGCTGCTCATCATCGTCATCGCCGGCACCCTGCTGCTCGGGCTGGTCTGGGAGACCGACGTCTCGGGCCTCTTCACCGCCCTCGGCGTCGGCTCGATCGTCGTCGGCCTGGCCCTGCAGAACGCGGTCGGCGGGGTCATCTCGGGCCTGCTGCTGCTCTTCGAGCAGCCGTTCGCGGTCGGCGACTGGATCCGCACCGGCGAGGGCAAGGGCCGGGTCGTCGAGATCAACTGGCGGGCCGTCCACCTCGACACCCTCAACGGCATCCGGGTGATCCCCAACTCCGAACTGGCCGGCCAGTCCTTTGTGAACCTCAGCCGGGCCGAGTCGCCGTACACCGCCGACTTCGTCGTCCGGTTCGCCACCGACGACCCGCCCGACCAGGTGATCGCCCTGATCCATCGGGTCGCCGCCGACCTGCCCTTCCTCGCCCCGGGTGAGGAGGCGAGCGCCGTCCTGCTGCCCAAAGCCCGCTACGACGTGAGCATTCCGCTGGCCAACCCGGGCAAGGAGTGGGGGACCGCCGGGCTCTTCCGCAGCCGGCTCTGGTACGCCGCCCGACGGGCCGGGCTGCACCTCGACCGGGATCTCTCCATCGATTTCGTCCCACCTGAGGCGCTCCCGGGCATTCTCGCCCAGGTCGCCGGGTCGCTGCACCTGGACACCCAGCGGCAGGCGGACGCCCTGGGCCGGCGGCTGCGCGTCGAGAAGTACCAGGCGGGCGAGACCGTCCAGCGACCCGGAGAGGTGCCGGACGCCGCACGCGTGGTCGTGGACGGGCTGGCGAGGATGACGGTGCTGCTGCCGGACGGCACCTGGCACTCCGTGGTCGAACTGGACGCCGGGGACGTGATCGGCCTGACCTGCCTGACCCGGCAGGCGATCGGCGCCAGCGTGACCGCCGAGCGCGACCTGACCGTCCTGGTGATCCCGACCGACCTGCTCGAGCAGCAGGTGCACCAATCCCCCGAACTGGCCCGCGACTTCGGCCGCGAGATCGACCGCCGCCGGGACGCGGTCGCCGCCGCCTACGTCCGCGCCGGCCTCGAACCGCCCACCCGGACGGCCCTCATCGCCTACTGACTAGTGCCCGACCGGCGTCGATCCCGCCGGGGGCTTGGCGGCCGGGACAACCAGGATGGCGGCCGCCGCCATGGCGCCCACCAACAGCAGTGAACGCAGGATGCCGAAGCTCTCGCCGAGCAGGCCCAGCAGCGGCGGGCCGGCCAGGAAGGCGCCGTAGCCGATGGTCGACACCACGCTGATCCGCATCGGGGCGCGGGCCGGTTCGTCGGCGGCCGCGGACATGCCGACCGGGAAGCCCAGGCTGGCGCCCACCCCCCAGATCGCCGCGCCGATGAAGGCCAGCACCGGGTTGCCGAAGACCACCAGCAGGCAGCCCACGATGGACGCGATGAAGAGGGTCCGCAGCACCACCACCCGGCCGTAGCGGTCGAGCATGCTCGCGCCGAGCAGCCGTCCAGCGGTCATGAAGGAGAGGAAGACCGCCAGCGCCACCACGCCCATCGCGTTGTCGAGGTGATGGCCGTCCACGAAGGCGACCGCCAACCAGTCGTTGGCGGTGCCCTCGGCGAAGCCGGCGGCCAGCACCATGACGCCGATCAGCAGGGTGCGCGGCTCGGTCCAGGCGGAGCGGCCGGCTGCGGCGTGTCCGTGCGGCTCCGGCTCGGCGTCGTCGAAGGCGGGCAGGAACTGCGCGGTGCCCCACAGCGCGGCGATGCCGACCAGGGCGGCGACCGTCCCGAGGTGCACCACCAGCGGCACCCGCAGGGCCGTCATCCCCGCGCCGATCAGCGCGGCGGCCACGGTGCCGCCGCTGAAGGCGGCGTGGAACCACGGCATGATCGCGCGGCCGACGGCCCGCTCGATGATCGTCCCTTCGAGGTTCTGGGCGATATCCCAGATGCCGGTGCCCAGGCCGAGCAGGAAGACGCCCGGCACCACCAGGTAGAAGGGCGCCTGGGCCTGGGTGGCGATGACCGCCAGCATGATGCCCAGCAGCATGGAGCTCATCCCGAGCCGGACCGTGTTCGCCGCGCCCAGGTGGTGCGCGATCCGTCCGGCGATGGGCAGGCCGATGATCGAGCCGACCGAGAGCGACAGCAGCAGCAGGCTCAGCGTGGTGGGGGTGAGTTCCAGCAACTCGCGGACGTCCGGGATCCGTGACATCCAGGAAGCCAGCGCGAAGCCGTTCACGGCGAAGACCACCAGGTCGCCGTTGCGGGCCTGGGTGGCGCGATCGCGCGCGAGGACGCTCATGGTTCTCCGTTCGGGTGCACCGGGGCCGAGGCCGCGAAACCAGTGGTGCCTCCATCTTGGCCCGACTGTCTGCCGAAGACGAACTGAGACGATTCCGTCCGAGCTGTGGACGGCGTGCGCCCGTCCGGAATTGGGCGATCGGCGGCGCGGCACGGTTGCGCTGTGCAAGACTCCTAGGCGGCTCGCAGCGACGCCGGGCCGTAGGTCTCCCCCGGAAGGTTCAATCGATGTCGAACGCGCTTGCCCCCGAGACGTTGCCCGAGGTGGTTCGTCCCGCCTATGCCGACGTGCTGCGTCGCAACCCGGGCGACCACGAGTTCCATCAGGCGGTGCACGAGGTGCTCGGCTCCGTGGTGGCGGTCGTCACCGAGGATCCGGACTACCTCAAGGACGGCATCCTGCAGCGGCTGGTCGAGCCGGAGCGGCAGATCATCTTCCGGGTGCCGTGGGTGGACGACGCCGGCCAGGTGCAGGTGCAGCGCGCCTACCGGGTGCAGTTCTCCTCGGTGCTGGGGCCGTACAAGGGCGGCCTGCGGTTCCACCCGTCGGTCAACTCGTCCATCATCAAGTTCCTCGGCTTCGAGCAGATCTTCAAGAACGCGCTGACCGGCCAGGGCATCGGCGGCGGCAAGGGCGGCTCCGACTTCGACCCGCACGGCAAGAGCGACGGCGAGATCATGCGCTTCTGCCAGTCGTTCATGAACGAGCTGTACCGGCACCTCGGCGAGCACACCGACGTGCCCGCCGGTGACATCGGCGTCGGCGGACGCGAGATCGGCTACCTCTTCGGTCAGTACCGCAAGATCACCAACCGGCACGAATCCGGCATGTTCACCGGCAAGGGCACCGGTTGGGGCGGCGCCGAGGTGCGCACCGAGGCCACCGGCTACGGCACGGTCTTCTTCGTCCAGGAGATGCTCGGCGTCCGCGGCGAATCCATCGAGGGACGCCGCGTGCTGGTCTCCGGCTCGGGCAATGTCGCGATCTACGCCATCGAGAAGGCGCTGCAGCTGGGCGCGCTGCCGCTCACCGCGTCCGACTCGTCCGGGTACGTGATCGACTCCGACGGCATCGACGTCGAACTGCTGAAGCAGGTCAAGGAGATCGAGCGGCTGCGGATCTCGGCCTACGCCGATCGGCGTCCGAACGCCACCTTCGTCCCCGGCCGGCGGGTCTGGGAGGTGCCGGGCGAGATCGCGCTGCCGTGCGCCACCCAGAACGAACTGGACGCCGACGACGCCGCGACCCTGGTGAAGAACGGGGCCATCGTGGTGGCCGAGGGCGCCAACATGCCCTCCCTGCCCGAGGCGGTCGACATCTTCCACGAGGCGGGTGTGCTCTTCGCCCCCGGCAAGGCGGCCAACGCCGGCGGCGTGGCCACCTCGGCGCTCGAGATGAGCCAGAACGCCGCCCGGCAGCGCTGGTCCTTCGAGGATTCCGAGGCCAAGCTGCACCACATCATGCGCACCATGCACGATTCGGCCTACACCGCCGCCGAGCGCTACGGCCAGCCCGGCAACTACGTGGTCGGCGCCAACTGCGCCGCCTTCGTGAAGGTCGCCGACGCCATGATCGCCCAGGGCGTCATCTAAGGGAACACTGCTCTATGCGCGGCTGACACTCCAACGATCCCTGAGCTTGTCGAAGGGTCGTTGGCGCGCGTACATCACGACCCTTCGACGGGCTCAGGGACCCTTCGACAGGCTCAGGGATCGTCCTTGGGTTCAGCCCGGGTAGGGCTCCGACTCCCGCAGCGGGAGGCCGGCCAGCCGGTAGCACTCGTCCACCAGGTCCATGATCTCGAGGGCGTTGTCGAGGCCGGTCGGGAACGCCACGCCGCGCTGCACCGACGCGTTCACGGCGGCGAACTGGTGGGTGTAGGTCGAGATCGTGCCGTGGTGTTCGACGGTCTCGACGCCGTCCAGGGTAACGATGAGCCGGTCGTCGCCGGTGAGGTTGATGAACTCCGGCTGCCGGAGGCTGCCGCGGGTTCCGGTCACCAGGATGGAGCGGTCGTCCGGCCCTTCCAGGCTGGATTCCAGGACGAACTCGCCCCCGCCGGGGAGCTTCCCGGTGACCCGGGCGGTGGCGTCCACCCGCGGATCGGCGCCGGGGTTGGACGTGGTGGTGCAGGACTCCACGGCGAGCTTGCCGCCGAGCGCGGCCGCGACGTCCTTGGCGGCGTGCAGGTGGTAGCAGCCCAGATCCATCAGCGAACCGCCGGCCAGCGGCCACGACCAGCGGATGTCGTCCAGGTCGGTGCAATCGAACTTCATGGTGACGTGCAGCCCGGTGACCTCGCCGAGTGCCCCGGTGCGCACCAGTTCCAGCAGCCGCTGGTAGGTGGGGTGGTAGCGGTGGTGGAAGCCTTCCAGCACCAGCCGGTCGCCGGTCTCGGCGGCGACCAGCCGGGCCTGGGCGGCGTTGGCCGCGAAGGGCTTCTCCGAGAGCACGTGCTTGCCGGCGCGCAGCGCGGCCAGCGTCCAGCGGACGTGGTCGCTGTTCGGGCTGGGGTTGTAGACCAGGTCGATCTCCGGATCGGCCAGCAACTCCTCGTAGCTGCCGTAGGCCTTCGGGATGCCGTGCCGGGCCGCGTACGCCTGGGCCCGCGACAGCTCCCGCGCCGCGACCGCCACCACCTGGGCGCCGTTCGCCCGGGCCGGTGTCACCAGCGCCCTCTCCGCGATCCGTGCCGCGCCGAGTATCCCGACTCGAAGTGCCTGCGCCATCGTCCGACCTCCTGTTCCCGATTGGTTGATGAACCTACCAGCGTCCTGGAATCCACACCTGACATGAGTGTGGGCGTTCTGCCTGACATCCGTTGTGCTGGGGGTCGCGGTGCCGTGGCTCATACGGTCACACTGGCAAGGCCTGAGGGATTCGGTTCCCGGGGCCCGGAAGTAGTGGCCGCTGTTGGGGGGTTGCAGCAAGCTGCTGGTGATGGAAGCTGGCCCGCCAGCCCGATCGGAGGGGTTCGGGTAGGCGGGCCTAGCCATGTCACGACAATGGCGGGAAGCCGCCGGCGACGGCCAGCACGGTGGTCACCGCCGGATCATGGCGGACGGGGCGCCCGTCCAGTTCGATCACCGGCAGCACGCCGCGAATCGCCGAGACCAGCCACAGACCATCGCATTCCCACGCCTGCGCAGGCGTGAGCAGCGCCTCACCGGTGCCGACTCCCTGCCGTGCGGCCTCCGCCAGGATCGCGGCGACCGTGACCGAGGCCAGGATGCCGGTGCCCGCCGTGGGCGTCGTCCAGAGCCGGTCGCCGGCGGCGAAGATCAGTCCCGAGGTCGGACCCTCCAGCAGGTAGCCGTCACTGGAGCGCCAGATCGGATCGTCCACCCCGCGGGCCAGCGCCTCCCGGCGGGCCGCCACGTTCACCGCGTAGGAGAGCGTCTTCACCCCGCCCAGCAGCCAGGCCGCGTCGGTGAACGCGTCGCTGCGATGCCCTCGGTCGAGGCTGACCGCCGTCACCCCGCGCCGGGCCCGGCTGTAGTCGGGGGCGGTCGTGATCGTCAGGTACCCGAACGGAGCCGACCGGAGGGACTCCTCGCCCCGGGTGAGCACCAGCTTGAGGATGGCCTCGCCGGGCTCCCGCCATTGCGCGAGGGCTTCGTCGATGAGGTCGTTCCACTCCGCGGCAGTGGGCGCGTCCGCGATCTGCAGGGCCGCGGCCGAGCGTCCCAGCCTGGCGACGTGGGCCTCGCGGTGATGCACCCGCAGCCCGTCCGCGTCGTGGGTGACCCGCATGGCGTCGAAGCAGCCGTCTCCCCGGGTGAGTCCCAGGTCGTCCCCGCTGACCAGGGGAGTACCCGCCGGCACCACCCCACGCGCCAGCACCGCAACGACCTGGACGGGACCCGGTTGATTCACGTTCACCACCCTATTGCCGTTCGGTAGTGGGACTGCGCTGGTGGGGAGAGATCCCGGGTCAAGCCCGGGATGACGTTGGTTTGGTTGAGCGGTCGGCCAGCCGGTTCAGCGCGGCACCCAACCCAGCCCTCGTCATCCCGGACTCCGATCCGGGATCTCCACGCGACCACCGCAGAACGCAAGAAGCGCCCCGACTCAGCCCGGGGCGCTCCTTGCGATCAGGGACTGATCACATGTCGAAGTACATTTCAAATTCGTGCGGGTGCGGACGGAGACGGATGGCGTCGATGTCGGCGCGCTTCATCTCGATCCAGGTCTCGATCAGGTCGGGGGTGAAGACCCCGCCGGCCAGCAGGTACTCGTGGTCCTGTTCGAGGGCCTCGAGCACGCCGTCCAGGTTCGCCGGGACGGTCGGGACCTGGGCGTGCTCCTCGGGGGGCAGTTCGTAGAGATCCTTGTCGACCGGGGCGTGCGGCTCGATCCGGTTCTGGATGCCGTCCAGGCCGGCCAGCAGGCAGGCCGCGAAGGCGAGGTACGGGTTCGCCGACGGGTCGGGGCAGCGGAACTCGATGCGCTTGGCCTTCGGGTTCGAGCCGGTC
>JAPUEM010000177.1 GCA_027492575.1 Propionicimonas sp.
ACGATGATGGCGGAAATCTTCAATCCGCCGAGGTAGCCGGATTGGTGGAATAGAGGCATCAGCCACCCACCGATCAAGGAGCAGAAGATGTCGATTCCCGCCGCACCCGAGGGCTACGCCACCGTCAACCCGTTCATCATCACGCGCGGAGCCGAGGAGCTCACCGCCTTCATCGTCGAGGTCTTCGGCGGCACCGAGCGCCTGGAGTCGCGGACGGTCGATGACGACGGCCTGCTGCTGCAGGGCGAGGTGGTCGTCGGCACCACCACGATCATGCTGGCCGAGCGCAAGCCGGGCTGGGGCTTCACCCCGAGCTTCCTGCAGATCTACGTCGATGACCTCGAGGCGACCCTCGAGCGGGCCGTCGCCCGCGGCGCGCGCGTGCTCACCCAGCCGACCGACTTCTTCGGCACCCAGTTCTCCCGCGTCCAGGATCCGAGCGCGAACATCTGGTGGGTCTGGCAGCACGGCGAGATGAATTGGGACGAGGATGCGAATGCCGACGCCTGGGACGGCGACGCCCCCGCCGACAGCTGGGGCGCCATCTCCCCCGAGCTCGCCTACATCCGCGACAGCCTGCTCGAGATCATGGCGAACCTCCACGATCCCGAGGCGCAGTAGCCCCTCCACCCGCATCGAACGTAGCGACTTTTCGGCTTCTCCAAAGTTTTGGCCGAAGAGCCGCTACGTTCGAGCGGAGTGGAACCCGGGAGACCTCCGACGTACCGGTCAACCGAGCTGGTCGGACAGGTCCAGCCAGCGGTCTTCGAGTTCGGCGGTCTCCGCCTCGGCGGCGCGCACCTGGTCCGCGAGGCGCTGCAGGCCCCCGTAGTCGGCCTGGTCGTGGTCGGCCATGCGCTGGTGCAGGGACTGCACCTCGGCGTGGAGTTTGCCGAGCCGGCGTTCGACGGCCGCGACCTCCTTCTGGACGGCGCGGCGCTCGGCGCCGGAGAGACCGGACGCGTCCGCGCCCGACCCGGCCGCCGGGGTGGCGGGTGCCGTCGGACGCGGTGACGCCTGCTCGCGGCGGAGCTTCAGGTACTCGTCCACGCCGCCGGGCAGGTGCCGCAGCCGGCCGTCGAGGATGGCGTACTGCTGGTCGGTGACGCGTTCCAGCAGGTAGCGGTCGTGGGAGACCACCAGCAGGGTGCCCGGCCAGGAGTCGAGCAGATCCTCCATCGCGGCCAGCATGTCGGCGTCCACATCGTTCGTAGGCTCATCGAGACAAATCACGTTAGGTTCGTCGAGCAGGAGCAGCAGCAACTGCAGCCGCCGCTTCTGGCCGCCGGAGAGCTCGGCGACCCGGGTCGAGAGGTGCTCGCGGGCGAAGCCGAGCCGCTCCAGCAGCTGAGCCGGAGTGAGGTCCTTGCCGTCCACGTTGAAGGTGGTGCGGGTGCGCGCCAGCACCTCGCGGACGAGGTCGTCCCCGATCTCGGCGAGCTGCGAGAACTGCTGGTCGAGCACCCCCAGCCGGACGGTCTTGCCGCGCTTCACCCGGCCGGCGGTGGGCTTCAGGTCACCGGCGATCAGGCCGAGCAGGGTGGATTTGCCGCTGCCGTTCGCGCCGAGAATGCCGGTGCGCTCACCGGGGGCGATCCGCCAGGTGACCTCCCGCAGCACCGGGGTGGCGCCGTAGCTGAAGCCGGCGTCCTCCAGATCGACGACGTCCTTGCCGAGCCGGGCGACGGCCAGCCGCTGCAGTTCCAGCGGATTGCGGATCGGCGGGACGTCCTCGATGAGCACGTTGGCGGCGTCGATCCGGAACTTCGGCTTGCTGGTGCGGGCCGGGGCGCCGCGGCGCAGCCAGGCGAGTTCCTTGCGCATCAGGTTCTGGCGTTTGGCCTCGGTCGCGGCGGCCATCCGGTCGCGCTCGACCCGCTGCAGGACGTAGGCGGCGTAGCCCCCTTCGAAGGGCTCGACGATGCCGTCGTGCACCTCCCAGGTCTGGGTGCAGATCTCGTCGAGGAACCAGCGGTCGTGGGTGACCACCAGCAGCCCGCCGGAATTCCTCGCCCAGCGATTCTTGAGGTGTTCGGCCAGCCAGGCGATACCTTCGACATCGAGGTGGTTGGTGGGTTCGTCCAGCGCGACGATGTCCCATTCGTCCACCAGCAGGGCGGCGAGGGCGACCCGGCGTCGCTGCCCGCCGCTCAGTTCGCCGATCGGCGCGTCCCAGCCGAGGTCGGCGACCAGCCCGGCGATCACGTCGCGGACCTTCGGATCGCCGGCCCATTCGTGCTCGGGCCGGTCGCCGACGATCGCGTGGCCGACGGACGCGGAAGGGTCGAGGTCGTCCCCCTGGGCGAGCACCCCGACCCGGAGGCCGCCACGCGGAACCACCCGGCCGGATTGCGGTCGGAGCCGTCCGCTGAGCAAACCCAGCAGGCTGGACTTGCCGTCCCCGTTGCGGCCGACCACGCCGATCCGGTCGCCGTCACCGATGCCAAGGGTGACCCCGTCGAAGACGACCTTGGTCGGGTATTCGAGGTGCAGGGCCTCGGCCCCGAGAAGATGCGCCATGTCGCGGCAAGCCTAGGGCATCCGCCCGCGGCGCCCCGACGTGCGGTGGACGGCGCGGAGTCCGTCCGGTAAAGCGCAACAGGATCGCAACATCTCAGATATTGACACAGCGTGCTTCAGGGATCGAGAATTTCATCGACTACGCGGCGGGGGGCGCCTGACAGATGGAACTCCCATGCTTCGACAGCACCACCGTCCCACCACCCGGCTGCTCGCCCTCGGGCTGACCACCGGACTGCTGGCCACCTTCGTCGCCGCGCCCACAGCGTCCGCCGCGGTGGAATTCAAGGATCCGCCGACCCGGCTGTACATGCTGCCGAAGACTCACAGCACGCTGCCGGGCGCATCAGCTTCCCGCTGATCCCGGACGGAGTGCTGGTCTTCAACGGGATGACCGACCTGATCTCGCAGGACGACCGGACCATCGAGATCGAATCCGAGGAGCCGGCCTGCGACTTCGGGCCGACCTATGCGCTCACCGGCTGCACCGCCGTCCAGCTCGACGTGACGCACGGAGAACTCGACTTCCTCACCCCTCCCACGCGCATCGAGTACGACACCGACCCCTCCGATGACGACGACACCAAGACGGGTGTCGTGTACCAGTTGCCGGGTGGTTCGCTCGTCCGCGACATGGACGAGGACAGCGACCTGCCGGCCAAGGTGGTGGCGCTGATCGGCAAGACCGCCGAACTCAACGACGACCTGGAGTTGCTGCGGTACACCCCCGACGACGACTACTACTACAACGGCTCGAACCCGGAGACCCTCAGCGTCGACATCGTCCCGGGAAGCGGATCCGGTTCGGTGACCCACGACATCGAGATCCGGGTGCTGGATTACAACGACTTCCCCGAGATGACCGTGCCGTCCACGCTCTACACCGCCGATCCGGGCCAGGAGATCATCCTCGAGCCGGAATCGGCCTGGGAGGTGACCGACGAGGACAACGACGAACAGGATGGCAACGACACCATCGACGGCCCCGGCAAGGAGTTCATCCTGATCGCCTGGGCCTCCTGCGGGTACTTCCATTTCAAGGGCGCCAGCGGCATGGAGTTGGATGACGACCTCGAGAAGGTCCTGGACTACGCCCTTGACCTGACGTCGATGGATTCGACGACGAGCGCCGCTGTCAAGGACGCCTTCTTCGCGATCATCCCGGACGAGATCGAGTCGATGCCGTTCGCGACCGGCAACCCGAACAATTACGCCCAGGCTTTCGCCGGCGTCGTCGACGACCTCGAGTGGCTGAACTACCACCTGAGCGAGATCACCTTCGCGGCGGTGACCGATCCGGTGACCATGGCGCCGCTCTCGGACGAGCTGTGCGACATCCGCTTCCTGGTCACCGACATCGGCAACAACGGCCTGCCGCTGCAGTACATCGGTAACCCGCCGTCGGGCGTCGAGGTGCCCTTCTTCGGGTTCGACCTCGACACCAACGACTTCCCCGGCGTCGAGCTGGTGCAGGTTCAGGTCGGCGACGGCAAGGAGATCGAGGTCCAGTTCGGCGACGTGACACTGCCGGAGGACACCACCTCCACGCTGCCGGTCACGATCACCCCGGCGACCCATCCGGCCTTCGAGCTCACCGTCACCACCTCGCCCGGCCCGGGAACCACGCCCGACGTGGACTACACCTCGTTCAGCGGGCAGACCCTGTCGATTCCGGCGGACGCCACCACCGCGTCCATCCCGGTCGACGCGCTGCTGGACGGCGTCTACGACCCGGGTGAGACCTACACCGTCACCGCCACCGGCCCGGCATCCCCGCCCCCGGGCTACCAGATCACCCTGACCGACCCCGCCGGCCTGGTGACGATCACCGACATCGATTCCCCGCCGGACGAGACCCCACCGACGGTGACGATCAACCAGGCCGGCGCGCAGATCGACCCGACCAGCACCTCCCCGATCGTGTTCACCGTCGTCTTCTCCGAACCGGTCACCGGTTTCACCGACCCGGCCACCGACCTCGACCTCACCGCATCGACAGCGG
>JAPUEM010000178.1 GCA_027492575.1 Propionicimonas sp.
CGCCGAGGAACTCGACGAGCCCGAGCGTCCCCACCTGACGGTCGTCAGCGCCTAACGGCGTCCGCGCTACCGGCGGCGGGCCCGGTCGGCGAGGGTGTTCAGGAGCGCGGCGCCGGTCGCGGCGTCGTCCACGGTGACCACCAGGACGCGTCCGCCGGTTCGCTGCACCTTGAGCGCCTCACCTGAGCGGACCACGATGCCGACGGCGCCCTCCCTGCCGACCCGGTAGCCCCAGCCACCGAAATCGCCCAGCGGTGAGACCGGGACGACCTCGGCCTGGATCACCTCGTCCAGCGGGACGCGGGTGCGCGGCCAGGAGATCAGCGGGCTGACGGTCACCCCGGTGTGGTCGACCTCGACCTGCCAGCGACCCATCACCACCAGCAGGATCGTGATAAAGGCAATGATCCCCGCCCAGTAGCCGGCCCAGGGCACCCCGGCGATAGTGCTGAGCATCGCCAGCACCAGACTCGCAAGGCCGCCGGCTCCGGCGATCCAGTGGAAACCGGGCACCTGGATGCCCTGGCGCCAGGAGGCGCTCTCGCTGTCCGACAGCGCGAGACGCGGCGCATCGGCCGGAACCGCCGCCGAGGCCGGCATCCGGGCGTCGCCAGGGACGAGCGCCGCCGCGAGACCGGCCAGCAGGACGGCAACTCCGAAGCTCGTCACCATGGCCCGGCCGACACCGGGGGCGTCGACGGCATCGGCGAGACCGCGTTGGGCATCGAGCGTGCCCGCGACGAACCATGGCAGCGCGACACCCGACCACATCCCGAAGAAGACGGCGATCCGGCGGGTCGCCGCAGCCCGTCCCATGCCGACGCCGATCACCGTCGCTAGCGCGCACATCAGCAGCGTGACGATCAGGATCAGCCCGAAGGACGAGGCCAGCGAGCCGAAGCCGTCCGGACGTCCGTCCGCACCCCAGTGGAGGGCGACCGGGTTCGGCAACTCATCGGCGAAGGTCATCACCCAGACGCCGGCGGCGAGCGTGAACGACAGGGGTATCACCGCCGCGAGCAGCACGGTGAGCAGACGATGCGGCACCTTGGTAGCGGCGCTGGTCATCGAAAGGCCTCCTTCAATAATCCGATGGTGGTGTCGAGGGAAAGGCCGCGCCGCTTGGCTTCGGTCGCGGCGGCGACAAGGGCCCGGTGCAGGTGGCCGAGATCCTGAGCAGCAGCGGAGGTGAGCACGGCGCCTCGTCCTCGTCGCAGTTCGATCAGACCTTCGTCGCGCAGTTCCTGGTAGGCGTGCAGCACGGTGTGCAGGCTGATGTCGAGCGAGTCGGCCAGGTCGCGCGCCGACGGCAGCCGCTCGCCGGGCCGCAACTCGCCCCGGGCCGCGGCCGTCCTGATCTGGTCGGCCAGCTGCGTGAACAGCGGCTCGGCCCCCGCGAAGTCGATCCGGAAGAGCATGCCTCAATCATAGTTGTTATAGGATAGCTATAACAACTGTCGCTAGGGCGTATGTTCTGACCGCCGCTCTTGTCGATCTCAGCCGGGTGCTCGACGGGATCGTGAACTCGACCGCCGCAGTGGTGGTCATAGCGGCGGTTTCGGGCCCTATGGCGACAACAGTGGCGGTCGAGCAACGGAACCCTCGGCTGATCAGGCTGACAACGACAAGACCGGCGGTTCCTCGGCGCCACCTGGTGTGTGGGAGCGCGGTGGGGTGGGGCAGAATGGTCCTCGGCCCTACTGGAGGGCCTGGAGTGAAAGGAATCCCTGTGTCTGTCAATCTCACCGTGGTGCGTTCTGAGTCGCGCGAGCCCCAGGTGGTCGAGACGGGCACTACCGGGCTGCAGCTCTTCGGGGACGACCGGACCGTCGTCGCGATGCGGGTCAACGGCGAGCTTCGCGACCTGGCCCACGAGGTCGCCGACGGCGACGAGCTCGAGCCGGTCTCGATCGATTCGCCCGACGGGCTGAACATCCTGCGGCATTCCACCGGGCACGTCACCGCGCAGGCCGTCCAGGCGCTCTACCCGAGCACCAAGCTCGGCATCGGCCCGTTCATCACCGACGGCTACTACTACGACTTCGACACCGAGCGGCCGTTCACCCCCGAGGATCTGAAGGCCATCGAGAAGCAGATGAGCCAGATCGTCCGGGAGCGGCAGCGCTTCGTCCGCCGGGTGGTGACCGAGGACGAGGCCCGCGCCGAACTCGCCGACGAGCCGTACAAGCTGGAACTGATCGGCATCAAGGGCAGCGCCGAAGGCACCGAGGGCGCCAGCGTGGAGGTGGGCGGCGGCGAGCTGACCATCTACGACAACGTCCGGCGCGACGACTCGGTGGCCTGGAAGGATCTCTGCCGCGGCCCGCACGTGCCGCACACCGGCTACCTGAACGCCTACGCGCTGATGCGCACCTCGGCGGCCTACTGGCGCGGCGATCAGCGCAACGCCCAGTTGCAGCGGGTCTACGGCACCTCCTGGCCGACCCGGGACGACCTGAAGGAGTACAAGTTCCGGCTGGAGGAGGCCGCCAAGCGCGACCACCGCAAGCTCGGCAACGAGCTCGACCTGTTCAGCTTCCCGGACGAGATCGGCTCCGGCCTGCCCGTCTTCCACCCCAAGGGCGCCATGATCCGGATGGAGATGGAGGACTACTCCCGCCGTCGCCACGTCGAGGCGGGCTACTCCTTCGTCAACACCCCGCACATCACCAAGGGGCACCTCTTCGAGACCTCCAAGCACCTCGAGTGGTACGCCGACGGCATGTACCCCCCGATGCGGGTGGACGAGGAGCGGGACGCCGACGGCAACGTCACCCGGCAGGGCGCCGACTACTACCTCAAGCCGATGAACTGCCCGATGCACAACCTGATCTACTCCGCGCGCGGACGGTCGTACCGGGATCTGCCGCTGCGGCTGTTCGAGTTCGGGCACGTCTACCGCTACGAGAAGTCGGGCGTGGTGCACGGCCTCACCCGGGCCCGCGGCTTCACCCAGGACGACGCGCACATCTACTGCTCCCGCGAGCAGATGAAGGATGAGCTGGCCAGCCTGCTCACCTTCGTCCTCGACCTGCTGCGCGACTACGGCCTGGACGACTTCTACCTGGAGCTCTCCACCCGCAACCCGGAGAAGTCGGTGGGCGACGAGCAGACCTGGGAGGACGCCACCCGCGTCCTGGCCGAGGTCGCCGAGGCGTCGGGCCTGCAACTCGTCCCGGATCCGGGCGGTGCGGCCTTCTACGGGCCGAAGATCTCTGTCCAGGCCAAGGACGCGATCGGCCGCACCTGGCAGCTGTCGACCATCCAGCTCGACTTCTTCGAGCCCGAGCTGTTCGAGCTGGAGTACACCGCCCCGGACGGCAGCCGGCAGCGTCCGGTGATGATCCACCGTGCCCTGTTCGGCTCGATCGAGCGCTTCTTCGGGGTGCTGCTGGAGCACTACGCCGGCGCCTTCCCGGCCTGGCTGGCCCCGGTGCAGGTGACCGGCATCCCGGTCTCCGCCGACCAGAACGAGTACCTGGCCGAGATCGCTGCCCAGCTGAAGGCCGCCGGCGTCCGCGTCGAGGTCGACACCAGCGACGACCGGTTCGGCAAGAAGATCCGCAACGCGCAGACCCAGAAGGTGCCGTTCATGTTGATCGCCGGCGACACGGACGCGAGCGCGGGCGCGGTCTCGTTCCGCTACCGCGACGGCAGCCAGAACAACGGCGTGCCGATCGCGGCCGCGATCGAGGAGATCGTGACCGCCTGCCGTCCACCCAAGCGATGAGCGAACCACTGGTGGAGTCGTCCGGGACGCTGGCCGGCCTCCCGGACGGCTTCCAGCGGCTGTGGACGCCGCACCGGATGGTCTATATCGACGGCGAGAACAAGCCGGCGACCACGGGGGAGTGCCCGTTCTGCGTCGCGCCCACCCGGACGGACGCCGACGGGCTGATCGTCCACCGCGGCGACGTCGCCTACGTGGTGATGAACCTGTACCCGTACTCGCCCGGGCACCTGCTGGTCTGCCCGTACCGGCACGTCTCGGACTACACCGACGCGACCGACGCCGAGCGGGCCGAGATCGGCGAACTGACCGCTACCGCGATGACCGTGATCCGGTCGGTCTCCGGCCCGGCCGGCTTCAACCTGGGCATCAACCAGGGCGAGGTGGCCGGGGCCGGCATCGCCGCCCACCTGCATCAGCACCTCGTGCCGCGCTGGCTGGGGGATTCGAACTTCCTGCCGGTCATCGCCCAGACCCGTGCGCTGCCCCAGTTGCTGGAACAGACCCGCGCCCTGCTCCAGGCTGCCTGGCCCTGATGGATAGGCTGTGAGCGTGGCTGGAGAACCCTATGACACGACGCGGGTGCTGACCCTGCCCAATGTCCTCAGTTTTCTCCGCCTGCTCGGCGTGCCGCTCTTCCTGTGGCTGCTGCTCGTCCGGGAGAACGACATCTGGGCCGTGGTGGTCCTGGCCGTCGGCGGGGCGTCCGACTGGTTCGACGGCTACCTGGCCCGCAAGTGGAAGCAGCGCTCTCAGTTGGGGGTCTTCCTCGACCCGGCGGCCGACCGGCTGTACATCCTGGCCACCCTGATCGGCTTCGTCGCCCGCGACATCGTGCCGTGGTGGCTGCTGGTCATCCTGGTGACCCGGGATGTCCTGTTGCTGCTGATGGTGCCGGCGCTGCGCAGCCGCGGCTTCATCAGCCTGCCGGTGCACTTCCTCGGCAAGGCCGCCACCTTCCTGCTGCTCTACGCCTTCCCGCTGGTGCTGCTGGGCTTCGGCGACGATCCGTGGCAGCTGACCTTCCGTGTCCTGGGCTGGGCGCTGGCGATCTGGGGGACGATCCTCTACTGGTCGGCCGGGGCGCTGTACCTGCGGCAGTTCGTCTACGTGCTGCGCAAGTTCCCGCCCCAACCACGGATTGTCGCCGGCAGCGCCTCATGAGCACGCCGCGGCGGGTCGACGAGAGCATGGATCTGCTCAACGACATCGTGCGGCAGCCGATCGATCCCGACTACCCCGAGGCCGGTGCGGGCGGCTCACCGCGACGGTCTCTGGTGGTGCTGGTCGTCCTGCTGGTCTTCGGGCTGATGGCCGGGGTTTCGCTCGCCTCGACGCTGCGCGCCGCGCCGCAGATTCAGCAGGAACGCGACGAGCTGCAGGCCCGGGTGGAGGCCGCCGCCGCCCGGGTGGACGCGTTGCGGGCCGAAGCGGCCGCGCTGGCCGAGGCGAACCGCGAACTCGCCGATGACGCCGCGGGCCTCGATCCGGCCACCCAGGCCGAACTGAAGCTGCTGGAGACGACGGCCGGCACCCGCGCGGTGACCGGACCAGGGGTGACCGTCCGGGTCGACGACGGCGAGGGCGGCGGCCAGGCCCAGGTGGTGGACGCCGACCTGCGCCAGCTGGTCAACCAGCTGTGGCGCAGCGGCGCGGAGGCGGTGGCGATCAACGGCCACCGGCTCAGCGCTCGGACGGCCATCCGGGGTGCGGGGGACGCGATCACCGTCGACTACCGTTCGCTGACCCGGCCGTACCAGGTGGAGGCGATCGGCGATTCCGAGCGGATCATCTCGGAGTTCCCGAACTCCCCGGGCGGCCAGTGGTGGGCCTACCTGCAGCAGAACTATCAGGTGGCCTTCGAGCTGCGCCGGGCGGAGGAGCTGACCCTTCCCGCCGATCCGGAACTGCGGGTGGAACGGGCGGAGCCCGCCCCATGAAGCCGACGAGAATGAGCGGGACGAGCACGACGAGAAGGGAGAGCCGGCCATGTACGCGATCCTCGGCCTGATCGCCGGTGTGCTGATCGGAGTCTTCCTTCAGCCTGCCCTGCCACCGGCCTTGGAGCCCTATCTGCCGATCGCGATCGTTGCTGCGCTGGACGCCATCTTCGGTGGCCTGCGCGCCTACCTGGAGCACAAGTTCAGCGACAAGGTCTTCGCGGTCTCCTTCGTCTCCAACGTCCTGATCGCCGCCCTGATCGTCTGGCTGGGCGACCAGATCGGCGTCGGCGCCCAGCTCTCGACGGCCGTCGTCGTCGTGCTCGGCATCCGCATCTTCACCAATGCCGCGGCGATCCGAAGGACCCTCTTCCATGCCTGAGCCGGAGACCACGCGGCAGCGCCGGGCCGCCTGGTGGCGCCCCTCCCGGGGCCACCTGGTGGTGGCCGTGCTGCTGCTCGTCTTCGGCGTCGTGGCGACCATGCAGGTGCGTTCCCGCGCCGGCCAGGAGGACTATTCCGGGTTGCGGCGCACCGAACTGGTCGCGATCCTGGACGACCTGACCGCCGAATCCCGCCGGCTCGAGGCGGAGATCGCCGAGCTCAAGGTCACCCAGCAGCAGCTGCTGAGTGGTGCCGACCGGCAGCGGGTGGCACAGGAGGAGGCCGACCGGCGCCGCAAGGAGCTCTCGATTCTCAGCGGTGCCGCCCCGGCCGTCGGAGAGGGCATCCGGGTGGTGATCTCCGACCCGAAGCAGGCGGTGGGGGAGACCCTGCTGCTCAACGCCCTGGAGGAGTTGCGCGACGCCGGCGCCGAGGTGATGGAGGTCAACGACACCGTCCGGGTGGTCGCCGGCAGCTGGATCGGCAGTGACGGAACCGACCTGGTGATGGACGGCGTCGCGCTGCGGCGTCCGTTCGTGATCGACGCGATCGGTGATCCGCACGCCCTGACCGAGGCGCTGCGCTACCGCGGCGGGCTGGTCAGCGAGATCCAGGACGAGAAGGTCGGTGGCACCGTCTCGATCGAATCCTCCGACCGGATCGAGATCACCGCCACCCGCGAACCCACCACTCCGAAGTTCGCCAAGCCCGCCTGAGGCTGGTGTTCCATGACCGCGGCGGTCCAGACTCGCTAAGGTATTGCCGTAGCCCGTTTCCCAGAAGGAGCCGAACGTGTTCCCAGACGATCTCCACTACAGCGCCAAGCACGAGTGGGTGCGAGTGGGCTCCGGCCCGACCGCCCGGGTCGGTATCACCGACTACGCCGCCGAGCAGTTGGGCGACGTGGTCTACGTCTCCCTGCCGCAGATCGGTGAGGAGGTCGCCCTCGACGACGCCTGCGCCGAGGTCGAATCCACCAAGAGCGTCTCGGACGTCTTCGCGCCGGTCTCCGGGGTGGTCACCGCCGTGAACGACCTGCTGCTGGAGAGCCCGGAGATCATCAACGCCGACCCCTACGGGGACGGCTGGATCTTCGAGGTCGAACTGGCCGACGCCGAGGAACTCGACGATCTGATGGACGCCGACGAGTACAGCGAGAGCGTTTCCGGCTAGCTGTCCGTCCGCCGGGGGAGGATGCGGGCTAAGCTGAGAGCCAGCCGATAGATTCTCAGCAAGGAGCGCTGAAAGGGGGCAAGACGATGCTTCGGTGTCCGGCCTGTGGCCACCAGGTGACGGAGAACAGCAACTTCTGTCCGCATTGCGGCGCCAGCTTGGCCAAGGTCTCAGGTGACACCACCCGGGTGATCTCGGCGGTGGTCGACGACATCACCTTCGAGGATCTGAACGCCGAGGATCGTGCCGCCGTCGAGGCGCTGCCCGACAATTCGGCGCTGCTCCTCGTCCCGCATGGGACGAATGCGGGCGCCCGCTACCTGATCGACGCCGACGTCATCACCGCCGGACGGCACCCGCGCTGCGACATCTTCCTCGACGACATCACCGTCTCGCGGCAGCACGCCCGTTTCGTCCGCGCCGACGGCCAGATCTGGGTGAGCGACGAGAACAGCCTCAACGGCACCTACGTCAACCGCACCCTGATCGAGGACGCGGTGGCGCTGCGGCGCGGCGACGAGGTGCAGATCGGCAAGTTCCGGATGGTCTTCTTCAACAGTGGGTCCGGGCAGGCCTGATGGCCATTGGGCTGCGGAGCATCGGGCAGGTGCTGTCGGTGCTCAAGCCCGAGTTCCCGGACGTCTCGATCTCGAAGATCCGTTTCCTGGAATCCGAGGGCCTGATCTCACCCGAGCGTGCCCCCTCGGGTTACCGGCGCTACGCCGAATCGGACATCGACCGGCTGCGGTACATCCTGGACGTCCAGAAGAACCACTACCTGCCGCTCAAGGTGATCCGCGAACACCTCGACATGATCGATCGCGGCGAGCAGCCGCCGACGCCCACCGCGCCGGCGCCTCCCGGCGAGGGCGCCGAGCCTGCCGAGGTGGTCACCCCGCAGCAGCGCGCGCCCAAACGTCCGATCCGGGTGACCCGGCGCGAGTTGCTGAAGTTGAGCGGGCTCAGCGAATCGGCGCTGTCGGAACTCGAGCGGCATGCGCTGGTGACGCCCCGCCGCGGCACCGTCTACTACGGACGCGACGCGCTCACCGTCGCCGTGATCGCCCGCAAGCTCGGGGCCTACGGCGTTGACGCCCGCCACCTGCGCGTCATCAAGCAGGCCGCCGAGCGCGAGGTGGGGCTCATCGAGCAGGCGGTCGCCCCGCACCTGCGCCGCAATCCGTCCTCCCGCCATCTGCCGGCCGAGGTGATGCAGCTGGTGCTGCACGCCCATGCCGCGATCATGCGATCCCAACTTCCCCAGTGAGGCCCTGATGCGCGAACTGACGGTCGTCGAGGTGCGGGTGAGCACGAAGGGAACCGCGCCCGTGGTGGTGCTGCAGGAAGTGAACGGCGACCGGCTGCTGCCGATCTGGATGAGCGCCGGCGGCGCGGCCGCCATCGTCGCCGCCACCGAGGAGCCGGAGCTGGACCGCCCCGCCATCCACGACCTGGTCGGCGAGCTGCTGAGCTCGCTGGGCGGCGGTCTCGACGAGGTGCGGATCGTCGCCTACGACGAGGGCCAGTTCTACGCCGAGGTGGTGGTGGACGGGGTCGAGCTCGCCTGCCGTCCCTCGGACGCCATCGCCCTGGCCCTGCGCGCCCAGCGTCCGATCAAGTGCGCCGACGACGTCCTGGAGGAGGCCGGGGTGAGTTCGGCGGCGGCCACTGCCGAGACACCCGAGGTCGAAGTGGAGAAGTTCCGCGAGTTTCTCGACTCGGTGAGCCCCGACGACTTCGATTCCTCATCTCACGGTTGAGACTTCGGAATCCCCGGCGTGGCGCGCGGCGTGTCGTTGACCGTCGGGAAGCCGGACGGTTACCGTCATTGCACCGGTATTCGGAACCAGCGGAGGTAGGCGTGACCACACAGCAGGAGACCCTGTTCGAGGGAGACTTCGCACCG
Organism: Propionicimonas sp.; assembly: GCA_027492575.1. Taxonomy (GTDB): domain Bacteria; phylum Actinomycetota; class Actinomycetes; order Propionibacteriales; family Propionibacteriaceae; genus Propionicimonas. The sequence continues at coordinate 9,134 of JAPUEM010000178.1, forward strand.
CTGCCCGAAGACATCGGATTCCGCGGGCCGATCGCCTGCCGCGCCGCCGACATCACCTACCGCCAGCTCGACTACTGGGCACGCACCGGGCTCGTCGTCCCTGAGGTCCGCCCGGCCGGCGGTTCCGGCACCCAGCGGCTGTACAGCTTCCGCGACATCCTGCTGCTGAAGGTCATCAAGCGGCTCATCGACGCCGGCGTCTCGTTGCAGCAGATCCGCACCGCGATCGAGCACCTGCGCGCCCGCGGGGTCGAGGATCTCACCGAGGTGACCCTGCTCAGCGACGGCGTCTCCGTCTACGAATGCACCTCCGACGATGAGGTGATCGACCTGCTGCGCGGCGGTCAGGGCATGTTCGGCATCGCGCTGGGTGGCGTCTGGCGCGACATCGAGGGCACCCTCTTCGAGCTGCCCACCGAGCGGGCCGACGAGCCGGTGCTCGGCGACGAACTCTCGCAGCGCCGCCAGCAGCGCGCCACCGGTTAGGAAACGCCGAACAGACGGTGGCAGGCGAAGCCGGAGCCGTCCACGGACCTTCCCGCGACAGCCGCGGAGGGTCGCGCTGGAGTAGGTTTAGGGGCGATCACCAAGCACGAAAAGGCCACCTATGACGGACTTCGCATTGCGCCACCTCGGACCATCCCTGGAAGACATCGCGCAGATGCTGACGCAGCTGGGTTACCGCACTCTCGATGAGTTGACCGACGCTGCCATCCCCGCCGAGATTCGCGAGCAGGCGCCGCCGGCGCTGCCGCCGGCGCTGACCGAAGCCGAGGTGCAGGCCCGGCTCAGCGGGCTGGCCGCCCGCAACAATCCGGGACGGCCGATGATCGGCCTGGGCTACCACGGAACGATCACGCCGCCGGTGATCCGCCGCCTGGTGCTGGAGAACCCGGCCTGGTACACCGCCTACACGCCCTATCAGCCGGAGATCAGCCAGGGCCGCCTCGAGGTGCTGGCCGTCTTCCAGACCCTGGTCTGCGATCTCACCGGCCTGCCGACCTCCGGCGCCTCCCTGTTGGACGAGGCCACCGCGGTCGCCGAGGGAGTCGCGCTCGCCAAGCGCAGCCTCCGCCGCGGCTCTACTGTTGTAGTGGATCCTGACTTGCTGCCGCAGACGCTCGGGGTGCTGCGCACCCGTGCCCAGGCGCTGGGTGTCGAGATCGTGCAGCAACCGCTCGCCGGCGAACTGCCCGACGACCTGCTGGCTGTCGTGGTGCAGCTGCCCGGGGCGAGTGGCCACGTCCGTCCGGTGGCGGAGCTCACGGCGATCGCCGAGGCCGCGCACGCGAAGGGCGGGCTGGTGATCGCGGCCTGTGACCTGCTGGCCCTGACCCTCCTCACCACGCCCGCCACCTGGGGAGCGGATCTGGTGGCCGGTTCCTCCCAGCGGTTCGGCGTCCCGCTCTTCTACGGCGGCCCGCACGCCGGCTACCTGGCGGTGCGCTCCGGCCTTGAGCGGCAACTGCCCGGGCGCCTGGTCGGGCTGTCGAGAGACGCCGACGGCGTCCCGGCCTACCGGCTGGCCTGGCAGACCCGCGAGCAGCACATCCGGCGCGAGAAGGCGACCTCCAATATCTGCACCGCCCAGGTGCTGCTGGCGATCGTGGCCGCGCTCTACGCCGTCCATCATGGGCCGGAAGGCCTCACCGCCATCGCCCGAGAGGCCCACGACAAGGCGCGACGCCTGGCCGGGATGCTGGCCGGCGCCGGCTACCGGCTCGCCTTCGAGCAGTTCTTCGACACGCTGACGGTGAGCACGCCCGGCCGCGGCGCAGAAGTCGTCGCGGCCGCACGCGACAAGGGCATTCATCTGCGGTCCATCGACGCCGACCAGGTCGGCATCAGCGTGGGTGAGGACACCACCGAGTCGGATCTGGCCGCGCTGGCGGAAGTCTTCGGCGGCACGCTGGAGGCCGCGCCGCTGGGCGACCTGGCCGGTCAGGTCCGCGATCTGCCGTTCTGCAACCACCCGGTCTTCAGCCGCTACCGCAGCGAGACCGACTTCCTGCGCTACCTGCGGACCCTCTCCGATCGCGACTTCGCGCTGGATCGCGGCATGATCCCGCTGGGTTCCTGCACCATGAAGCTCAATCCGGCGGCGGCTCTCGAGCCGATCAGCTACCCGGGCTTCGCGAACCTGCACCCCTTCGTCCCGGCCGCCGACGCCGCCGGCTTCCGTGAACTGATCACGGAGCTGGGGGAGTGGCTCGCCGCCATCACCGGGTACGACCAGGTCAGCGTCCAGCCGAACGCGGGTGCGCAGGGCGAACTGGCCGGCTTGCTCGCCATCCACGAGTACCACGCCGCGCGAGGTGAGGCCGAACGTACGGTCTGCCTGATCCCGGCCTCCGCGCACGGCACCAACGCCGCCTCGGCGGCGATGGCGGGGATGTCCGTCGTCGTGGTGGCGACGGCCACCGACGGCTCGGTCGACACCGACGATCTGCGGGCCAAGCTCGACCAGCACGCCGGCAAGGTCGCCGCGATCATGGTGACCTACCCCTCCACCCACGGCGTCTTCGAGACCGGCATTACCGAGATCTGCGAGCTGGTGCACGCCGCCGGCGGCCAGGTCTACGTGGACGGCGCCAACCTGAACGCCCTGATGGGCCTGGCCGCACCCGGCCGATTCGGCGCGGACGTCAGCCACCTGAACCTGCACAAGACCTTCGCCATCCCGCACGGCGGTGGCGGCCCCGGGGTCGGGCCGGTCGCGGTCAAGGCGCACCTGGCGCCCTACCTGCCGAGCCATCCGGTGGTGACGGAGGCCGGTCCGTCCAGCAGCTACGGCCCGATCAGCGCGGCTCCCTACGGCTCGGCGGGGGTGCTGCCGATCAGCTACGCGTTCATCGCGATGATGGGCGCGCAGGGGCTGCGCGAGGCCTCGCAGACGGCCATCCTGAACGCCAACTACGTCGCAGCGAAGCTCGCCGGGCTGTACCCGATCCGCTACACCGGCGCCCACGGGCTGGTCGCGCACGAGTGCATCCTCGACCTCAACGAGCTCAGCAAGACCTCCGGGATCAGCGTCGAGGACGTCGCGAAGCGGCTGATCGACTACGGCTTCCACGCCCCGACGATGAGCTTCCCGGTCGCGGGGACGTTGATGGTCGAGCCGACCGAGAGCGAGTCGCGGGCCGAGCTCGACCGGTTCTGCGACGCGATGGCGTCCATTCGCGCCGAGATCGCGGCAGTGGCGGACGGCACCTGGCCGGTCGAGGACAACCCGCTGGTGAACGCGCCCCATCCACTGACCCGGGTCACCGCCACCGACTGGCAGCACGCCTACCCGCGGGAGCAGGCCGGCTTCCCCGCCGGCAATCCGCGTGGCCCGGTGGCCGAGGGCGGAACCGAGAAGTACTGGCCCCCGGTGGCACGGATCGACAACGCCTACGGCGACCGCAATCTGAGTTGCACCCTGGGGTAGCGCCGTGATCGCCTGGTGGGAGAGGTTCTCGAAGCGGACGCTGGTCGCGCACATGCTGCGCGCCGTCGAACGGTTCAACATTCGCGGCGGCAACCAGCTGGCCGCCGCGATCGCCTACCACTCGGTGCTGAGCATGGTGCCGATTCTGATGCTCGCCTTCTCGGCACTCGCCCTCACGCTCACCGTCCTGATGCCCGATGCCCTGCACAGCATCACCCGCTGGATCGAGGAGGCCCTCACGGAGGCGCTGGGGCCGGTGGCCGCCGATCCCGGCACCGCCGCCGAGCCCGGCGTCACCGAGTCGGCCGAGAACCTCACGGCGCAGATCCTGGCGATCATCGAAGCCGCGCTGACCAACTGGGCCGCGATCGGCACCGTCGGTCTGACGATCGGCTTCTGGTTCGGTTCGAACTGGGTGGGCAACCTCAAGCGCGCAGTCCGGCTGGTGATGCGGAGTGACGTCGACAACCCGGGCAAGCTGCTGCCACTGCCCTTGGACCTGCTCTCCAACTTCGCCGGCCTGATCGGGATGTTCATCGGCGTGGCAGTCACCTTCATCGCCTCGTCGGCCGCCTCCACCCTCACCGAACAGGCGGGGCGGCTGCTCGGTCTCGACGCGGACCAGGGGTGGTCGCTGCTCTTGCGGCTGATCGGCCTCGTGGTCTCCTTCGCCGCCGGCACAGCGCTGTTCTGGCTGCTCTTCGCCTGGTTCACCCCCGAGTCGATCTCGGTGCCTCACATGTGGGTCGGGGCCGGGGTCGGATCGGCCGGGTTGCTGGTGCTGCAGCTGGGCGCCGGCCTGCTGGTGCAGGCGTTCTCCCGCAACCTCGCGGCCGGCGTCTTCGGCGCGACCATCATCGTGATGATCTTCCTCAACCTCTTCGCCACCCTGATCCTGTTCATCGCGGCGTGGCTGGCCACCGAACCCGAGCCTGAACCCGAAGCCGAGGAGGCGATCGTCATGACCGAACCGGAGGAACCGGTCGAGACCAAGCCGGGTCAGCTGTACGTCTCAGCCAAGGTCGCCGAGCAGTCCATGGGGGTCGGCCTCAAGACCGGTTACCTCGTGGGCGCCGCCACCGGCCTCGGCCTCGGCGCCCTCATCGTCGGCGGCCTGCGCCTCCTGTTCGGACGGCGCCGCAACGCTCCCTGAGCTCCAAACGATCCCTGAGCTTGTCGAAGGGTCCCTGAGTTGTCCCAAACGATCCCTGAGCTTGTCGAAGGGTCGTTCCGTACGAATCCCGCCAGCTTCACGACCCTTCGACAGGCTCAGGGATCGTTTGGGACGCGACAGCGCCCGCCCTCAGTGAGGACGGGCGCCGTCGGTGAACTCAGTGCTCGGCGGGAGGTGCGGCGACCGGGGCCGGCTGGCCGATGTCGGTGAGCAGGTCGAGGTACCACTGCTGGCTGATGTCGAACGGCTTGCCACCAGCGATCCGGTCGAAGGCGATCACGCTCAGCACGTCGCCGTTGTCCTCGTCGTGGCCGATCACGCCGGGGTTGCCGGCCAGCGCCGAATCGACGGCGAGGTCTGTCATCGACTTGATCAGCGCCAGGTCGAAGTCGTTCGCGGCCGCCGAGCGGGAGTAGTAGCCCGACTTCTGGACGAGCACCTTCTGGGCGCCGAGCATCTCGGCGAACTGCTTGCTGAACCATGCCCCCGGGTTGATCCGCTCCAGCCGGATGTGGCCGAAGGCGTCGCGGGCGACCTCCTCGCCGTTGCGCTCCATCTCGGCGACGATGTCGGCGATGCCGGCGCCCTCGGAGAGGAAGATGTTCACGCAGCCGACCTCGTCCATCACGTGCAGCAGGCGGTCGGCCTCGGCCTTGATGTCGATGACGGCCTCGGGCAGCAGGATGGCGTGGACGTCCCAGGCCTTCGAATCCAGGCCGATCTCGGGCAGCCACTGCTGCTCGCCGATCCAGCTGTGGTACTTCTCGGCGGTGGCGGCGGTCAGCCAGCCGCAGTTGCGTCCCATGACTTCGTGGACGATCAGGATGCGGGTGCCGGCGTTGTGCTCGGCCAGGACGTTCTTGGCGAACCGGGAGCCCATCTCGGCGGCGGTGTCCGCGCCCAGGGACTGCTTGATCGGGTAGACGTCGTTGTCGATGGTCTTCGGCAGGCCGACCACGGTGAGGCCGTAGTCATGCTCGGCGAGGTAGGCGGCCAGGTCGGCGGCGGTGGTGTTGGTGTCGTCGCCGCCGATGGTGTGCAGCACGTCCACGCCGTCGGCGACCAGGCGATCGGCAGCGACCTTCAGCGGGTTCTCGCCCTCGGCGACCAGGCCGCGCTTGACCAGATCCTTGGCGTTGGTGAGCTTCACCCGGGAGTTGCCGATCGGGGAGCCGCCGAACTTGTGCAGGAGGGCCGCGTTCTCGCGGACCACCTCGGTGACCGGCAGGTAGTCGCCGGTCAACAGGCCCTGGTAGCCGTTCTTGTAGGCGATGATCTCCACGTCGGGAGCCAGCTGGGTGTAGCGCTCGATCAGGCCGCCGATGGCGGAGGACAGGCAGGGCGCGAAACCGCCGGCGGTGAGCAGGGCGACTTTCTGAACCATCGGAGCAGATCCAATCGGTAGGGGTCGAGACAACGCCCTCAGCCTAACGGGAACCCCTGCCCGCCGTGCAGGGTGTGCCGCGATCCGACTGGGCCAATCCGAGCGGACCAATCCGACCTGGCCAATCCGACCCCGACCCCTACTCCGCACAAACCGGGCAATCCAGGCCCGGTCTGTGCGAGAGAGGTGAAGCCGGCCGGAATCACCCGGTTTCTGTTGGAGACCAGCGGCGAACTCGAGCCGGGCAGACCGGGGGGCTGTTGCCGGCCCGGTCCGACAGTGCACAATGGAGCCCCACCCACCCCGGGAGGTTTACATGCGTGACGAACGCGGTCAAGCACTCTCCACCTTCGTGGCGGCATCCCTGCTCGCCCTGCTTCTGATGTGCGGACTCGTCGTGGACGGCGGCGCGCAGGCCCAGGCAGCCACCCGCGCCCAGGCCGCGGCCGCGCTGGCCGCCCGCGCTGCCGTGGACACCACCGCCACCGCCCGCCTCGCCGGGCGGCAGCCCGACCTGGGCAAGGCGATCGCCGCCGCCCGTGCGGTGCTCGCCCAGCACGAGGTGGAGGGCGACATCGTGCTCCGCGCCGGTCAGGTCGAGGTGCGGACCACCACCCGGGTGGGAACGGTCTTCCTCAGCCTGATCGGCATCACCACCCTCGGCGCCAGCGGCTCCGCCACCGCCGAGCTGCAGACCGGCTGAGATCCCGGGTCAAGCCAAGGATGACGTGGTTGGGAAGGCGAGACGGCTCAATCGCGAGACAACCCGGCAACTCCCTTTCGTCATCCCGGGCGAAGACCCGGGATCTCACAACGCAATCACCACCCACCCGAAGCCGAACTCTCAGGCCAGGGTCGCCTTCATGCGGGAGACGGCTTCGGTGATGAGCTCGGGACTGGCGGCGAGGTTGATCCGGACCCACTGGCGGTGGGCGGGCGAGAAGTTCGCACCGGGCGAGAAGGCGACCCGGCCGCGCTCCAGGAAGGCGCCGGCGGGGTCGTCCAGGCCCAGGGCCGAGCAGTCGACCCAGGCCAGGTAGGTGCCCTCACCCGGGCGATAGACCGCGCCGGGCAGGTGCTCCGCGAGCAGGGAGGCGAGCAGCCGCTTGTTCGCCGCGATCTCGGACGACACCTCGTCCACCCAGCCCTGAGCCTCGCGCATCGCGGCGGTGTGGGCGATCGCACCCCAGTGGCCCATCGCCTGCAAGGCCATCGGCGGCAGCTTGCGCAGCAGCGGCCCGGTCTCGGTGCCGCCGATGATCAGGCCGGCCTTGAAGGCGGCCAGGTTCCAGGCCTTGCCGGCGGACGTCGACACCACGGCATGCTCCCCGCCCGGCACCGCCAGCACCGACACGAACGGCACCCCGGGGTCGACGAGCCGGGCGTGGATCTCGTCCACCACCAACTGGACGCCGTACTGCACGCAGAGCCCGGCTACCGCGGTGAGCTCCTCGGCGGTGTGGACCGTCCCGTGCGGGTTGTGCGGGGAGCACAGCAGGTAGGCGGCCGGACGCTCGGCGAGCGCGGCTTCCAGCGCGGGCAGGTCGAGCCGGTCGGCGTCGTTGAGCGGCACCTCGACCAGCCGGCGTCCGTAGCCGGTGACGACCTGCCGGAAGGGCGGGTAGATCGGCGGGTTGATCACCACGGCGTCGCCGGGCTGGGTGGTCACCGACAGCACGGCGAGGATGCTGTTCATCACGTCGCCGCCCTGCTTGATCTGCCGGTCGGCATCCAGCTCCAGCCCCCACACCGAGGAAGCCATCGCCGCGAACGCCTCGGCGTAGCCGCGTCCGTAGGGGTAGCCGGTGTCGCCCCGCTCGGCTGCCGTGGCCAGTGCCTCGATGACCGCCGGGTGCATCGCCACGTCCATCTCGGCCACCCACAGCGGCAGCACGTCGGGATCGTAGGTGCGCCACTTCATGCTGGTGCGCCGGCGCAGTTCGGCTTCGGTCAGGGAGAGGATCGGCATGGATCAGACCCTATTCCCATCTGCTGATCCGGGCCGACCGGACTCGCCTGCGCGAACGGCCGGGCGGGGTAATGTGGCAGGCATGGCCAGGTACTTCGACGTCCACCCCGACAATCCGCAGCCCCGGGCGATCTCGCAGGTCGCCGCCATCGTCGAGAAGGGCGGTCTGATCGCCTATCCGACCGACTCGGGGTACGCGCTGGGGACGAAGCTGGGCAATGCCGACGGCCTGCAGCGGATCCGGGCGATCCGCGGCCTCGGCCCGAACCATCACTTCACGCTGGTCTGCTCGGAGTTCGCCCAGCTCGGGCAGTACGTGCAGATGGACAACGACGTCTTCCGGGCCGTCAAGGCGCACACCCCCGGGCCCTACACCTTCATCCTCAAGGCCACTCGGGAAGCACCCAAGGCGATGCTGCACCCGAAGAAGAAGACCGTCGGCGTCCGGGTGCCGCGACACACCACGGCGTTGGCGCTGGTGCGCGAACTCGGCCCGCTGATGTCCAGCTCGCTGATTCTGCCGGACGAGGAGTACCCCATGATCGAGGGCTGGCAGGTGCTCGAGGAGCTCGGCGGCAGCCTGGACGCGGTCGTGGATTCCGGGGACGCAGGGCACCACATCACCACCGTCGTCGACCTCTCCGGGGACGAGCCCGAGGTCGTCCGCGTGGGTGCGGGGGATCCCTCGGCCTTCACCGACTGAATCGGCTACGCGAGCGCGCGGACCGACTCCGTCACCGCTCCGGTGGAGCCGCGGACGACCAGTTCCCCGCGGAAGAGCAGTTCGACCCGGGGGGCGGGGTTGCCCTCCAGTTCCTCCAGCAGGCTGGAGACCGCGGTGGCGCTCATCTCCTGCACCGGCTGGCGCACGGTGGTCAGCGGCGGATCGACGAAAGCCATGGTGGGGGAGTCGTCGTAGCCGACGATCGACACGTCCTCGGGCACCCGCAGGCCCAGCAGCCGGGCCGCCCGGATCGCGCCGAGGGCCATCAGATCCGAGCCGCACACGATGGCGGTGTGGCCGGTCTCCAGCAGGCGGGTGGCCGCGGCCTGGCCGCCCTCGAGGGTGTAGAGAGTACTGACGACGTGCTGGTCGGGCTGGGTCACGCCGAGGGTGGCGCGCAGCGCATCCCCGAAGGCCTTGATCTTGCGCTGGCTGGGCAGGAACCGTGCGGGGCCGACCGCCAGGCCGATCCGCTCATGACCCAGGGAGGCCAGGTGCCGCACCGAGACATCCAGGACCGAGGCCTCGTCCACGCTGATGAAGGTGCCCTCCACGTCCTCCGCATAGCCGTTGACGAAGACCTGCGAGATCCCGCGGGCGCGCAGGTCGAGATAGCGCTGGTGGTCGGCGGCGGCGTCCGCGTGCAGGCCGGAGACGAAGACGATCCCGAGGACGCCCTGGTCGAGCAGCAGGGAGATGCACTGATCCTCGGTGGTGCCGCCGGGGGACTGCGAGCACAGCAGGGCGCCGTAGCCCTGCCGGGCCAGCCGGACCTCGATGGCCTGGGCGAAGGCGGCGAAGATCGGGTTAGCGAACTCCGCGACGATCACCCCGACCAGGCCCTCGGCCTTGGCGCGCAGGGCGACCGGACGTTCGTAGCCGAGCATGTCCATCGCTGCCAGGACGGCCTGGCGGACGTCCTCGGAGGCCCCGGGCTTGCCATTGAGCACCCGCGACACGGTCGCGGTGCTGACATTGGCGGCCTCGGCGATGTCCAGCATGCGGGGACGCTGCGCGCGAGGGGCGCGCTTCTTCGTCATCGGTGGCTCCGTTCGGCTGTGAACATGGGCGTTCCACGCCATTGTGGTCGTGTCTTGCGCGCTCCGCAAGTAACTGTTATCGTACCGTTACGTAACGCGTTGCGCAATCGCGTATTCAGGCGTTAATCTCGGATGCATCAGCACCGGTCGTGGAGACCGGCCACCCATCCTTCGAGGAAAGAGAGAACGATGCGAAGGAGCATCATCACGATCGGCGTTGCGGCCCTGCTGGTCGCCCCGCTCGCCGCGTGCGGCAGCCCGGCTGCCACCACCGCCGCCCCCGAGCCCTCGGCCTCGGCCACCAGCGAGACCGCCGCTCCCACCACCGACTACTCCGGCGTCACCCTGACCATGTGGGTCGACCAGGATCGCTTCAAGGCCGTCGATGGCGCCGCGAAGCAGTTCGAGGCCGCCACCAAGGCCAAGGTCACCCTCGTCACCAAGGACGCGGGCAAGATGCGTGACGAGTTCACCGCCGCCTTCGCCGCCGGCACCGCCCCCGACATCCTGCTCGGCGCGCACGACTGGCTGGGCACCTTCATCGAGAACGGCGCCGTGAGCCCCGTCCCGCTGGGCGACAAGGCCGCGGAGTTCACCAAGGTCGCCGTCGACGCCTTCACCTACGACGGCCAGACCTACGGCGTGCCGTACGCGATCGAGAACATCGCGATGATCCGCAACACCAAGCTCGCCGCCGAGGCGCCCGCCACCTGGGACGACCTGCTGGCCGCGTCCAAGGATTCGAAGGTTCCGGTCGCCCTGCAGGTGAGCGAGAACGGCGACGCGTACCACATGTACCCGCTGCAGACCTCCTTCGGCGCCCCCGTCTTCACCCAGGACGCCTCCGGCTCGTACACCACCGAGATCGCGATGGGCGGCGACACCGGTCACGCCTTCGCCGCCTGGCTCGCTGAGCAGGGCAAGGCCAAGAACCTGGTCGTCTCCATGGACGGCGACAAGGCCAAGTCCGCCTTCATCAACGGCGAGACCCCGTTCTGGATCACCGGTCCGTGGAGCATCGCCGATATCGAGAAGGCCGGCTTGGAGATCTCCGTCGACCAGATTCCGTCGGCCGGCGGCCAGCCCGCCGCTCCGTTCTCCGGCGTCCAGGGCTTCTACGTCTCCTCCACGAGCGCCAACCCGATCGTCGCGGCGTACTTCCTGCTGAACTACATCGCCACCGAAGAGGTGCAGACCCAGCTCTACGAGGTGGGCAACCGCACCCCGGCGCTGACCGCCGCCGCTGACAAGGCGCTGGCCAACGACCCGATCACCGCGGGCTTCGCTGCCGTCGCCGCGCAGGCCGTGCCGATGCCGGCCATCCCCGAGATGAACGCGGTGTGGACCTACTGGGGCAAGACCCAGGTCGAGATCATCTCCGGCAAGGCCAAGGATCCGGCCAAGGCCTGGGACGACATGATCGCCGCCATCGAGAAGGACCTCAAGAAGTAGGTCCGATCACCTGATCGGCATTGCGGGGGCAAGGATTGCTCCCGCAATGCCGGTCGGCGTCAGCATCTCCGGTTCGCGTTGCGGGGGTTCCCTTCCGCATCGCTGGATCGTCCAACGAAATACCTCTGATCGGCGTTGCCACGAGGCCTCCTGCCCGGCATGCTGATCGCTAGCAGAATCGCGTGAGAGGAACGGATCCCGTGGCCGTGTCAGAGCAGACCAAGCCAGCCAAACCCCCGGTGGAGGCGTGGAACTCCAAGACATTCTCGTGGGGCTTCGTGGTGAAGCTCCTGCTGATGTGCTTGGTGAACGCCTTCGGCCTCTACATCGTCTACGCGGCCTACTCCAACCAATCCTGGTGGATCCTCGCCGGGATGGCCGCCATCCTGGTCGCGGTCAACTACACCTACTTCACCAACCGCTTCACGCTGCCCGCGAAGTACATGCTCCCGGGCATCGTCTTCCTGCTGATCTTCCAGGTGCTCGCGGTCTTCTACAACGGCTACATCGCCTTCACCAACTACGGCGACGGCCATCGGCTCACCTCTCCGCAGGAGGCTGCGAAGTTCGCGCTGCTGCAGGACACCAAGTGCGTCCCGGGCGGCGCCTACTTCCCGATGGCCGCCGTCCGCCAGGACGCCGAGATCTTCATCGCCATCTCGAAGCCCGACGCCACCGTCTGGGTCGGCAACGAGGCAACGCCGATGGCCGAGGTTCCGGGGGCCGAAGTGGGCGCCGAGGGACAGATCGTTTCGGTGCCGGGCTACGCGATCGTGCCGCCGGCCGAGATCGGTCAGCAGTTGCAGGGCTTGAAGGCGCCGATCGGGGACGTGCCGGGTCAGGTGATCCAGGCTGCCGGAGTGATGGCCTGCGAAGCCGCGTCCACACTCTCCTGGGATGCGTCCGCACAGACCATCACCGACGCCGCCACCGGCACGGTCTACCACGCGACCGATCAGGGCTTCTTCCTCGCCGACGGCGAGAACGCCGGCTCGCATCGCTTCCGCACCGGCTGGCAGGTCTTCGTCGGCTTCGACAACTTCACCCGCGCCTTCTTCTCCGGCTCCGAATACGGCCAGTACTTCCTGTCGGTGACGATCTGGACCTTCTCCTTCGCCCTGCTCTCGGTGCTGCTCACCTTCATCCTCGGCACCTTCCTGGCCATCGTCCTCAATGACGAGCGGGTGCAGGGACGCAAGCTCTACCGCACCCTGCTGCTCTTGCCATACGCCTTCCCGTCCTTCCTGGGCGCGCTGGTCTGGCGCAACATGCTGAACGTGGACGGCTTCGTCAACCAGATTCTCGGCGGCGTCGACATCGACTGGCTGCAGACCCAGACCGAGGGCGGCTATTGGCTGGCTCGCGGCGCCTTGCTGCTGGTGCAGCTGTGGCTGGGCTTCCCGTACATGTTCCTGATCTCCACCGGAGCGCTGCAGTCGCTCTCCAGCGAGATCAAGGAGGCCGCCATCGTGGACGGCGCCGGCCCGGCCAGGATGTGGCTGCATGTCACCGGCCCGCTGCTGCTGATCGCGACCGCGCCGGTGCTGGTGGCCTCCTTCGCCTTCAACTTCAACAACTTCACGCTGATCTACATGCTGACCAAGGGCGGGCCCTCGTTCGGGGCTACCGAACCGGTCGGCGCCACCGACATCCTGATCTCGATGGTCTACCGGATATCGGGGGTCGGCGGTGGCGCGGCACGGGCTGATCTCGGCCTGGCTGCGGCACTGTCGATCATTGTCTTCGTCATCGTCGCCGTGGTCTCGATCATCGGGTTCCGGCAGACCCGCAAGCTGGAGGAGATGGTCTGATGTCAACCCTGAGCAAGACCAGCCCGACGCTGGAGAACCAGAACCGGATGAGCTTCGGCCGGTGGTTCGGCAGCGTGGGCCTGCGCCACATCGTGGGCGTCGTGGCCGTCCTCTTCGCGGCCTTCCCGATCGTCTACGTGATCTCCGCCTCGGTGTCGGCCAAGAACACCATGACCGACGCCAACAACCTGTTCGCGACCTTCACCTGGGAGAACTACGCCATGCTCGGGTGCAACCCCGATCTGGCTGCCGACGCGAACAAGTGCGCGAAGGTGCAGTACTTCTATCAGTGGTTCGGCAACTCGCTGGCGATCTCGACGGTCACCGCCGTCGGCACTCTGCTGATGGGTGCGGCGGCCGCCTACGCGTTCTCGCGGTTCCGCTTCACCGGGCGCCGGTTCGGGCTGACCGCCCTGCTCGTGATCCAGATGTTCCCGCAGATGCTGGCCTTCGTCGCGATCCTCATCCTCATGACGGCGCTGGGGGAGGTGGCGCCGATCCTGGGCACCGGTTCGGCGGTCGCGCTGGTCGCGGTCTATCTGGGCGGCGCGCTGGGGGCCAACACGTTCCTGATGTACGGCTTCTTCAACTCGATCCCGCAGACCCTGGACGAGGCCGCGAAGATCGACGGCGCCACCCACGCCCAGACCTACTGGACGATCATCCTGCCGCTGGTGATCCCGATCCTCGCGGTGACCGCGCTGTTGAGCTTCATCGGGACCTTCGGCGAGTACATCATGGCCAGCGTGGTGCTGGGCAGCGGTTCGCAGGCGGCCTGGACGCTGCCGATGGGTCTCTACCAACTGGTGGGTGACAGCCGGGCGCCCGAGTTGACGCTCTTCTCCGCCGGCGCGGCGATCGCGGCGCTGCCGGTGCTGCTGCTCTTCCTCTTCTTGCAGAAGTACATCGTCTCCGGGCTGACCGGTGGAGCCGTGAAGGGCTGATGACCGCACCACATCTGCTCGGCCTGCCCCATCACGACGGTTCGAGCCTGTACGTCTCGGCCAGGGAGTTCGTCCTCGGGGACGTCGTGCGAGTGCGCCTGCGCGTTCCGCAGGGCTTCGGCGAAACCGGCGTCCTGCTACGGGTTTCGCGCGACGGCGACCCGCTGAAGCTGCCCGCGGTGGTGGAACGGGAGGACGCCCACGAGCGCTGGTACGCGGCGGACCTGCCGGTGGACAACCCGGTGGTCAGCTACCGCTGGCTGCTGCGCCGGGGCCACGACTATCAGTGGCTGACCAACCGCGGATTGTTCTCCCGGGACGTCTCGGACGTGGGGGATTTCCGGGTGACCGTCTTCCCCGACGCCCCGGCCTGGGCCCGGGACGCCATCGGGTATCAGATCTTCCCGGACCGGTTCGCCCGGTCGGCCTCGGCCGACACCCGGCCCGCGCCGGAGTGGGCCTGGCCGGCCAGCTGGGACGACGAGGCGGAGATGGAGGGCGAGCCGGCCGTCCGTCAGTTCTTCGGCGGCGACCTCGACGGGATCGCCTCGAAGCTGGATTACCTCCAGTCGCTCGGGGTCAACCTGCTCTACCTGACGCCGTTCTTCCCCTCCCGCAGTGCGCATCGTTACGACGCGTCGACCTTCAGCCATGTCGACCCGGCGCTGGGCGGGGACGAGGCCCTCGTCCGGCTGGTGCAGGCTGCGCACGAACGTGGGATGCACGTGATCGGCGACCTGACCACCAACCACACCGGCGATCGGCACGAGTGGTTCCAGGCCGCGCTGGCCGACCGGAGCTCGGTCGAGGGCGGCTTCTACTACTGGGCCGAGGATGCCCCGATCGACTTCGCGCGGTGGCAGCAATCCCAGGCCGACCAGTGGGGCGGACCGGTCGAGACCGTCGTGGACGGAGTGCCCTTCGACTACGTCTCCTGGCTCGGCGTGGCCTCGCTGCCGAAGCTCAACTGGGGTTCGTCCGAACTCTGGGGACGGATGGTGTCAGGCCCGGATTCGGTGGTGGGACGCTACCTGCACGAGCCCTTCGGGATGGACGGCTGGCGCATCGACGTCGCCCACATGACCGGACGGTACGCCGCCGACGACTACTACGCGGAGGTCGCGCGGGCGGCCCGCGCGACCGTGGACGAGGTGGACGGCCTGCTGGTCGGCGAACACTTCTACGACCTGTACAACGATCAGCTCGGCGACGGCTGGCAGTCGGTGATGAACTACCAGGCGTTCATCAAGCCGATGTGGTCATGGCTCACCAAGCCGGAGACCGATCTGGGCTTCGCCGATCTTCCGCTGCCCATCCCGCGGCGCTCGGCGTCCGATGTCGTCGCGACCATGCGGGATTTCGACGGCTCCGTGCCCTGGACCCTCTACTCCCGGCAGTGGAACATGCTCGGCTCCCACGACACCGCGCGGATCGCGACCATCACCGACGACCCCCGCCTGGTGGAGGTGGGCGCGGCCTGGCTGTTCACCTACCCAGGAATCCCTGCCGTCTTCGCCGGGGACGAGGGTGGTGCCGTCGGCAGCAATGGCGAGCATTCCCGGACTTCCATGCCCTGGGACCAGATCGCCGCCGGCGGTGGCCCGCGCTGGAACGCATCCGTCTTCGAGCGTTTCCGCAGCCTGATCGCGCTGCGGCAGGGGAGTGCCGCCCTGAAGGAGGGCGGCCTGCGCTGGGCCGTGGTGACCGCCGACGCCATCGCCTACCTGCGCGAGACCGCCGCGGAACGGGTGCTCGTCGTCCTCGCCCGTGCCCCCTGGGAAGGCGCGAGCCTGCCCGCCTGGCTGGCGGGGGAGCGTCCGGAACTGCTGTACCGCGCCACCGCCGCGGGAACTCCTGAGCTGACCGTCTTCGGCGAGGAAGTGCTGATCTCCGGCGACGGTCCCGCGGTCGGCATCTGGCGTCTCGCGGGGGACTGAACTCGGTTCGGGCTCAGTCCAGCGGGATGCCGACCTTGCCCTTGCCGCGCTGGTAGGTCTCGGAAAGTCCGTTGTAGGCCGCGTTGAGGTGGTCGACGCGGGCACTGAGTGCTTCCTGCTGGTCGCCGCTCGCCGCCGCGATCATGCCCTGCAGGGCGTGGCTCTCGAAGAAGGCGTTGACTCGGTTGTAGAGCGGACGGTCGGGGGCAGGCGCGTCTCGATCGGGATCCGGCACGGCATAGACCTCCTGCAGAATGCGGATGTCGTGCGGGATGCCGAAGCTGTCCCGGGTGTCCTCGTAGCTGAACAGGTAGTAGAAGTTGTCGAACCCCGACCAGGTGATGCCGGAAAGGCACAGCGAACAGGGCTCATGGGTGGCGAGGAAGAGGCAGTCGCGCGGATTGGGCCGGGTGTCGGCCGGCAGCTCGTAGAAGCGCTTGATGGCGTGGATCTCGCCATGCCAGAGCGGATTCTCCGACTCGTTGTTGGTCTCGGCCAGCACCAGCGACAGATCCGACTTGAGCAGAATCGCGGCCCCGAACAGCTTGTTGCCGGTGCCAACCCCCCGCTGGGTCATCGGCTGGACGTCGTACTCGATGACATCCAGCAGCCGGGAGACGAAGGCGGAAGGACTCGACTGGCTCAACGCGCTCATGCCGCATGATGGCCACCGCCCCACGCCCGGCTCCGCCGATCTTCCATCCTGAGATCGCCAGCAGAGCCCTCGCTCGCGTATGCCCGGTCCGCGCCGGGCCAGGCGACGACCTGGTCACTGACGGCGCAAACCGTTATGGAGGTAGTACGCAAGCGCGTTGGTGATGTCCTCGTCCGCTCGCCTAGTGGTGAGAACGCGGCGCTGTGTCATACGGCGTGCGGGTCCCGAAGGCTCGACCTCAGGCGCTCGAAGTACCCGTCGTCAAGCTCCGAGCCAGGTCCCGAGGCCATGCCGTCCAGCACCAGATCGCGCAGTTTCGTGCGTGCCTGCTCTCGACGAATCAGGTCGCGAACGAACTCGCTGCTCGTGCCGTAGCCCCGTTCGCTGACCTGTGTTTCAACGAACTCTTTCAGGGTGTCCGGAAGTGACACGTTCATCGTTGCCATGTAACTCACCTTAGGCGAGCTTGGCAAAGTTTGCCATCATTGGCCCTGCCTCTCGCGGTCTTCACCGGTCGCGCTCGTCGGCGAGCAGTTCTTCGATCGAGGTGGCCGTGCGCAGTTCATGGCCGGCGAGCGCGGCAAGGCGCGATCCGTCCTTGCGGTTACGAGTAACGAAGGACCATGACAGGAGCGTCCCCAGTGAAAGGCTTCTGGAGCCAATCGCCGTTGACGGCTTCGACATCGAACCCCGTCGCGTCCAACTGCCCAGCAAGGATGTGAGCGTCACGGAAGTAGAGCGTCGCGGTGTCGATCAGTGTGCCGCAACGGAGATCGAGGATTCGCGAGGCTGCCCGCTCGTCCGCCAGGCGGCGATAGAAGTCGTGATCCGGACCATCGGGGTTGTCGCCGTCGTAGAGATCGACGATCCGCGAGTCGTAGTCATTCAGTGGAGTCACCACAGCCCTACCAGCCACCAAGCCACACCGGCGCACGCGGCAGCGAACAGAACGCTCGTGAAAGTGCCGATGATGAAGCGTTCAGCCGCCCCGCCGGTGGTCGCCTTCAGTTCCGGATAGCGGGCGAGGCCTTTGACGGCCAGCACCACGGCGATTCCCCCGGAGAAGCCGGCCAGGATGGACGCGTACACGGCGAGTCGCTCGAACCACCCGATCCACTTGCCGCCGCGCAGCGTCTTCTCAGCGGCACGGATGCCGAGCACCTCTTCGACCGCAGCCGTGCTGTCGTCCGCCGAAGGCAAGGGATCCGCCCTGCGGAAGACCGCCTGCACCAGCGGGCTGCCGGCGAAAACGGCGAGCGCGCCCAGCGCGGCAACCACGGCCGCCTTCAGGACGAGCGCCAGAACGGGGTTCATCAGGCCGCCTTTCCGAGGTGCGCGAGCAGGCGCGTTGCGAGGGATCGCGCCCGGGCCACCTCAATCCGCCGAGCGCGAGAAAGGCGCTGACTGACGGCGGAAGGGCTGACGCCGAGCTTCGCCGCGGCCTCGATACCGGTCAGTCCCTGGTCGAGAAGGTCCACCAATTCCCAGCCCTCCTTGCTGCGCTGTTGCAGCGCTCCCCGCAGCAACCACAGTGCGGTCTCCGCGTCCTGGAGTTTCTCTCTCGGTTCACCGTAGCCATCCCCACTGACAACTTCATCATCGCCGGCCAACGCCAGCTGCGTGGGCGAGGAGCGCGCGGCGCCGATGGCCTCCCGCGCGGCCAGATAGGCGGTTCCTCGAGCTTCCCGGGTGGAGGAGGGGAGGGGAGACTCGACCCCGCCGGCCCCGATTCCGATCCGCCAGCCGCCGAGCCGGGTGAGTTCGCAGATCGCGTCGACGACCGCGGCCGACTCGCTGCACAGCCCCTGGATCTCGTCTCCGGCCGTCCGCTCGAAGGGCAGCACCAACCGGTCGCCCAGAACCTGTCGCAAGCGAGCGAGTGCGGCCGGAACGTGATCGGCGTCCGCCCGGCTGGACACCTGATCCGCTAGCACCACGAAATTGAAGGCGTAAGACTTCATTTGATGATCTTAAGTCATATATCTAAATAGTCAACCGCTACGCCAGGCAGCTGCCCTGCCAGAGCCAGCGCAGTAGGGAGTGCTGCCGGGCAGCTGCGCAAAGCTCAAGTTGAAGCCGATCACCCGTCGGATCCGGTCGGGGCGCATCCAGGCAGCGGTGAAGGCCGCATTCCCGCCGCTGGTTCGTCGGAGCGGTGGACGGCGGCGGTGTGGACCCACACCCGCCGCGTGGTGCCGGGGAACGCGCGAGTGTCGTCCAACTGGAGTTCGCTGATCATTCCCGGCGTGACGCCGGGTCTAGGGCCACCTTGAGCGAGTACCGCCGTACCACCGAGGTGGCGATGGCGTTGAACCCGCCGCCGCTATCGGTGTACAGCCGCAGGAGCTGACCGCCCGGAGCCGTCGCCTCCAAGAAGACCCGGTCATGTTCGAAGCGCGCGGGCAACGCCGTCGAGTCCCGATCTGGACGATGCAGCCTGCGAGCCATCTCCGCGTCCTATGCACGGGGGCGGAAGTCCTGTGCGAGTTTGCAGGGTCACTACTGCAGTCAAGGAGCCGACTCGACGACCGGATCGAGTGTCTGGTAGCCCAGGGACGTCGCCGCGGCGATCATCGCGGTGTCGTGGCTGACAATCGTGGCATCAAGGCCAGCGGCGATCACAGAGCCGAGATGGATTGCATCCAGGGTCTTGACGTGCGGTTCGATCGCTTCAGCCGCAGCCAGCACCCCATCGGTGATCGGCACCAAGCTGAGCACGTCCAGCACCTCGTCCCGCCGACTCAACGGCAGCCCTTCACGACGAAGGACTCTGGTGAGTTCCGTGCGAAGGATCCGCGACGAAACCAGCAGATGCTCCTCGTCGGCGCTCACCTGGTCGACCCAGGTCGCCGCCGCAGGCGAATGACCGAGCAGCGCGCGCAACGCCACGGAGGTGTCGAGGTAGTAGGTCGTCACCGGTCGCGCTCGTCGGCGAGCAGTTCGTCGATCGACGTGGCCGTACGCAGTTCATGGTGGGGGAGCCCGGCCAGTCGCGAACCGCCCGAGCGCTTGCGGGGCAACAACTCGATCTCGTGCGATCGCGGCACGACGCGGGCAACCTCGCGGTTGTGCCGCGTGACCCGGTAGATCTCGCCGGCCTCGACGTCCGCGAGCATCGTCGTCGGGTTCTGCCGCAACTGGCCCACCGTGATCGTCTTCATAGACCCGACCATAGCTCGAATGTCTACCAATATCTAGAATGTGCGAGCTAGAGGGTCAAAGTCATCGTGATGACGTCTGGACGATCGGATAGCGCCGTCCGGTGAAAACCTGCGTTCTCGTAGGTTCGAATCGCTGGAAGATTTCCGTCGACCACGTTCAGCACTAGCTCTACCGCGCCCAGTTGGCGAGCTTTGTGTTCAGCGAGGCCCACCAGGGCGTGCGCGAGACCGAGCCCACGGCGATCCGGATCGAGAATGACGCGCCCGAGACGCGCAGTTCGGTCAGGAATCGTCAGGTCGAAGTGCCCTACGACGGAACCTGAGGCGCTGTCGACCATGACCCAAGCGCTGAATCCCGCTATCTGGCTCATCGCTGCCAGTTGCTGCGGATCCAGCGGCCACTGCAAACGCGGGCCCGTGAACAAGTTGAGCGCGGCAGCGTTCTCGATCCATGACGTCACGATCTCGCAGTCAGCGTCGTTACGCTCGCGAGTCTCCAGCATGCCCACCATCCTTCACCCTCCGTGATCCACAACCACCACGACGACACACTGAAAGCGGGGTGTGTCAGATCACGCTTGCTGCTGACAGCGCCAAGCGAGGAGGAGCGCGAGGGTCAGACAGCCAGCGCATATTTTGACATAATGTACCTTATCGGTCAGGCTCGCACCGGGTCAACCACAGCGGAGATCACTCTCGCTAGCCTTGGACGATGGATATCGACGCCTCATGGGACATTATCGAGCGCGTACTGCATGGTCGGGCGCCGGAGATTGCTCGGACGCTCCGCGGGCCTGCCTCCGACGGCGATCTGGATCGGCTCGCCAGCACGGTGAGGAAGGAGTTGCCAGAGGATTTCGCGGCGAGCCTCAGGCGGCATGATGGCCAAGACAATCCCACAAGGTTGCTTGATCTCTACAATCACCACACGCTTCTGAGCGTCGAAGCAATGATCGAGGCATCGGACCTACGTGCTGATGCTCTTGGAGACCAACTCGGAGAGTATGAGTGGATGGTGCCCGACAAGGTCCGAACGATCATGAACTGTCGGGGGTGGCTTCAGTTCACCGATACAGAAGGCGATGGATACGCTCTCGACCTTGACCCACTGCCTGCGGGCGAGTCCGGTCAGATCATCTTCCTGCCGGTCGATGGGCCGACGCCAGCACCGGAGTTCCCCTCCTACCGTGCGTGGCTCTCCTGCTTTGCGCAGCAACTCGAAGCCGGAGCATTCCGCATCGACCACACCCTGGGGCTCTGGCTGGGCGCCGAAGCCGATCTGGGCACGTGAGACGCAAACCAGCTGCGCGCTCGAGGCACTGCTTCCTGCCGCGGTCTCACCGCCAGCCGAGGTCGGGGGCGACGTACCTCAGAATGCTCTCCACGACATGGGCGTTGTAGTCGACGCCCAGCTGGTTCGGGACGGTCAGCAGCAGGGTGTCGGCGGCGGCGATGGCCTCGTCCTGGCGTAGTTCCTCGACGAGGACGTCGGGTTCGGCGGCGAAGCTGCGTCCGAAGATGGCGCGGGTGTTGGCGTCGATCCAGCCGACGCTGTCGTTGCTCTCCTGGCCGTAGCCGAAGTAGCGGCGGTCGGCGTCATCCACCAGGGCGAAGATGCTGCGGCTCACCGAGACCCGTGGCTCGCGCTCGTGACCGGCGGCCTTCCAGGCCTCGCGGAAGGCCTCGATCTGCTTGCGCTGCTGGATGTGGAAGGGCTCCCCCGTCTCGTCGGTCTTCAGCGTCGAGCTCATCAAGTTCATGCCCTGCTCGGCCGTCCAGACCGCGGTGGCATCCGAGGACGCACCCCACCAGATGCGGTCGCGCAGCCCGGGTGCGTGCGGCTCCAGGCGCAGCAGGCCGGGTGGATTGGGGAACATCGGACGCGGATTGGGCTGGGCGAAGCCGCGTCCCTCCAGAAGCTGCAGGAAGACCTCGGTGTGGCGGCGGGCCATGTCGGCCTCGGTCTCCCCCTCGGCCGGGGCGTAGCCGAAGTGACGCCAGCCCTCGATCACCTGCTCGGGCGATCCCCGGCTCACCCCGAGTTGCAGGCGTCCGTTGGAGATCAGGTCGGCGGCGCCGGCGTCCTCCACCATGTAGAACGGGTTCTCGTAGCGCATGTCGATGACGCCGGTGCCGATCTCGATCCGGGAGGTGCGCGCCCCGATGGCCGAGAGCAGCGGGAACGGCGAGCCGGCCTGCCGGGCGAAGTGATGGACGCGGAAGTAGGCGCCGTCCGCGCCTAGTTCTTCGACGGTGACCGCGAGGTCGATGGCCTGGTGCAGAAAGTCCGCGCCCGAGCGGGTCTGCGAGCCGGGCGAATCCGACCAATGGCCGAAGGACAGGAATCCGATCTTCTTCACGCCATCTCAACGCCACGGCCCGCGTGACATTCCCGCGCGCTACGCGATGGTCGATATGACGAGGGTGCCGCCGGCCACGCGGCTGTTGGTGCGTGAGATGGCGATATTGAGGCGGCCCTCGCATCCCAGAACAGCAATCCGGTAGCGCAACAGCGGGATGTCTCCTGAGAGGCCATTCAGAACAACCATGTGACGCACCGACGGAGCCTGCCGCAACGGCGAAGCGCCGGTATGCCATGATGCCGGACGTGACCGATCGACCAAGCCTCGCGCAGCTCATCGCCGGCGCCACCCAGGTGCTGGCCGAGGCCGGAGTCTCCTCCCCTGCCCACGACGCCCGGGCTCTCGCGGCCCACGCGCTCGGACTGGAACGGCTGCCGATTCTGCACGACGCCGAGGTGGAGGCCGACGCCATGGCCAGGTTCGCCGAACTCGTCGAGCGGCGCCGGCGTCGCGAGCCGCTGCAGCATCTGGTCGGGTCGACCGGCTTCCGCTATCTCACCCTGGCGGTCGAGCCCGGGGTCTTCGTGCCGCGTCCGGAGACCGAGTCGGTGGCGCAGGTGGCCATCGACGAAGCCAACCGGCTACGGGCCGCGGGCCTCTCCCCCACCGTCGTGGATCTATGTTGCGGGGCCGGTGGGATCGCCATCTCGGTGGCTGTCGAAGTGCCTGGCAGCCTGGTCACGGCGGTCGACCTCTCCGCCGCCGCTGTGACGCTGACAAGGCGAAACGCACGCGCCGCGGGGGTGGGTGCGATGCGACTGGAACAGGGGGACGTCCGCGATCCGGAGCTTCTGGCCGACCTGGACGGAACCGTGGACATCGTGGTGAGCAACCCGCCCTACATCCCCCCGGACGCCGTCCCGATCGAACCGGAGGTGCGCGACCACGACCCCGACCTGGCGCTCTACGGCGGCGGCGAGGACGGCCTGGAGACGCCCCGTGCGGTGATGGCCGCCGCCCGCAGGCTGCTGAAGCCCGGTGGGCTCTTCGTCATGGAGCACGCCGAAGTGCAGGAGCTTGCCGCTCAGGAGGCGGCCGTCGAGGCGGGGTTCAGCGAGGTGCACACCATCGAGGATCTCTCCGGGCGGCCGCGAGCTGTGGTGGGCCGGCTGCCCACGGTTGGGCCGACCCTTCGACAGGCTCAGGGATCGTCCTGAGCCCTGAGCCGCTACAGGTTGATCATGTGGCCGGCGATGCCTTCCACGACCTCCTTGAGCGCTTCGGAGAGGCTCGGGTGGGCGTGGATGTTGCGGGCGACCTCGTCGGCGGTCAGATCCCACTGCTGGGCCAGGGTCAGCTCGGGCAGCAACTCCGAGACGTCCGGGCCGATCATGTGGGCGCCCAGGATCTCGTTGTAGCGAGCGTCGG